>JBPCVV010000133.1:0-29498 GCA_051010195.1 Anderseniella sp. | reverse complement strand
CTTGCACCATGACCAACACGCCTGATCCGATCCCCATTCTGCAAGACCTGATCCGCTGTCCGTCCGTTACGCCTGAGGAGGCCGGCGCTCTCGATTACTTGGAAAATCTTATGCTGCCGGCAGGCTTTGCCGCCAGCCGGATGCCGTTCAGTGAAGACGGCACGGCAGACGTGGACAATCTGTTCTTGCGCATTGGTTCTGATGGGCCGCATTTCTGTTTTGCCGGCCATGTCGATGTCGTGCCGCCGGGCGCTGACGAGTTATGGTCTCATCCGCCGTTTGCCGCGGAAATCCAAAACGGTAATGTCTACGGTCGCGGAGCGTGCGACATGAAAGGTTCAGTGGCCGCGTTCTGTGCTGCCGCAATCGGTTTTGCATCCGACCATGCCGGAGACCCGTCAGGGTCGGTTTCCCTGCTCATCACCGGTGATGAAGAAGGCATTGCCATCAACGGTACGGTAAAGATGCTGGCTGAACTCAAGCGCCGCGGGGAGGTGCCGGACGTGTGCCTTGTCGGGGAGCCGACCTGCCCCGGCGCGCTGGGTGACACGCTCAAGATCGGCCGCCGGGGGTCCATCCATTTCGAGATCACATGGACCGGTGTTCAGGGCCATTCCGCCTATCCCCACAAGGCACTGAACCCGATCACGCCGCTGGCCCGGTTGATCGACAGGGTGTCATCCCATGAACTTGACGTGGGCAATACCCATTTCGGCCCGACGACGCTGGCAGTGACCAACTTCGACACCGGTAATCCGGCCAACAATGTTATTCCGGCGTCCGCCAGTGCCCGGTTCAATATTCGCTACAACACCGAGCACACGGCGCAAAGCCTGAAAGACTGGGTGGCGCTAGAATGTGAAACGGTCAGGCAGGCATTCGGCGGCACCTTTGCCATTGCCATCATCGAGGGAGCCGATGCTTTCATGACCGAACCGGGCAGCTTTGTCGATTGCATGGCACAGGCCGTAACTGCGGAAACCGGAATTACACCGAAACTCGATACCGGCGGCGGTACCTCCGATGCCCGCTTCATCAAGGATTATTGCCCGGTGGTTGAATTCGGCCCCAACAACGCCACCATTCATCAGGCTAATGAATGTATCAAGCTCAGTGAGCTGGAGGCTCTGACACGGGTTTACAGGCGGATGCTGGATGACTGGTTTGCGGGGAGCATATGAGTGAATTTTGCACTTGAAGCTGTACGCGGGTTGAAAGCCTGCTGGCGGCTGGTCTGCATGGATGAAGACGGTCTCGACGACCTCGACCTGAGTTCGGACGGTTTTTGGAATTCGTTCGCCGCCATTTTCCTGGTTGCGCCGCTTTATCTGTACTCCTCATCCGCCGGCGCCAGGCTGGCCACGCCGCCGCAGCCCGAGCGCCACTGGTTCGCGTCACTGGCGCTGCTGGCCTTGTTGTGGGTGCTGTGGCCGCTGATCATGCTGACGGTGGCACGTGTCATCGATAGGCGCCATCACTATGTCCGCTATATCGTGGCCTACAACTGGTCGAGTGTGTATGTCATTGCGGCCCTGGTGCCGGTGTTTGTGTTGCAGCAGGCCGGCATTATCGAAGCGGTAACCGGCGCGCTGATGAGCCTGTGTGTGATTGTGTGGTCGCTGTACTATCGCTGGTATGTTGCCAAGGCCGCCCTGGACGTGC
Organism: Anderseniella sp.; assembly: GCA_051010195.1. Taxonomy (GTDB): domain Bacteria; phylum Pseudomonadota; class Alphaproteobacteria; order Rhizobiales; family Aestuariivirgaceae; genus Anderseniella. Next base: position 27,836 of record JBPCVV010000133.1, on the reverse strand, counting down.
CTGCCACGACGGCCACCATGCTGGTTGCCGGCGATCTTGCCATGTCGATTGTGGCGTCAATCATCGTCTGAGTAGTCAACTTTCACCAGATACAGCCCCTGCGGTGGCGCGACCGGGCCGCAGGCTGACCGGTCAGCCGCGGTGAGCGCGTCTCGCACGTCCGTGGCGGACCATTTGCCGTCGCCGGCCAGTTTCAGCGTGCCGACGAGCGAGCGCACCTGGTTGTGTAGAAACGACCTGGCAGATGCCCGCACAATGACATCGCGCCCGTCGCGCGAAACATCGAGCCTGTCTAGTGTCTTCACCGGTGATTTGGACTGGCACTGGCTGGAGCGGAACGTTGTGAAATCATGGTGTCCGGTCAATTCCTGCGCGGCTGCATGCATGGCCGCCTCATCCAGCCGGTACGGCACCCACCAGACCCGCTCACGATCCAGCGCCGGCGGGGCCCGGCTGTCCCGAATGCGATATTCGTAGTGGCGCGCCGATGCAGAGAACCGGGCGTGAAACCTGTCAGTGGTTTCGCGCACATCGAATACGCTGACAGGGTCAGGCCGCACCTGGGCATTGATGGCGGCCATCAGTTTTTCTGGCAGCCAGGTGTTCTGCAGGTCGACGTGGGCGACCTGGCCAAGCGCATGGACACCGGCATCGGTGCGCCCGGCACCGAACAGCGTCACCGGTGATTGTTCAAGCCGCGCTACGGCATCTTCAATCGCTGCCTGTACTGAGGGCTGGCCGGCCTGGCGCTGCCAGCCCGAAAATCCTGAACCGTCATATTCAATGGTCATGCGGTAGCGAGGCATAGTTTCTATCCTGCCATGGAACCGACTGCAGGCTTCAGGCCATTCAGGAATGTCTCAAGATCCATGACCGCCCTGCCTTCGCGCTGCAGGCGCACCGGGCGCACCGCTGTGTCCCCGCAGGCAATGGCGAGGCGGTCGTCCAGCACGGTGCCCGGAGGGCCGGACAGGTCCGGCACCTGTTCGACCTGGAGCAGTTTTACCCGCACCGGTTTGTCCGTGCCCTCAAGTAGGCTCCAGGCACCGGGAAACGGGGACAGGCCATGCACATGGCGCAGCACCGTCGCGGCCGGCTGGGCAAAGTCGATGTGGGCTTCCTGCTTGGTTATCTTGGCGGCATAGGTTATGCCGTTTTCGGCCTGCTCAACTGCCTGCAATGAACCGTCGGCCTCAAGCTGCGCCAATACCTGGCTCATTGCCGCGGCACCGGACTGCGCCAGCTCATCGTGCAGGGCCTGCGCGGTAGTCCGGTCATCCATGCTTGTGCGTACCTCGTGAACAACCGGCCCGGTATCAAGTCCCTGTTCCATCTGCATGATGGCCACGCCGGTTTCGCTGTCGCCTGCCATGATGGCGCGCTGTATCGGGGCGGCCCCGCGCCAGCGCGGCAGCAGTGACGCATGCACATTGAGACAGCCGAACCGGGGCGCTTCAAGAACGGGTTTCGGCAACAGCAGACCGTAGGCTATAACCACCGCCACATCCGCTTTCAGGGCCGCGAAGGCGTCATGTTCTTGTTCCGGTTTAAGGGAAACCGGCGTGCGCACGTCCAGCCCCTGTGCCTGTGCAAATTCGTGCACCGGGGACTTGCGCTCCTCCAGGCCGCGCCGGCCGGCTGCGCGCGGCGGCTGAGTGTAGACAGCTGCAATGTCATGGCCGTCATTCACAAGGCGGGCAAGGCTCGGCACGGAAAAGTCCGGCGTGCCCATGAAGACCACGCGCAGGCTCACACCTTTTCTCGCTGCTGGCGGGCCAGCTTGGTAAACTTGCGCACAATTGTGCCCCGCTTCAGCCGGGACAGGTAGTCAATGAACAGTATCCCGTTCAGATGATCGATCTCGTGTTGCAGCACTGTGGCCATCAGTCCGTCATAGAGCTCTTCATGTTGTTTGCCGTCCCGGTCCAGGTAAGACACCCGGACCTGTGCGGGGCGCTCGATATTGTCGAACACGTCGGGTATCGACAGGCAGCCCTCTTCGTATTCGGAGACTTCGTCACTGCTCCAGACGACTTCGGGATTGATGAACGCCATCGGCGACTTGGGTTGTTCGTCCTTGGCGATATCTACAACCAGCAGACGCCGCGGGATGCCGATCTGTACGGCCGCCAGGCCAATGCCCGGCGCGTCATACATTGTGGCGAGCATGTCATCGACCAGGCCGCGCAACTCGTCATCCACGCGCTCCACCGGTTGCGAGATTTTTTTCAGGATCGGATCCGGCAATTTGACGATTTCGCGAATGGCCATGAGCAACAGCGTCCGGTTAGCAGATGTTATCAATCATCAGATAAGCAATCGTCATGCTGCGGTCAACGCATGGAAGATGTCACAGACCAAAGGAAATAATTATTGACCCATTTGATGGAGTCAAATCCGTTCACTCTGGCAGGCGCAGCGCGCAGCGCGATGCGGCGCATCGGTCAAGCGCCATAACGCACCAGATGGACGAATTTGGCCCTCCGAAGGCCGGTTTTTCGCATCCCCTGGACTTCGTTATGCTCCACTTGTGGTCGGCCAGACCAAGGCGTGAAGCATGCCTAACCAGCGAATGCGAAGAACCGGTCAAATGGGTCAATAATTGCATCCTTTGGTATCAAGCCTGCCGTAACCAGGCTGTCAGCCTGTCGAGCGCTTCATCGAGACCGTGAGGGTCGCGCAGGTAGCACATGCGCAGAAAGCCCTCGCCGCCCGGACCGAATGTGCCGCCCGGGGCAAGTCCGACATTGGCCTCATCGATAATGCGCAGGGTTGCACCAAGGCTGTCGGTCAGGCCGTCAATGCGGAAGAAACTGTAGAATGCGCCCATCGGGTTTTCAAAACTCACATTGTTGAGCTGTCCCAGCGCATCGGCCACCTTGTCACGGCAGGTGCGTGCCATTCCGATCTGCATTTCGACGAAGTCTTCACCGTTCTCGATGGCCGCCAGCGCGCCCTTCTGCATGAACGCTGCCGTGCCGGAGGTATTGTACTGGATGATGCGTTCGATGGCCGGTCCCAGTGCCTCGGGCGCCTGCAGCCAGCCGATGCGCCACCCGGTCATGGCCCAGTTTTTTGAAAACGTGTTGATATAGACGACCCGTTCGTCCTGCTCGCAGACATCCATGAACGACGGTGAGCGTGCCAGACCGTCGGTGTCCGGTCCGTAGAAAAATCTTGAATAGACCTCATCGGCCAGTATCCACACACCGGCCTCACGGGCCATGTCACGAATGGCGATAAGGTCCTCGCGCGACGCCACCCAACCGATTGGATTGGACGGCGAAATCAGGCAGATGGCCCTTGTCTTCGGGCCTAAGCTGTCACGCATCCTGTCGAGATCCAGCGACCAGGTTTGCGCGTCAAACAGCATCGGCACAAATACCGGCTTGACCCCCATCATGCGCATCGGGCCGGGAAAGTTCGGCCAGGCGGGTGATGGAATGACGATCTCATCGCCTTTGTCTGCCAATAACTGCAGGGCCACCTGAATGGCCTGCATGCCGCCGCCGGTCACGAAAAACCGTTCAGCGGAATATCTGCCGGGCCAGAATTTCTCGTGATACGCGGCCAATGCGCTGCGAAGCTGCGGCAGGCCACGCTGCCAGGTGTAGAACGTCTCGCCGTCGAACATGGCCCTGGACGCCGCCTGGCAGATGAATTCGGGGGTCTTGAGCGGGCCTTCTCCTGTCCACAGCGGAATCAGGCCCTTGCGGCCAAAGCCGTGGTTGACCGCGCTCAGTATGCCGCTGTCAGGCTCATCACGCTGGCTTTGGCGGATGCTCGACACAAGCATGTCTGGGGTAGGGACTGTCATGTGAATGCTGCCATGTGCTTGAAGAGGTGCTGAACCATGATCAGTATTTCAAGCCGTCGCGACAGGCAAACAAAAACCCCGGCCTGCGGATGATCGCAAACCGGGGCTGTATCGGTTTCTTGGGCTCGACCGTATCCGGTCAGCTATTTTTTCAGAAGATCGCGGATTTCCGTGAGCAGCGTCACGTCTGCCGGCGGTGCGGCAGGAGCGGCTTCTTCTTCCTGCTTCTCCATCGAGTTCGCAGCGCGAACCACGAGGAACAGAATGAAGGCGACGATCAGGAAGTTGACAACCGCTGTAATGAAGTTGCCATAGGCCAGAACCGCGCCCTGTTCCTTGGCCGCGTCCAGCGTGGCGGCGGTGACTGCGCTGGAAAGTGGCGCAAACATATTTGAGAAATCGGTCCCGCCGGTAATGGCGCCAACGATCGGCATGATGATGTCGCCTACCAGCGATTTTACGATAAGACCGAATGCACCGGCGATAATCACACCGATGGCCAGGTCGAGCACGTTGCCTTTGAAGGCAAACTCTTTGAATTCCTTAAGCATGGTATTTCCCCTCTTGTTGGTATTCAAATGCCGCCGCCGCAGTGACAGGCATATTGAAACTTTCAGCATCAATTGTCGTGACCCGAAAGTAGGCGCAAAATAAGCTCAATCCACCGAATTACAACCGAAAATCGCACACTTATGTTCAATTGCCTGCACTCTGGCATCTGCTAGACTTAGCGCCCGGTTGCTCATCGTGAGCGGGCATAGAAAGGCTTGGATACGACCGTCATGCTTTCCACGTGGGGCGTCATACTCATTGCACTGGGTTATGTGGGCGTATTGTTCGCAATCGCCGCCTATGGTGATCGTAAGGCCTCCGGGATGCGGCGTGGAGTGGGCCGGCCATATGTGTACGCCCTGTCACTTGCGGTGTATTGCACGTCCTGGACGTTTTACGGCAGCGTCGGTCTGGCGTCGACGTCGGGCTATTATTTCCTGCCGATTTATCTCGGGCCCATCCTGCTGGTTGGTCTGGGCTGGCCGCTGGTCCGGCGCATTGTCAGCCTGTCCAAGGCGCAGAACATTACCTCGATCGCCGATTTTCTGTCGGCGAGATACGGCAAGAACCAGCTGCTGGGTGGAATAGCCGCCTTTATCGCGGTTATTGGCGTCGTGCCCTACATCTCCCTGCAGCTCAAGGCTGTCTCGCTGTCACTGAATGCACTGGGCCCGCTGGGCGTGGACACCGGCATATTGGAGACAGGGTTTGGCGACGTTCCCATGTTCGTCGCCATTTCCATGGCTGTTTTCGCCATCCTGTTCGGCACCCGGCATGCGGATGCCACCGAACACCAGAACGGGCTGATCCTGTCTGTTGCCGCGGAGAGCCTGGTCAAACTGATCGCCTTCATTCTGGTCGGGGCCTTCATCACTTTCGTGATGATGGGTGGCCCGGCGCAGTTGTACGAAAGGGCATCGCAAAGCCCTGAAATTACGGCACTTTTCAGCGGTCCCATAGACCTGCCGCGGTTCGTGACAATGACGTTCCTGGCGATCTGCGCCATCATCCTGCTGCCGCGCCAGTTCCACCTCGCGGTGGTCGAGAACACCTCGCTGGATGATGTCCGCAAGGCGTCATGGACGTTTCCGTTGTACCTGGTGATGATCAACATCTTTGTCATTCCGATCGCTGTTGCCGGTCTGCTGATGTTCGACGGTCAGGCTGTCGACGGTGACACATATGTGTTGGCCCTGCCGGTGGCGGACGGCCAGCCTCTGCTTGCCATGATCGCCTTCATTGGCGGTTTGTCTGCGGCAACCGCAATGGTGATCGTGGAAACCGTGGCTCTGTCGATCATGGTGTGCAACTCCATCGTGATGCCGCTGATGTTGCGCCGCGCCAGCGGCCAGATGTGGCAGGGCGACATGACTTCACGCATTCTGCAGATCAGGCGTGCCGCCATCGGTGTGATCCTGGTGCTGGCCTACTCCTATTACCTGATGATCGGCAACAACGCCGCCCTGGCCCAGACCGGACTGGTGTCTTTTGCTGCCGTGGCACAGTTTGCGCCGGCATTTTTCCTCGGGCTGATCTGGACCAGGGGCAATGCCCGCGGCGCCATGTTCGGCCTTGTCGCCGGCTTTGTCGTGTGGACATACACCCTGCTTGTACCCTTGTTTGCCGACGCCGGGTGGCTGCCGGCAGCGCTGATCAGCGATGGGCCGTTTCAAATTGAGATGCTGCGGCCACGCCATCTGTTCGGCAGCGATCTCGATGCGCTCACCCATGGCGTCGTGTGGTCGATGGCCGCCAATATCGGTTCCTATATCCTGATTTCACTGTTTACCGGTGTTGATCCCACCGAGCGCACCCAGGCCCAGGCATTCATGCAGCGCGGGCAGATGGAAAGCCTGCCGGCGCAAATCCAGCCCGAGGTAACGATCAAGCAATTGCAGGCAACGGTTGAGCGATATCTCGGAAAGGAACGAACCAAGCGCTCATTCGACGAACTCGATATCGCCCGTGCGGGGAAACTAAAACCGCGCAGCATGGCCGACCAGGAAACGCTGAAATTCGCTGAACGCCTGCTGGCCAGGGCCATCGGCACAGCCTCGGCGCGCGTCGTCATGGCGCTCCTGCTGCAACGCGGTGCCGGCCACACCGCCGGTGCCATGCGGCTGCTTGATGATGCATCTGATGCCATCGTCTACAACCGCGATTTGCTGCAATCGGCGATCGACCATGTGGAACAGGGCATTGTGGTGTTCGACCAGGATCTTGCGCTTGTGTGCTGGAACACACAGTTCCGCAACTTGCTCAACCTGCCGCCGGAGTTTGGCCGTGTCGGCGTGCCGCTTGGCGATATTGTCCGGCGGCTGGATTCCGAATTCGTCCTCGGAACGACGGACCAGGCCGAGGCCAGCCTGCAGCTTCTGCGGCTGCTGGCCAATCAGACCGAAGCCTTCCATTTACGCAGCAGGCAAACCAGCAAGGTGCTCGAGGTTCGCAGCAATGCCATGCCCGAAGACGGCCGGGTCATTACCTTTGCCGACATCACCGAGCGGGTTCATGCATCCGAAGCGTTGGAACAGCGGGTGGAGCAAAGAACCGCCGAACTGACAAAGCTGAACACACAGCTGGAAAAGGCCCGCGCTGATGCTGTGGAAATCAATGCCGGCAAGACCCGGTTCATAGCCGCCGCCTCACATGATATTCTGCAGCCACTCAACGCAGCCAGGCTGTTTACGTCGTCCCTGCTGGAACGGACGGCATCGCGCCCTGACGGCCAACTGGTCCGTAATGTCGATCTGTCTCTTGAAGCGGTGGAAGAAATCCTGTCGGCACTGCTCGACATGTCGCGCCTGGATGCAGGCGCAATCAAGCCTGAAATGTCGGCGTTTACGATCAACGACATTCTGAACCAGCTGCGCACCGAGTTTTCGGTCGCGGCCGACGACAAGCAGCTGGATCTGACCATCATGCCGTGCAGCCGGATGGTGTATTCGGACCGGCGCCTGATCAGGCGGATCCTTCAGAACCTGCTCAGCAATGCCATCAAGTACACCGTGTCGGGCAGGGTGTTGATGGGCGCGCGCGTACGCGATGGCCAGCTTTGTGTCGAGGTCCATGACACAGGCCCCGGCATTCCGTACGACAAGCAGCAACTTGTGTACCGCGAGTTCGAGCGTCTGGAGTCTCAGGATTCCACCATTCAGGGCCTGGGTCTGGGACTGTCCATCGTTGAGCGCATGGCGCGGGTGCTGCACCATCCCCTGACCCTGAAATCCGAGCCCGGATCAGGTTGCGTGTTCAGGCTCGACTTGCCGCTGGCCGAAGGCAAGCAGGAGGCTGCGGTTGCGCACGCGCCGTCACCTGTCCGCGCCGCTGCCAGCCTCGCCGGGCTGTCGGTTCTGGTGGTCGACAATGAGCCTGCCATCATTGACGGGATGAGTGCCCTGCTCGAAGGTTGGGGCTGTACCGTAGACACGGCCCCGTCTGCTGATGTCGTGCGCCAGCTGGCAGAGAGCCAGGCTGTCTGGCCCTACGACGCGGTCCTGATGGACTATCACCTGGGGTCTGACAACGGGCTTGAACTGATCGACGAGCTGCGTGACAGCACCGGTGTGACATTTTCCGCGGCCCTGATCACGGCCGAACGTTCCGCGGATGTCCAGGCAGCATCGAAAGCTGCCGGTGTGGCGTATTTGCGGAAACCGGTTCGACCGGCCGTATTGCGGACGGTGCTGATGATGGCACAGACAAAATCAGAAGCAGCGGAGTAACGACACCTTGCACTAGGTCGACAAGCCGGCATCCACGGTATCGGCCTGATCACCGTCAATGCGTGATGCGGCAATCACCGCCTGTGTGCGGCTGTCCACGTTCAGTTTTTGCAGGATCGCTGAAACATGGGCTTTTACCGTGGCTTCGGAGACCGACAGCTCATAGGCAATCTGCTTGTTGAGCAGTCCCTCGCGCAGCATCATCAATACCCGGGTCTGCTGTGGGGTCAGGGTGGACAGGCGGTGGGCAAGGTCGTCAATTTCGGCATTGCCCTGGGCAGCGAGGTCGACATGCTCGGGCAGCCAGACATCACCGTTCAACACGGCTGAAATCGCGGCCTGCATATCTTCAACCGGCGCCGATTTCGGAATGAAGCCCAGGGCACCAAGCGAGATGGCACGGCGGATGACGCTGGTCTCCTCGCTGCCGGACACGACCACGACAGGCACCAGCGGAAACTGGGCTCGCATCAGCATAAGACCGGAAAAACCCTGTACACCGGGCATTTTCAAGTCGAGCAGTAACAGGTCCACATCATCAGCCGCGGTCAATATGTCCAGGGTCTCGTTCAGCGAGCCAGCATCATCAATAGTCACGTCAGCCAGCGCATCCTGTACGGCGAGCCGCAACGCATCCCGAAACAGCGGATGATCGTCTGCAATAACGATGCGATGTGGCATTCACTGGCTCCCATATGCCCTGCGGCGGGCTTTGTTGCCGATGCCGAATCATTTCGGGAAACCCGAATCATCCGCCTTCACCAGTTGCTGATGAAAAAACCGGCCTTTTGACAGATATTCAGGCGTTATGAACCGGTTGTCCAGCGTGATATTGTTGTTTCAAGCCCACTGGCCTCAGAATTGCCTAGGTTTGGCCCATCTGTTGTCGCGAATGACAAGCATTGTGTTTTGCAGCAGAGGGGTCTGCCGAAAACAGTTAGAACGTTTAATCGCTTCACGCGTTTTGTGGCAATCTTCAAATCCCTTCTTCTGACGGCGCATCGGATTTTCCAGCGCTGTGACAGATTCGAAATTGGTCGCGTGGCTCCTGTCGCCGTCCCGAGCAGCGCGTACCATGCTCGCCCGTACATCCTGAAAAGGAAGTATGGGCGAGCGACCTTTTGGGCGCTGTTTTTCCAACATTTCAGGTTCAGAAACCGCGCCGGACCCAGGCGTCGAAGGCTCCAAGCCAGATTTTCAGGAACTGTCCGGTATCTTCATCAGTGAGACTGCCATCTTCGGCAAACTTGCCGTGTGCCGATCCCACAAACACTTCAGGCTTTGACATGGTCAGGGCTGACAGGCCCACCAGGTTCTGGCGCAACTGGTACTGCGAACGCGCCGTGCCGAGTGGACCGGCAGCGGCGCCAACCACGCCCACCGGCTTGTTGCTGAACGGCTGGTCTTTCACCCGGCTGATCCAGTCGGTGGCATTCTTCAGTCCGCCCGGAATGGTGAAATTGTATTCCGGCGTTGCGATGATCACGCCGTCGGCAGCCCGGATCTTTTCAGCAAGCTCGTTCACGATCTGCGGCACGCCGGTGGCGTCCTCATCATCACCGTCATAGACCGGAATGCCTTTCAGGGTTTGTATGTCTATGGACATGGCTTTGTCAGCGACGGTCTGCATGGCTCGTAACAGGCTGGTGTTGAAGGACTTGCTGCGCAGGCTGCCGGAGATGGCAACGATATTAAGTTGGTCTGGCATGTGATTTTTTCCGGAAGTTGAACAATCAAGAAGCGTTCGAACGGTTTTGATAGCATCAGTACGTTGCGCGCCCGCCCGACAGATCAAAAACAGCGCCGGTGGTAAAGCTGTTTTGCGGTGACACGATCCACGCGATCATGTCGGCGGCCTCATCGACCTGCAGGAACCGGTTGCGCGGAATCTTGGACAGCATGTAGTCGATGTGCTCCTGCTTCATCTGGTCGAATATTCGTGTCTTGGCAGCCGCGGGAGTGACGCAGTTAACAGCGATGTCATGAGCTGCCAGCTCCTTTCCAAGCGACTTTGTCAACGCGATTACGCCTGCCTTGGACGCCGAATAGGCTGACGCGTTCGGGTTGCCTTCCTTGCCGGCAATGGAGGCAATGTTGCAGATGCGGCCATAGCCGCGCTCCACCATGCCGGGCACAAGCGCCTTGTTCACGTAGAAGGTGCCGTTCAGGTTGATATCGATGACCTGGCGCCATTGGGCCGGATCGTAGTCTGCCACGGTTGCATTGGGACCGGCTATGCCGGCGCTGTTGACCAGTATGGAAACCGGTCCCAAGGCCTTTTCAGTATCGGCCAGTGCGGCGGCGATTGCAGTCTCGTCGGTGACATCTGCCGCAAACCCGGCCGCCTCACCGCCCAGTTCACCTGCCGCCTTGCCGGCAAGCTGTCCGTCCATGTCCCACAGGGCCGTTTTGGCACCGGCTTTGGCCAGGGCCTGCGCCACTGCCAGGCCGATGCCCTGGGCGCCACCGGTTACCACGGCCACCTGGCCGGCAAGGTCAATCTGCGTCATGTCGTTGAACCACCTTTTTGATAGAGAAACAGTCAGGCCATATCGAACAGCAGAAATTCAGCGTCGTCGAGAGCCGTGACGTCGATTTCCGGTTCGCCGGATATGGCAAGGCCGTCGCCGGCACGCATTTGTTCGCCATTGACCAGCAACTCGCCGGTCGCAAGTTGTATCCACTGGCCACGGCCGGCGTCAGGTTTGTGGCTGATGCTGTTGTCCTTGTCCAGCACGCTGGCATAGACGTCCGCGCGCTGGTGGATCTGTAGCGCATCTTCTTGCCCGGTTGCCGATATCACCAGCTTCAGCGTGTTCTGTCGTTCCGAACGATCGAAATGACGCTGTTCGTAGGAAGGCTTAAGTCCGTTTTCTTCCGGCATGATCCAGATCTGCAGGAAATGTACAGGCTCTGTCGCCGAGGCGTTGAATTCCGAATGCCTGATGCCGCTGCCGGCGGACATGCGTTGCACATCGCCTGGCCGGATCACCGAGCCGGAGCCGAGTGAATCCTTGTGCTCAAGTGCGCCGTCCAGCACATAGGAGATGATCTCCATGTCGGCGTGGCCGTGGGTATCGAACCCGCCGCCCGGTACAACCATGTCCTGGTTGATGACCCGAAGCGGACCGAAGCCCATGTGCTCGGGGTCGTGATAGCCGCCAAAGGAAAAGCTGTGCTTTGACCTCAGCCAGCCGAAGTCGGCCTGGCCGCGTTGTTCTGAAAGTCTGAGTTGCAGCATTGTCGTGTCTCCTGTCGCCGGCCCGATCAGGCCGGACACTCCGTTCAAATGTTCAGACAACAAGATAATTCCCGGTGTTCGGGAGACAATAATTAGAAATATATACGCATTGTTACAATTTCGGCTACAATTGTCGTATGGATCGATTCGATGGCATGAAGGCCCTTGTCACTGCCGTGGACGAGGGCGGTTTTGCGGCGGCAGGACGCAAGCTCGGCCTGTCGCGGGTCCAGGTATCTCGGCAGGTGACGGCACTGGAAGATCATCTCGGCGCACAATTGCTGGTGCGCACCACGCGCACCATGGCGCTGACCGAAGCCGGCCAGGTGTTTGTGGAACGCGCCCGCGTACTGGTTGATTTCATGGCAGAGGCGGAAGCCGCCGCCGGCGACCTGACCGGAGAACTGAAAGGCCTGCTTCAGATCAATGCGCCAATGACCTTTGGCGTCAGCCATATTGCGCCTGCCGTCAATGACTTCATGCGCGAACATCCCGACATCACCGTATCGCTGAACGTCAATGACCGGTTTGTCGACCCGTATGAGGAAGGCTTCGACATAACCTTGCGCATCGGCGAACTGCAGCCGTCGTCGCTGATCGCCAGAAAAATCTGCCCGATCCGCCGGCTGATGTGCGCAAGCCCCGGTTATCTGCAAGATCGTGGCCGTCCGCGCACACCGGCCGACCTGGCTGACCATGCCATCCTGCATTACGGCCACATGGGCAATGAGATGCACTGGCCATTGCGCGGGCTCGGCAATTCAAATCGTCTGCCGGTGGCCCCTGTGCTGTGCTCGAACAATGGCGATGTGCTGAAACTGGCCAGTTCGTCAGGCCAGGGTATTGCCTTGTTGCCGGCCTTCATTGTTGCAGATGAATTGGCCAGCGGTGCGCTTGTGCCTGTGCTGGAAGGTTTTGAGCCGGCCCCGATCGCCCTGCACGCAGTTTACCCGCCGGACCGGTACCGGCCGGCCAAAACCAGGGCGTTCGTGGATTTTCTCACCGGCAGGTTTCAGCGCCGTCCGCCCGGCGGACCGGTTTGACGCTCATGCAGCATTCGGCTTCTTGATGGTCTTGTAGGCGGCAAGTGCTGCATTACGGGTTTCGCCCAGATCGACAATTGGCCGCGGATAGGTGGTGTCAAGGTCAACTCCGGCATCCTTGAGCGCTTCAGCCGGCGCTTGCCACGGTTTGTGAATGAACTTGTCGGGCAGACCGGACAGTTCCGGCACCCAGCGCCGGACATAGCCGCCTTGCTTGTCAAATTTCTCACCCTGAAGAACCGGGTTGAAGATGCGGAAGTAAGGTGCTGCATCCGCGCCGCAGCCGGCCACCCATTGCCAGCTCGCCGAGTTGGAACCGATATCCGCGTCGACCAGCGTGTCCCAGAACCATTGTTCGCCCACCTGCCAGGGAAGCCGCAGGTTCTTGATCAGGAAAGACGCAACGATCATGCGAACGCGGTTGTGCATCCAGCCGGTTGCCCACAGCTCCCGCATGCCGGCATCCACGATGGGAAGCCCGGTCAGCCCTTGCTGCCAGCGGGCAAGTTTTTCATCATCCTGCAGCCAGGGAAAATCCGCAAACTCCGGTTTGAACGGCTCCATCGGCAGGTCCGGCCAGTAATGCAGCAGATGGTATGAAAACTCCCGCCACAGGATTTCCTTCTCGAATGTGTGGGCGCCCTGGTCAATCTTGCCCCCAGCCGACGCTGCGGCGTGGCTCGTCGCCGCCCAGCACTGCAATGGACTGATTTCGCCAAAATGCAGGTGTGGTGACAGGCGTGATGTGCCTCTTACGTTCGGCAGATCGCGGGCCTCCTTGTAATCGCCAACGGCATTTTCCAGAAACTGTTCCAGTTTCTCGTGTGCGCCGGCCTCGCCCGGTGTCCAGCGTCCGGGGAAGTCTGCTGCCCAGTCCGGTTTGTCGGGATACAGGCTCAGATCGTCCACGGTGTCGCCAGCGATGTCGGTGCTGTAGAAATCCACCAGCTCCGGTGCGGGCCGTGGTTTCCTGGTAATCTCCCGGGCGAGGCAGTTTCGCGAAAACGGGGTGTAGACCTTGTACGGTCCGTCGTTTCCGGTTCTGATCGCTTCGGGTTCATGCAGCAGAAACCCGGAGAACCGCCTGCACTCGATCCCGACAGCCTCGCAGCGCGCTGAAATTCTCTTTTCCAGCTTGCTGGACCAGGGCGCGTAACCGCGCGAAAAGTAGACCCCTTGCGCACTGGTTTTCGTAACCAGTTTCTCAACCACATGGCCTGCCTCGCCCCGGCAAACGACCAGCCTGCCGCCCAGGGCCTCCAGCGATGACGCCAGTGAAACCAGGGACTTGTGCAGCCACCAGCGCGAGGCGCCACCCATGGCAAACTCGCCCGGTGTTACGTCATCAAGAACAAACAGTGGCAGGATCGGGTGACCTGAAGCAACGGCCGCACCCAGGCAGGCATTGTCACTCAGGCGCAGGTCCTGGGTAAACCAGATGATGATGGGGCGATCGCTCACTGGGAGATCCGTTGAATTACTGAAAAACAATGGTCAGAAAACGCATGAACCGGAGAGATGGTTCATCCGGCAATGGCACTAAATGGTTTGAATTCGATAGCACCGAACTGTTCTGCATAAGCGTGAATTGCTGGCGATCCTCCAAGGTGCATGAGTAGTATCTTGTTATCGGGCCTGAAGCGGCCAGCTGCGTTGAGATCGAGCAACCCCCGAATGGCGCGACCCTCATATACGGGATCGGCAATCAAGCCTTCTTTGGCCGCCATAAGGTGAATGCCCTGCTTGATTGCGTCGTCTGCAAAGCCGTAACCGGCATTGTTCGAGGCAATGACCTCGACGTCACCTGCTTGCACCAAATGTGGCAGCCCCAGAGTTTCCAGTGCTTCATTGGCCAATTCACGTACCCTTCGCGTCTTGATTTCTGTTTCCCCGTCATCGGCAACACCGATGACGCGGATGTTGAGGCCCAGAGCCGAGAAACCGGCCAGCAGACCGGCTTGTGTGCTGCTGGACCCTGTCGTGTGCAGTAGGTGGCTAAAAGTGATACCGGTTTCGTCCATCTGACTGGCGAGTTCGGCGGCACAATTTACATACCCCATGCTGCCCAGCGGATGCTCCGACGCACCGCCTGGGATCAGGTACGGCGAATGCCCCGACGCATTCAGGTGTGCAATGAATTCTTCGAGCGGTCCCTGGTCTTCTATCGGGCGTTCGACCTCGTCGAAATAGAGTTCGGCTCCCATCAAGTGGCTCAGCAGAATATTTCCGACCTGACGGTAATTGGGCCCTGCATCCTTGGTCCACGCGCAGTGCAAAAGGGCACATTTCATGCCTGCCCGGGCCGCAGATGCTGCAACCTGGCGAGTATGGTTCGACTGGATAGCTCCAACGGAAACCAGCATGTCGCAACCTTTGCGAATGGCGTCGCCAACCAGGAACTCCAGCTTGCGGGTCTTGTTGCCCCCGCCCTCCAGGCCTGACAAATCATCCCGCTTCATCCAAAGCTGCGGCCCGTCCAGCAACGCACCAAAATTGTTGAGCCGATGAAGTGGGGTTGGTAGTTGTGCCAATCGAAATCTCGGCAGGTCGTCTAACCGGGCCTTCAAGTCTGCCAGGGCAACTGCATTGGTCATCATATGTTCTCCCTGCCGCAGAAGCGGCGAAAATACTTAATTCTAATCGGCCCGGTTTCAAAGTCTATCTTGTTGGCTTGGCGGTTGATCATGGCATGCGCCCCTGCGCGCCAGTCAAGAATCCGAAACAAGCAGGGCAGATGACCAATTGAACCGGTGTGATAACGCAACTTGACATTTCATGTGTCAGGACATGCTTGACAGTCAGGTTAACCCTGACACAAAAGAGCCGTGGCAAGGACCATGCACTGTTCGTTTTGCGGGAAATCCGATGCCCAGATAGCCAAGCTGGCGGCGGGCCCCGGCGGCCTTTACATCTGCAATGAGTGTGTTGAAGTCTACCAACTGGCCATGAGCGGCAGCGAGTTGCCGCCAAAAGAGTTCGATCCAAACAACTGGCCGACGGAGCGACCGCTTGGTGCGCTCAAAGCCCTCGACGCGACCGCCGAGCCATATCGAGAGCACCTGGCAAGATCGGTCGATGCGCTGAGGTCCCGCAATGTCAGCTGGACCAAAATTGCCAAACCGCTGGGTGTGTCACGGCAATCAGCTTGGGAGCGTTTCAGCAGACTACCCCGATGAAATTAGGGAGCTGTCAGTTACCCGACGCACTCATCGCGCCTGTTTCGCCGCGCGATTCCAGCAGCTGGGTCAGCCAGTCCGGGTCCATCTCCGGCACCGAGGACAGCAATAGCTGGGTGTAGTCGGGGTGCGGCGGCGACAGGATGTCGTCCTTCATGCCCTGTTCGACCACACGGCCCTGGAACATCACCACGATCTGGTCCGATATCGCTTTCACCGTGGCGATATCATGGGTGATGAACAGATAGGTGATGTTGAACTCCTTCTGCAGCCGCAACAGCAGTTGCAGGATGCCTTCCTGGACGATCTGGTCCAGGGCGGATGTAACTTCGTCACAGATGATCAGTTCAGGATCCGCCGCCAGCGCACGGGCAATGCAGATGCGCTGCTTCTGGCCGCCCGACAGTTCGCTCGGCAGCCGCTCCATGAAGCTGTCATCCAGTTCGATCATCTTGAGCAGTTCGGACACCCGCTCATCAAGCTTCTTGCCGGACAGCCCAAGATAGAATTCAAGTGGCCGGCCGATAATATCGCGAACCGTGTGCTTGGGGTTCATGGCGGTATCGGCCATCTGGTAGATCATCTGGATGCGACGCAGCTGGTCCTTCGACCGGTCCTTGAGCGCCAGTGGCAGCGCCTCGTCATTGAACAGCACGTCGCCTTTCATCGGAGGCAGCAGTCCGGTGATGACCCTTGCCGTGGTGGATTTGCCGGACCCCGATTCCCCCACGACAGCCACCGTGGATCCGCGCGGAATATCTATGGTGACATCTTCCAGCACCTTGATGGTGCCGCCGTAACTGGCGTCGACGCTGTTAACCCGAAGGATAATGTCTTCGCTGGTTTCCTGGGGTTTTTCCAGCGACCGCACAGCCCACAACGACCTTGTGTATGCCTCCTCCGGTTTTTCCAACATTTTCCGGGCAGGCGCATCCTCAACGGTTTCGCCATAACGCAGAACCTTGATCACGTCGGCCATCTGCGCCACGACGGCGAGGTCATGGGTAATGTAAATCGCGGCTGTGTGGAACTGTTCGACAATATCGCGCATGGCGGCCAGAACTTCCACCTGGGTCGTCACATCGAGCGCCGTTGTCGGCTCATCAAATATTATCAGGTCGGGCCGCGACGACATGGCCATGGCGGTCATCGCGCGTTGCAACTGGCCACCGGACACCTGGTGCGGATAGCGGTCGCCGATATTGTCGGGATCCGGCAGTTGCAGCGCTGCAAACAACTCCCGCGCATCGGCTTTCGCCTCATCGGCGGGCCGCAGGCCGTGATCAACAGTTGCCTCGACGCACTGGTCGATCAGACGGTGCGCCGGGTTGAAGGATGCCGCCGCACTCTGCGCGACATAGGCGATTCGAGATCCATGCAACTCGCGCAACTGGGCGTCATTCATGGCACGCAAGTCCATACCGTCAAACTGGATGGTGCCGTCGGTAATGCGGCACCCGGGCTGTGCATACCCCATGGCAGCCTTGCCGAGCGTGGATTTGCCCGCCCCGGACTCGCCGATCAACCCCATGACCTCGCCCCGATGCAGCTTCAGATCCACACCCTTGATGATCGGATGCCAGACATCATCGGAAAAACCTTCAATGCGAATATCCCGCATATCCAGCAGCAGATCGCCCGCTGTGCGATCGCCAGATTTACTTTTCATCGCGAATACCACTTGTTTTGTGCAGGAACCAGTCGACCACGAAGTTGACCGCAACGGTGAGCAAGGCGATGGCGCCGGCGGGCAGCAGGGGGGTCATGGCGGCTTTCATGTCATACTCGGCAAACGAGATGAGCTGGGCGTTTTCGCGTACCATTGATCCCCAGTCCGCTGTCGGCGGTTGAATGCCGACACCGAGGAACGACAGCGATGCAATGGTCAGGAAAACGAAACAGAACCGCAAGCCAAACTCCGCCACCATCGGTGGCAGAATATTCGGCAGAATATCGCGACGCATGACCCATCCGAGACTTTCACCGCGCAGCCGCGATGCCTCGACATAATCCATGACAACGACATTCAACGATACCGCACGCGACAGCCGGAAAACGCGGGTGGCGTCAAGTACGGCAATGATGATGATCAGGTTGATGACATTGGAGCCGAAGATGGACAGCAGCATCAGTGAGAAGATCAGGCTCGGGATCGCCATCAGCACATCCACGAACCGGCTCAGCGCCTGGTCCAGCCAGGACCGGTTGATGGCTGCCATCACGCCAAGGCTGCCGCCGATCAGGAACGACAGTGCCGTTGTGGCAACCGCAATGCCGATGGTGTTTCGTGCGCCGTAGATCAGGCGCGACAGCACATCGCGTCCCAACTGGTCGGTGCCGAACCAGAATTCGGAACTCCAGGGGGCGTACGGCGTATCGAAAATCTGGCTTTCGCCATAGGGCGCGATAAGAGGCGCAAACACCGCAAGGATGAAATAGAAGGTAATGACGATCATGCCGAACCAGGCGGTTCCCGGTGCTTTTTTCAGGCTTCGCCAGGTGCGGTCCCGCCAGGTTCGCCGCTCTGCAACGGACGCCACCTCACCAGCGGCTGAATATGTCTGGTCATCGGTGCTCATCTTGGGTGCAACAGCCTCGGATTGGTTACAATGGATACAATGTCGGCAAACAGGTTCAGCAGGATGTAGGTGGCTGCAAAGATCAGCGCGCAGGCCTGCACGACCGGAATGTCACGTGTCGTGACAGCATCAACCATCAGCTGCCCGACACCGGGGTAGACGAACACCACCTCGACAACCACCACGCCGACCACCAGGTAAGCCAGGTTGAAGGCAATCACGTTGACGATCGGCGCCCAGGCATTGGGCAGCGCATGCTTGGTGATTACATTGGTTTTCGAAACGCCCTTGAGCCGCGCCATTTCGATATAGGGACTGGCCAGCAGGTTGATGATTGCGGCCCTGGTCATGCGCATCATGTGCGCAACGATCACCAGTGTCAGGGTCAGCGCCGGCAGCGCGGTCATATAGATCCTGTCCGCCAATTCAGTGGACTCGCGGACATTTGCCAGCGACGGGAACACTTTCCACAACGTCGCCAGTACCAGGATCAGGATGTAGGCAACGAAGAATTCGGGAAACGAAATGGTCGTCAGCGTCGTGGCGTTGACCGCACGGTCATAGAAAGAATTGCGGTAAAGGGCGGCGGTGATGCCAAGTGTCAGCGCCAGCGGCACTGCGATGATCGCGGTCATGCCTGCCAGGAACAGGGTGTTCCACAGGCGCGGACCGATCAGTTCCATCACTTCGCGCTCGCGGCCCTGGCTGCGGCCGGAGAAGGACGAACCGAAATCTCCCTGCAGCACGCCGCCGATCCACTGGAAGTAGCGGGTGATGGCAGGTTCGTTCAGTCCCAGTTCCTTGCGGAAGGCTGCAACCGTTTCAGGTGTGGCTGCCTGTCCCAGAACCGATGTCGCAAAATCACCGGGCAGGAACTGCAGCGAACTGAAAATGATAACGGAAACGACAAAAAGGGTCAGCAGGCCGAGGCCCAGTCTCTGCAATACAGTCCGTACGATCGGATGCATGTTCTATGTACTCCCTCACGCAAAACTCAACGCACTTCTTGTTGCCGATGCGTTTGTCTGCGTCTCCCTGGCTGCAAGGTTGGCAAAAAAATCCGGACATGACCAGCCCTTTTTGTGCCTCAATTTAAACCCGACGGCTGCACGCCCTGGTTTTGCAAGTGCAGCGCCGGCTTGTTTCAGGTTGGCATTCGGTCGGGCAACCCATCCGCGGCGAAACAAATCACCGCCTTCATGACCGTTGTTCGAAAGCTCAAGGTCTATCGGGCAATCAATGTCACGAGGGTGTCCAGATGATCGGCTTCAATAGCCGGCTTGTCCCAGCGAATGCGATGAATGCGGGGAAACCGCATGGCAATGCCCGACTTGTGCCGGGTCGACGGCTGGACGGCATCAAACGCCACTTCAAACACCAGTTCAGGCCTGACCGCACGCACCGGCCCGAACCGGTCGGTTGTGTTGTCGCGGACAAACTTGTCGAGTTGCTTCAGTTCAGCATCGGTGAAACCGGAGTAGGCCTTGCCGACGGGCACCAGTTCGTTTTGGCCGTCCTCGCCGGTGCGCCAGGCACCAAACGTGTAGTCGGAGTAAAACGATGACCTCTTGCCGGAGCCGCGTTGGGCATACATCACCACACAATCAGCGGTCAGCGCATCGCGCTTCCACTTGAACCAGTGTCCCCTTGGCCGGCCGGCCAGGTAGGGCGAAGCGATGCGTTTCAGCATCAGGCCTTCGATATTGGCGTCACGTGCCCCGTCACGCAAATCCGTCAGGTCGTCGAAGGTTTTAAACTCGATGACCTCGCTCACCGATGCGCGTGAAAACCGGTTGGCAGCCAGCAAGTCTTCAAGCTGCTTGCGCCGTGCGGTGAAATCAAGCGCGCGAAGGTCATCGTCATGATGGAACAACAGGTCGTAAAACCGGATGTGCGCCGGATAGTCCTTCACCATCGCCGCACTGACGCTCTTGCGGTTGAGGCGTTGCTGGAGATCATTGAACGGCGCGATATTGCCATCGCGCAGGACCAGCAGCTCGCCGTCTGCCACACCTGAAAAGCCCAGGAATGCGTCGCCAATATCGGGAAACGACTTCGAAATGTCATCGCCTGTGCGTGAATAAAGCCTCAGTTCCCGCCCGTTGCCGGCCAGTTGCACCCGTATGCCGTCCCATTTCCATTCGGCCGTCCATTCGCCGGGTGTGAGTTTTTCCAGATCGCCATCTTCAAGCGGGTGGGCCAGCATGACCGGTCTGAACACCGGCGTGTCCCCCGGGTCCGGCCTCTCAGCCAGGCCTTCCAGCCAGGCAAACAAATTTTCATAGGGCAGCGAAATGCCGTGCCAGACCCCCTCGACTTCGGCCACGTCATGATCGAAGGCCTGCGCAATGGCGGTCTTCGCGAGGCGTGCCGAAACCCCGATGCGAAGCCCGCCCGTAACCAGTTTGAGCAGCGCCCAGCGGCCATTTGCGTCAAGCGCATCCAGCCAGCCGGACAGCACCGGCCCCGCGTCCGCGCGCCTCATCGACTGCAGGGTCTGGTAAATTTCATCAAGTGAGGGAACCGGCGCGTCCGCGTCGTGCACAGGCCACAACAGCGAAACTGTCTCCGCGGTATCACCCACATAGTCGCGTGACATTTTGTATAATACTGGATCCACATGCGGTTCCATGAGGTCCGTCACCAGGCGCCGGAACGGCAGCCGCAGGTTCAGCCCGTCGGTCAGGGCAGCCAGCGCGATGCCGCGGTCCGGATCCGGTGTGTTGCGGAAATAGGCCTGCATCAGATCAAGTTTGGCATTGCGCGAGCCGGTGAAGGCGAGGCGGTTCATCAGTTCTGCGAAGGCGTGCATGGGCTCATTCTCCCTCGTCTTCAAAACCGACCAGGGCCAGCGCTCTGCCTTTCAGACCCATATTCGATATCTGGTGAAGCAGTGCATCCTCGCGGCCGTGTGTGACCCAGATTTCACCAGCCTCGACATCCGCAATGGTCTTGAGCAATTCCGGCCAGTCGGCATGGTCTGATACGATGACGGGAAATTCCGCGCCGCGCTGGCGAGCCCGTGCCCTGACCCGCATCCAGCCGGAGGCAAATGCCGTCAGCGGGTCGTTCATGCGCCGCGACCAGCGGTCGGCAATCGCCGACGGCGGACACAGCACAAGCTGGCCCTGAAGCGTATCCGGCGATTCGTCGGCGACAGGACGCAACTCGCCAAGCTCGATGCCTTGCGATGTATAGTAATCACACAACCCCTGCAGGGCGCCGTGCAGGTAGATCGGCCTATCGTAGCCTGCAGACCGGACCAGGCAAATCATGCGTTGGCATTTGCCTAGCCCATAAACGCCGAGCAAATGCGTGCGATGATGCGATGCGGCCAGTGACGCCACCAGGCGGGCCGCCTCCGAGCCGGCATTTTCATGCACGAACACCGGCAGGCCGAACGTGGCCTCGGTGATGAACAGGTCGCACTTGACCACCTCGAAATTTGCGCAGGTTGGATCAGCGGCGCGTTTGTAGTCACCTGATACGACGGCGCGATAGCCTTTCCAGTCCACGATCACCTGGGCCGCGCCCAGTATGTGCCCGGCAGGCGCCATGCCCACATCGACCCCGTTTATGGATACCCGCTCGCCATAGTCGATTGCCAGCAGGCTGTCTCCGGTCCGCGCGCCATAGCGTACCTGCATGATGTCGAGCGTTTGTCTTGTCGCCATCACTGACGTGTTGCCGGGCCGGGCATGATCGGCATGGCCGTGGGTGATAACGGCCCGGTCGACCGGACGCGAGGGATCGATGTAGAAGTCTCCTGGCTCGCAGTAAAGGCCCCTTGGGGTCGGGTACAGCCATGTTGCGGGAT
This sequence comes from Anderseniella sp., assembly GCA_051010195.1. GTDB lineage: Bacteria > Pseudomonadota > Alphaproteobacteria > Rhizobiales > Aestuariivirgaceae > Anderseniella. The sequence continues at coordinate 5,886 of JBPCVV010000133.1, read as the reverse complement.
CCAGGGTCATCACACTCAAACGCTACAACGCAGTTGTTGGTTCAGGCAAACGCATCACGCGCCAGCGCCGGCATGCGGGCGTACAGCGTGAACCCGCGCACGATGAAGAACAGGCACAGGGCAAACCACAGTCCGTGATTGCCGAACATCGGGGTCAGCGCATAACCCGCTGCCAGGTAGACGGCCAGCGACACGATCATCATGTTGCGCATGTCGCCGGTTCGCGTTGCACCGATGAAAATGCCGTCAAGCTGGAAGCACGCCGCCCCCAGTATCGGCGTCAGCGCGGCCCACCACAGGAAAGCGCGCGCAAACGACCGGATATCCGGGTTGACCGACATGACATCGATGGCCCAGGGACCCGCCAGCAAGATGGCCAGGGACAAGACGCTGCCGGTGATCATGGCCCACTGCGAGGAAATGCGGACCGCCGTGTCGTAGCGCTGGCGCGACTTTGCTCCAACCGATTGGCCGACCAGGGCCTCGCTTACCGTTGCAAAGCCGTCAATCATGTAACTGCCCATGAAGAACAACTGCATCAGGATGGCGTTGGCAGAAACAGTTACATCGCTGATCTTGGCGCCTTGCGAGGCAAACCACGAAAACCCGAATGTAAGACACAGCGTGCGCACCATGATGTCGCCGTTGACCAGCACCATGCGCCTGACCCTGTCACGGTCCAGTATCCGGGCCCGTGACGGCCGTTCGCCGGTTCGGCGCAGGAACATCCAGACCACTGCAAGACCGACAAGGGCGGACGAGACCTCCGCAATCAGGGTGCCGTACCCGATGCCTGCGGTGGCCATGTCCAGATGCAGCACAAACAGCGCATCCAGTGCCATGTTGGCGACGTTGAGATAAATCTGCACCATGAACGCCCAGCGCATCTGTCCGATGCCGATGAGCCAGCCGAGTATGGCATAATTGGCCAGCGAGAACGGCGCTGACCATATACGGATATCGAAGTAGATTTTGGCCTCGCGCTCGATGTCAGGAGAGGCCGCGATCAGCCAGAATGACAGTTTTGAAATCAGCGGCGCCAGCAGCAGCAGGATCAGGCCAATGCCCGCCGCCAGCAGCAGGGCACGGTACAAAACGGCGGCAAGTTCCTTGCTGTCGCCTGAACCAAAGGCCTGGGCCGCGATGCCCGATGTCCCCATGCGCAGGAAGCCGAATCCCCAGTATACCAGCGAGAAAATCAGCGCGCCGATGGCAATCGCGCCAATGTAATGCGCTTCCGGCAACTGCCCAATCACCGCCGTATCGACCACACCCAGCAAGGGTTGTGATACGTTGGCGAGCATGATCGGCACCGCCATGGTGACAACTGATTTGTGTGTGACCGGCGTCATGAGCGCATTGGCATTTGTGCCTGCGCGATTGTCAACTGTATTGCCGTCAAACCTCGTATACTACTGACACATGGATATCGGTGTTTCACATAAGTCACCTGCGCAAGCTGGCTTGCCGGAATTGTTTGCCGACTGGTTTGCCGCCCGCGGCTGGCAGCCGCGCGGCCACCAGCTCGACATGCTGGCAACCGTGTCGGCGGGGCATTCGGCACTGCTAATTGCGCCGACCGGCGGCGGCAAGACGCTGGCCGGATTCCTGCCGTCGCTGATCGAACTGGCACAAGGAGCCGCCGGCAACGGATTACATACGCTGTACGTATCGCCACTCAAGGCGCTGGCCGTCGACATTACCCGCAACCTTGAAACACCGATCCGCGACATGAGGCTGGATATCCGCATCGAGGCGCGTACAGGCGATACGCCGATGCATAAGCGCCAGCGCCAGAAAACCAATCCGCCGGATATCCTCATCACCACCCCGGAACAAGTTTCCTTGCTGATCGCCCAGGAGGGCGCCGAACACTATTTTGCCAATCTGCGCGTGGTGGTTCTGGATGAACTTCATTCCATCGCTCCAACCAAACGCGGATGCTTGCTGGCGCTGGCACTGGCCCGCCTGCAGCACTTTGCTACCGACCTCAAGCGGATCGGGCTGTCGGCAACGGTGGCAAGCCCCGATACCCTGCGGGCATGGCTGATGCCGCAGGACCGCGACGCCGAGGGTGTTGAGCACCTGGCGGCCTTTGTGCAGGCGCCGGGCGGGGCGGAACCGGACATCTCGATCATGCGCTGTGATGATGATATCCGCATGCCGTGGTCAGGCCACAGCAGTGCCTACGCGCTTCCCGACATATACCAAGCGGTCAAGTCGGCCGGCATGGCACTGGTGTTTACCAACACGCGGTCACAGGCGGAACGCATCTTCCATGAGCTGTGGACCCTGAACGACGACGCGCTGCCGATTGCGCTACATCACGGCTCGCTCGATGTGTCGCAGCGGCGCAAGGTGGAAGCAGCCATGGCCGCCGGTTCGCTTCGCGCCGTGGTGTGTACGTCCACGCTCGATCTCGGCATCGACTGGGGCGATGTTGATCTCGTCATCAATGTGGGAGCGCCGAAGGGCTCAAGCCGCATTCTGCAGCGCATCGGTCGTGCCAACCACCGCTATGAGGAGCCGTCCCGTGCCGTGCTGGTGCCGTCAAACCGCTTCGAAGTGCTGGAATGCGAAGCCGCCCGTGTTGCCGCATTTGAAGGCGCCCAGGATGGAGAAGGTCCGGCGGAACTGAAACGCGATGTGCTGGCACAGCACATCATGGGCTCTGCCGTGGCCGCGCCGTTTGAACCGGACGAGCTTTACACCGAGGTGGTTTCGGCATGGCCGTACCGGAACCTGGCCCGCGAGGACTTTGACCAGGCCGTGGATTTCGTGTCGACCGGGGGCTATGCGTTGAAAACCTATGAGCGCTTTGCCAGGTTGAAGCAGATGCCTGATGGACGCATGCGGTTGACCCACCCCCGGCTGGCGCAAAGCTATCGCATGAACGCCGGCACTATCGTCGAGGCCGAGATGCTGAAGGTCAAGTTGGCCGGCAAGCGGCGTTCGTCCAGCGGCAAGCCAATGAACAAGTGGGGCGGCAAGGTGCTGGGCGAAGTGGAAGAATGGTTCGTGGAGCAGTTGCGCATTGGCGACACCTTCCTGTTTGCCGGTCAGGTATTGCGCCTGGAAGCGGTTGAAGAGCTCAATGCGCTGGTCAGCCGGGCTGATGCGACCGAGCCGATGATACCGTCTTACCAGGGCGGCAAGTTCCCCTTGTCGACTTATCTGGCGGGCCGGGTGCGCGCCATGCTGGCTGAACCGGCGAGCTGGATATACCTGCCGGATCAAGTACGCGACTGGCTCAAGGTGCAGCAGTGGAAGTCGGTACTGCCGCAACCCCACCAGATGCTGGTCGAGAGCTTTCCGAAGGCCAACAAGCATTATCTGGTGTGCTACCCGTTTGACGGCAGGCTGGCGCATCAGACACTTGGCATGTTGCTGACCAGGCGGCTGGAGCGTGCCGGACTGCAGCCACTGGGGTTTGTCTGTAATGACTATGCTCTGTCGGTATGGTGTGTGCGTGATGTCTCTCTCGCCATCGAGACCGGCAGGCTGTCCCTGGCCCAGTTGTTTGACCAGGACATGCTGGGCGATGACCTGGATGCCTGGCTGGCAGAGTCCATGCTGATGAAGCGCACATTCCGCACCTGCGCCATCATTGCCGGCCTGATCGAGAAGCGCTGGCCGGGCCAGGAAAAGTCGGGCCGGCAGATGACAGTGTCCGCTGACCTGATTTACGATGTGCTGCGCACCCATCAGCCCGATCACTGGCTGCTGAAGGCGGCATGGGATGATGCGGCTTCCGGCCTGATCGACGCAAAGCGGCTGGCCATGATGCTGGCTCGCATCAAAGGCAACATCATTCACAAGGCGCTGGAGCAGGTTTCTCCCCTGGCGGTGCCGGTGATGCTTGAGATCGGGCGCGAACCGGTTTATGGCGAAGCCCATGACGCTCTGCTTGCCGAAGCCGCCGACGACCTTGTTGACGAAGCCATGCGGCTCGTCTGATGCCATGGCGGTGCGGCTTGGCGATATCGAGTTCATCCCGTGTTTGTCGGGCGCGCTTTACGTGCCGGACTATGACACGCTGCTGATAGCCGACTTGCATCTGGAAAAAGGCTCATCGCGCGCCCATCTGGGCCAGTTGTTGCCGCCCTACGATACCCGTGCCGGATTGCTGTCACTGCGCGTGGCGATCGAGAAATGGGCGCCGGCCACGGTCATGCTGCTCGGCGACAGTTTTCACGATGCGCACGGGCCTGAGCGCATGGCGGCAGGTGACCGCGCACTGTTGGAAGAGCTTGCAGCGCGGACCGATTTCATCTGGCTGTCGGGAAATCATGACCCGTCCCTGCCGGCGTACCTGCCTGGTTCCAGGTCTGAAGAGATTGCCTTGGGTAACACGACCCTTCGCCACGAACCCGGTGTCGGCGCGGTCAACGAGATTGCCGGACACCTGCATCCCGTTGCCGCCATCAGGCGGCGCGGGCGCCGGGTGCGGACAAAGTGCTTTGTCATCTCACCGGCACGCATCATCCTGCCGGCTTTCGGGGCCTATACCGGCGGCCTGGACGTGCGCCATGACGCGTTTCGACCGCTGCTTGCCGGCGAGGCGTTCCGGGTGATCATGGTTGGCAAAACGGCACTGCATGCACTGCCGGGCCGCGCGGTGTTGTAGGCGGCGTCCCTCAAGACACAGTGACGGCACGCACCATGACTGCCGCGATCAGGGCCAGCACCGCGCCGGTCGTCAGCAGGGCCCGCAAGGTGGCGTACCATGCCGGCAGCTCGCCGCGTTGAGACGACTGCACATCCCAGACACCCTGCAGCAGGAAGCCGCCGATCAGCAGGATAAGGCCGACGGTGGCGGGCAGCAGCAGGGCCACAAACCCGGCCAGCGACGGCAGGACCGACAGCACGAACAAGGTCGCCTGCAGCGGGCCGGGCGGCAGTTTCAGTGCCGCGCCCCAGCGTATCCCGCCGAGAAACGACAGGATGACCGCGCCGTACCCCATCTGGATCAGCAGCGCGCGTGACGCGGCGCCCTGTTCGCCGCCGCTGCCCAACAGCAGAAACGGCAGCCAGAACGGCAGCAGGCCGGCAAGCCCGAGCCACAGGGCCGGTGTTGGAATTTTGGCAATAGCTTCAGGCAGTCTCATGGTCTCAAACAACCGCTGTGACGAAAACGCCGGAATGATATCACATTTGGTCGTGATACGAAGCGATTGCACGGCGGTTCAGGAAGACGACTGCACACGGCAGAGGAGTGTTTTTCCAATCTGCTGGTGGTGCTGTTCGTCAAAGTGCAACACAACATGAGCAGGCAGGAAGCCGGGTGTGGCTCCATCCAGCGGGCGCAGCCGAGCCGTCGCAAAATATTGCAAGGGTTGAGAGTTGTGACCTACTATGCCGCAATGACCCGGAGGAAGTTTTGTTCAGCCTGCTTTTCAGGGCACATTTTGCGTCGGTTCTTGCCGTCGTCCAGGGTGGGAATTTTGAGCACTCTGTTATCTGCAATGACGCTGGTTGTCGTTTCCGGCTCGCAAGCGGCAACCAAAACAAGCCTGCTTTTTGACAGTTCAGGACGTTTTGCTGGCACATATGTGTGCACCGTACAGGCTTCCGGCGGCGTCAAATGGGATGGTGCCGGTGAAAAATGGGCAGGTTCGTTAACAGCCAGACCCAACAACGAAATCGTAATCCGGATCGGTGTTGTACAACGCATCGACGTGACTGATTTCGACGGGCAGTTGCGCGCAGCCATGCAGTACAGTGTCGATTTGAGTGACGAGACAACGCCGGTGCAGGCATGCAGGCCGCCCGGTTATGACAAGGACCTGGTGATCAGTGCAGCCGGCATGCTCCAGTGCAAGGTGGGCGCCAGTGATTATCGCATACATCTCGGTGACTTGCGATTCATGAAGGCGAGCTGGGACG
>JBPCVV010000132.1:0-3203 GCA_051010195.1 Anderseniella sp. | reverse complement strand
GGACGAGTACCGGTCCGAGATCAACGAAATGGGCGAAGTACCGGTGCTGCTGCACGGGCAACGCAAGCTGATCCAGACCGGTGTCATGCTTGAATATCTGGCCGGCAATTTCGGCAAGTTCGGCTGGGACAATGATGACGAGCGCTATGAAATACTGCGCTGGATGTATTTCGACAATCACAAGTTCACCAGTTATAACGCCACGCTGCGCTTCATGCTGACGTTCATGAAGACCGGGGAAACACCGGTGACGGAATTCCTGCGCGGACGCGCCGACGCGGCCATGCAGATTGTCGACAAGCACCTGGGCACGCATGAATTCATGGCGCTCGACCGGCTGACCATCGCCGACTTCTCGCTGGTTGGCTACATGTTCTATGACGGCGAGCTGGGCGTTGACCTGAACGACTATCCCAACATCCTGAAATGGCGCGAGCGCATATCTTCGCTGCCGGGCTGGAAAGGTCCCTACGACCTGATGCCGCGCCGGGCCGAGACGTAAAAACACACATCCCGGGAGTGGACGGCCGTGCTGAGAGACAGATACGACAACCCGATTTCAACGTCTTCGGCGAAGGCTCGTGACCTCTATGTAACGGCCGTGGACAGGCTGCTGGAAGGCGCGCCGGGCATCACGGATGCGTTTGAGGCGGTGGTGGCGGAAGACCCGGGATTCGTACTCGGCCATGCCGGGCTGGCCCGGGCCCATCAGGCAACCGGCAATGTGGCGAAGGCGCGCGAGATCATCGGCGAGGTACGCGGGACCGCCAACGGCGTTACCGAACGCGAGGCCGGCCACATCAACGTCATCGACCTGCTTGCCAACGGCAAGACGAAACAGGGCTTTGCCGCCGTCGTCGATCACATCACCGCCCATCCACGCGATTGCCTGGTGGCGCAGACCAGCACCAGCATATTCGGGCTGATCGGGTTTTCCGGCCTGCCGGGCCGCGAGGCGGAGATGCTGGCCTTCACCAGTGCCCTGCAGCCGCACTACGGAGACGACTGGTGGTATCTCAGCCAGTACGCCTTTTCACTGTGCGAAACCGGCCAGGTGGACAAAGCATCGTCGGTGATCGACCGCTCCATGGCGATCAATCCACGCAACGCCCACGGGGCCCATGTGCGCTCGCACATTGACTACGAGGCCGGTGAAACTGAGCTGGGGATTGCCTATCTCAATGACTGGCTTGAAGATTACGACCGGGCAGCCGTCATGCATGGCCACCTGTCGTGGCATGTGGCGCTATGGTCGCTGCAACTGGGTGAAACGGATCAGATGTGGCAGCGGGTCGACGCCGACGTCAAGCCGGGAGCCGCGCTCGGCATGCCGATCAACATCCTGTCGGACACGGCATCGATCCTGTACCGGGCGGAACTGGCGGGCGAGACGGTGGAAAAGGAGAAATGGCGCGAGGTGAGTGCCTATGCCAGCAAGTTCTTCCCCGACCCCGGCCTGAGCTTCATCGACTATCACGCAGCCCTTGCCCATGCCATGGCGGGCGACGGGGATGCGCTCACCGCCATTGTCTCCCGTGCGAAAGGCCCGGCCGCCGACCTGGTCCGCGACGCGGCCGAAGCTTTCGCCGCCATTGCCGGCCACGACTGGCTCAGGGCCGAACGCCTGCTCACGGGCCTCATGGCCGATGATGCCCGCCTCGGCGGCAGCCGCGCCCAGCGCGACTTACTGGAATTTTCCCTGCTGGAATGCCTGCTCAAACAGGGCAAGGCGGACGAGGCCCGCCGCCTCCTGGCCCTGCGCCGCCCGGTGCTGGCGGACACGCATCCGGTTAAGGGGTTGTGACGACTACGCCGTGACATCCTACAGAAGGTCTTGAACTCAACTTTTCGTCTTGGTTTCGTGCACCGACGCGTTCTGGCCGACGTGGTGACCTACCGGTAACTCGCTGCCGGAGGGGAAGTCCTTTGCGCCGAGTGCCTTGAACCTGCTGTCGTGGATCAGGCAGCTCTGCCTTACCGTGGGCCAGGCTTCAGACCTCAGGAACCACTGGTCGAGATGCCAGTTGGCCAGGGCGGCTGGTTTGAAATCCTTCAAAAGAGTCTGCAGGGTCGGCAGCACGCCGCCGGTGCCGCCCCACATGCCGGCGAGCATGACTTCGGTGTGGGTCCACCAGTCGCGCATGACGTGGAAGGCCTTGCCGGACCCAAGCCACTCACTGACGGCAGCCTGTTCGCGGGGGTTGATGATGCTGTCGGCATCGCGCACCAGGAAGTGCCTTGTGCGCCCGTCATTGACCGGCAGGAAGCGCCAGAACAGGCCGTCGAACGGGTTGACCCGGTTCATCATGACGATCTCGGCGCCGAGGGTCTTCAACTGATCTCGTGTGGCTTGCGGCACCGTGTCATCGCAGTAAAACCGGCACGTCCACTCCGGATAGATGTCCGGAGCCAGGCGGGCGTTTTCCAGCGCACCATCGAGATACTTTTTGCCGTCGCCCCACAACGAGAACGCGATGATGTTGAGGGTCGGGTCTTGCGGGGAAAATTCCGCGAGCTGATCAGGTATCGGGTGGACAGCGCCGGTGCTTGCGGAGGCATCGTCCTTCAGTTTCAGCGAGGCTTCACCATGCCGGCGGGCATCGTCGAAGCGCTGCATCCGGTAGGACACCGAGGCCAATGCGTCATGGGTGTTCGGGACGTCCGGTGCAATTTTCAGGGCGCGGGTCAGAAACCCGTGGGCTTCTTCAAGCCGACGCAGCCTGGACAGGACAACCCCATAATTGGTCAATGCCTCGGCATCATCAGGACGGAATTTTATCGCATTTGCGAACACATTGGCCGCCGACGGCAGGTCGCCGTGGGCGAACAGGAACGCTGCCAGCCTGACCTGGTCTTCGGCGCTTTCAGGCTTGGTCGCGCTGATCTCATTGACCACCGCCATCTGCGCCTTGATGGCGTCCACAAACCGCCCTGCACGGTAGTGCGCAAGTGCGCTGTCACGCTTTGCTTTCAGGTCTTGTGCGCCGTCGCTCAGGTCTACCGCTCCCAGAAGATCTGCACCGCATACAGGTGATGGTTGACCTGTGCCGCGCCGGTCGAGACATAGGCGTACCATCGGTTCATCAGGTTGCGCTTGTGGCCGGCGGAGTCAAGCCACTGGGTGAACAGCCGCCGGGCCTTTTGCTTGTCGACCTTGCCGCGCTTGCGGTCGCGGGCGGCGTTCTCGCCGAAATCACCGCGCT
>JBPCVV010000131.1:0-9266 GCA_051010195.1 Anderseniella sp. | reverse complement strand
GAAAAACCGGGGCTTCAGTGTTGCCGGCGCCAAGTCAGGCCCCGACTATATCGATCCGAAATTTCATCAGGCGGCCTGCGGCCAGCCATCGGTCAACCTGGATGCCTGGGCGATGACGTCCGGCCAGCTGCTGCACCTGGCCGCGGGTCAGCCGGGCGACACGCTGATTGTTGAAGGGGCCATGGGCGTGCTGGACGGCGCCGGACCTGAAGGATCAGGTTCGGTCGCCGAGCTGGCGGTTACCCTGGGCCTGCCGGTGATTCTGGTGCTTGATATTGCAAGGCACGGCCACTCGGCAGTTTTGCCGGTGGCCGGGTTTCGGTCATTGCGGCCTGATCTGCCGCTGGCAGGTGTCGTTCTCAACCGCGTCGGGTCGCCGCGTCATGAGACCATGGCACGTGCCGCCCTGGCTGAAACCGGTGTACCGGTACTTGGCGCCATAGTCCGTGATGCCTCGCTGGCCATGCCGGAACGGCATCTGGGCCTCGTGCAGGCAGGCGAGCATGTGGACCTTGATGGATTTCTGGAGAACGCGGCGGCTATTGCCGGCGACAGTATTGACCTGGAGGCGCTGATGGCTGCTGCTGCGCCGTTATCAGCACCGGGCAGTGCAACGCACCTGCCGCCGCTCGGACAGCGCATTGCCATTGCCCGCGACACCGCCTTTTCATTTGCCTATCCACACCTGCTGCAGGGCTGGCGCGCGCTGGGTGCCGACCTGTCGTTCTTCTCGCCACTGGCAGACGAGCCTCCCGCGCCCGACAGTGATGCCGTCTTCCTGCCTGGCGGCTACCCCGAACTGCATGGCGAAGCCTTGAGCAATGCATCGCAGTTCAAGGCCGGCATACGCATTGCAGCGCAGTCCGGCATTCCTGTTTACGGTGAGTGCGGCGGCTACATGGTGCTGGGTAACCGCATTATTGATGCACACGGAAAACCGCATGAAATGCTGGGCCTGCTGCCGGTCGAGACATCCTTCGCAGAGCGAAAGTTGAACCTGGGATACCGCAGGTTCAAACCACTGGGCGGCGCACCCTGGAGCTCCGCCTTGCTGGGACACGAGTTTCACTATTCCACTATCGTCAGTGAAACCGGCGCCGACCGCCTGTTCGAGGCGACAGATGCCTTTGGCGAGACGCTCGCGCCCATGGGCCTGCGATCAGGCTCGGTGAGTGGTTCTTTCGCCCATATTATCGGGCCAGCTTCTTCTTAGTTCTGACCGGGCGAAGGACGTGGGCATGGGCGCCATCGTAAAGCGCACTGTCGCGGAAATCGGTTTCACCCAGTGCCCTGCCGACAAAGATCAGTGCGGTGCGGGTGATTTTTTGATCTCGAACTTTCTCCCAGATGTCGCTCAGTGTGCCGCGAATGAAGTGCTGGTCCGGCCAGCCGACCCGGTAGGCAACGACCGCCGGGCAGTCCGCCCCGTATAGCGGGATCAACTGGCGCTCGATCTCGCGGATATTGCGCACCGACAGGTGGATGGCCAGGGTGGCGCCGGTACGCCCCAGTGTCGCCAGGTCCTCACCTTCCGGCATGGCAGATGATTTCATGGCGGTGCGGGTCAAGATGACCGTTTGCGAGACCTCCGGAATGGTCAGTTCCTGTCCCATGGCGGCGGCCGCCGCTGCATAGGCCGACACGCCTGGAACAATCTCATAGTCAATATCATGGTCCTTGAGGCGCCTGATCTGCTCGGCAATGGCGCCATACAGCGACGGATCGCCGGAATGCACGCGCGCCACGTCTTCATCGCGTTGCTTCGCGGCCAGCATTTCCGCGATGATATCATCCAGTGTCATTGGTGCTGTATCACGCACCAGCGCACCTTGCGGTGCACACGCCACCACCGCTTCCGGCACCAGTGAACCGGCATAAAGACATACTTTGCAGGCCTCGATGATGCGGCGGCCCTTGACGGTGATCAGGTCCGGGTCACCGGGACCGGCGCCGATGAAATACACTTTCATGATGCTTTGCTCTTTTTGGTATCGATGCGCTTGGCATAGCCGCGCGGGGTGTAGGTTCGGATGCCGGCTGCCCCGGCGCTGATATCGCCCGTCTTGAAGGATGTGGTGTTGGATGATCCGACCAGCACGACGGTCAGCATGTCGACCTCGTCAACCTCCAGCGCCGCCAGTGTCCGTTGTTTCAGGGTTTCGTCCGCGCGCCCGAGATTGCTGGCCAGCAGGACCGGTGTGTCGGCAGGCCGGTGCTGCAGCAGAATATCCCGGGCTTGCGCCAGCAGCGTGCGCCGTTTCCGGGAAACCGGGTTATAAAACGCAATGACAAAATCACCCTGTGCCGCCGCATTGAGCCGCTTGATGATGTCGTCGCGCGGTGTCAGCAGGTCCGACAGCGAGATGGTGCAGAAGTCGTGACCCAGTATGGCACCGGCGCGCGCCGACGCCGCCTGCAGGGCGGATATGCCCGGCGCGTTGATGATTTCAACCCGCTTTGCGGCGTCGGTAACACCGCCGTCGCTTTCCGCCCGGTCCATCAGTTCCATGACCAGGGCGCCCATGGCGTAAATACCGGCATCGCCGGAGCAGATCAGGGCAATGTCGTTGCCTTCCCCGGCGCGTTCAAGCGCATAACGACAACGGTCCTCTTCTCCGCCGAGCGGAAAATCCTGGCGCTGCTTGCCGGCGGCGAGCGGTCCCAGCAGATCGATGTAGAGTCCGTAGCCGACCAGTTCATCAGCCTGGGCGATCAGCCGCGAGGCTTCCGGTGTGCGCCAGTCGGCGGCACCGGGACCGATACCGATGACGGACACAGACCCGCGCGCGCGCGATGGCAACGTTTCGCCAACCATCAGCGCTGCAGCACAGGTGGCATTTGCGGATTTCTGCTTTTCGATTTGGAGGGTTGCTGATGGACCGGCGGCAGCGAGCGCTGCGCCCTCCGCGACGCCGTGGCAACCGACTTCGGCAAAAACCACATCAGACGGATTGGCAAGGCGGGCGCTTTGCGCTTCCAGGTCGGCGGCCGGATAAAATCTGGCGTCAGTGCCGAGATTGGCCGCTAGCGCATGCACCGCGGCTTCATCTGCCTTCACGTCGATGGACCACACGCCGGCGACCTCAAAAGGTGATCGGCCGGCATTGCTCAATGCCTTGTGGGCAAGTGCAATCAGTTCGTCCGGATCGCTTCCACGGGCACATCCGACACCCAGTGCAAGACACTGGCGGCGATAGGTCAGCGGTTCGCAGCCATCGACGCTGAGCACAACCGGGGCATTTGTGTCGGGTGCCGGAGAGGTTTCCACAGTGTCCAGGTCCGCGAGAGGCGCCAGCCATTCGGTTTCGCCTGAAAGCCGTGCCCGCTTGCCGGCCAGCAGGCCGGCCATGGCCTGCTTGGCATCAAGCGGGTTTTCCAGGCGCCAGCCTGCAGGCGGGCTGTCCAGCGCCACACCCAGGCGCACATCACCCGCCGTGGTCAGGGCCGCATTGCCACCAAGCACCCTGGCCAGATCCAGCGCCAGCTGGTTGGCGCCATGGTGGCCGCCGAGCAGGGGCACGGCACTTGAGCCGTCTTCGGCGACCGCAACGACCGGCGGTTCATGCCATTTGTCCGATACCAGCGCGCCGATGCTGCGGATCAGAATACCAGCCGCGCACACGCCGATGATGGCATGACCTGCGGCAAACAGGGCACGCAGGTGCGCGCCCGCGTCTTCGATGACCGCATCGATCGGCCCGGCAGGGTTCCGGCCATGCAATCTTGCGCCCAGCGCATCGGCAATCCGTCGGGCGGTGGGCTCAGCCGAGGCGGTGAAAAACACTACTGTGGGATCAGGATTTGGCATAGGGGTCCGTTCCACCTATCAGGATCATAGAGAAATAAGGCGCCTTGTCGGGCGCGTCTGCCAGCGCCGTCACGGTTTGCTGCGGCAACGATGCGTGCGAGACATACATGGCCCGGCTGGTCAGGCCGAGCTCGTCAATAACCTTGCGAACCTTCGCCAGGTGTCTGCCGACTTTCATGATGACTGCGGCACCGGACGCCTGCAACCGATCGCGCAACAAGGCTTCATCGACCGGCGCCGGGATTACCGTGAGGATTTCATTGCGGGCACACAGGGGCCTTTCAGCCATACCGGCACAGGCGGTCATCGAAGTGACACCTGGTACGATTTCGCATCTGTGCCGACCCGCCAGTCGCCCGAACAAGTACATGAACGAGCCGTAAAAAAACGGATCGCCCTCGCACAGGACAACGACATCGGTGCCCTGGTCAAGATGGCTGCCAATGGCGGCCGCGGCCTCGTTGTAGACATTTTGTGCCGGGAAGCGCTCGACCCGCATCGGAATCACGATGGGAATTTCGATGGCGTTTGAACTGATTGCATCTGCAGCGATCGACCGGGCAAAACTGTCACCAGTGTCCGGTGCCGGATAGGCGACGACCTTTGCCGACGCAACCAGCCGGTGCGCCTTGATCGTCATCAGGTCCGGGTCGCCGGGCCCTAGCCCGATGCCATACAATGTGCCGCTCATCTGAAAATGCTCCACTGGGTAACCGGCATGAACGGCTTCCAGCCGTGAAAGCCGCCCACCGGTTCAGCCCGCGCTACCGACAGGCGTGTCAGGGTGCCGCCATGGCGCTCATGGCAGGTTGTCAGCACGAGCTCGCTTTCAAGCGTGACGGCATTCGCCACCAGGCGGCCATGCGGTTTCAGACGCTCCAGGCAGGCCGCAATTGTCTGCGTTGACAGTCCGCCGCCGATGAAGACTGCATCCGGCGTCTCAAGTTCGGCGAGGCCGTCGGGCGCAACCGTGTCGACAAGGTGTAAATCTGGAACACCGAGCTTGACGGCATTGCGCCCAGCCATCGCCCGTCTTTCACCATGTGGGTCCAGGCCAACTGCCCTGGCCCCGCGCGCCATCCGCATCCATTCGATCGCCACCGATCCGCAGCCGCAACCGATATCCCACAACAGCTCTCCCGGTCCGGGCGCCAGCCGCGACAGGGTGACGGCGCGGATTTCGGACTTGGTCATCTTGCCGTCGTGTTCGAATGCATCATCCGGCAGGCCCGGTCCGCGCGGCAAAAGGGAGGTGCCGGAATTGGCGATGCACTCAATGCACAGCGTATGAAAATCCGCCGGTTTGCCTGACCAACTATCTGCAGTGCCGTCAAACCGGGTTTCGTCCGGCCCGTCCATGTGTGACAGGGCGGCGATCTCAGAGGATGCGAACCCCTGCTGCACCAGTAGTTGGGCGATCTGGCCGGGTGTGTCGCAATCCTGTGCGAGGACAATGAGCTTTGCGCCCGGCGTGAATTCCGGGACGATCGCCTGCACCGGCCGGCCGTGTACGGTGAGGGTCACGGTATCCTGCAGCCGCCAGCCCATGCGAGCGGCTGCCAGCTGAAAAGCCGAGATATGCGGATGGATGCAGATCTCTTCCGGCTTGAAATGCGCGGCGATTTTCGCTCCTGCTGAGTACCAGACGGGATCACCGGTCACCAGCACACAGACTTGCTCGCCTCGGAGTTTCTCGATGCTCTCGATCATCGCGTCAAACGGGCTCGGCCAGTTCAGGCGGCGCGCTTCAACATCTTTCACAAGCGCATGATGGCGGGCGCCGCCGATCAGCACGTCGGCCTGTTTTACCGCTGTTTGTGCCGCAGCCGACAGGCCGGCAACACCGTCTTCGCCGATACCGACAATGGTGAGCCAGGCTTTGCTCATCGGCCGTCTCCGGCCAGGCCGAGTGATAGCGCGTTGACTGCCGCCGATGCCATGGCTGATCCGCCGCGCCGGCCGTTGAGCGTGATGAACGGCACACCGCGCGGATTTGCGGCAAGTTCAGCCTTGCTTTCTGCCGCGCCGATGAAGCCGACCGGAAAGGCCAGAATGACGGCCGGTTTCGGCCAACCCTGGTCGAGCAGCTCGAGCAGGTGGAACAGGGCGGTCGGCGCATTGCCGATGGCAACGATGCTGCCGGCCAGGTGCTCGCGCCACAGCTCAACTGCTGCGGCAGACCGCGTATTACAGATGCGCTCCGCGATGGCCGAGGTTTCAGGATGGCCGATTGTGGTGACAATATTCGCCGATGCAGCCGGACCACGCCGGATGATGCCGCTGGCAACCATCTCCACGTCGCAAAGGATCGTTGCACCGGCTGCAAGAGCTGCTCTGCCTGCCGCCGTACAATCGGGCGTGCAGGCAATGCCATCTGCAATGTCGGTCATCCCGCAGGCATGGATCAGTCTGATCACAAGCTCGCCTGTGTCTTCAGAAAACCGTCCCAGCTGTGCTTCCGACCGGACGGCCTGGAAGCTCAGTTCATAGATCCGGGACGGCTCGCGTTCATAGATCACTTGTCGTCCTGCTTCATGTGCTTGCGAACGCTTTCCGGCCCGTGCGGGTGGCTTGCGTGCGGGTAGGGCGGGTGATGATGGTCATGATCATGCGAATGATCGTGCGAATGCCCATCGCCGTGATCGTGCGAATGTCCGTGGTTATGGTGATCATGCGCCCCGTCCAGCCGGCAGGCACCGGTGCAGAACGTGTCGCACAGTGTGCAGTCGGCGACATTGGAGCCCGGCGCCGATGCGCCCTGGCCTTCCACATGATGGTGATGGCTTTCCTGCGGCATGCCGACTTCGGCTTCAAAGCCCAGCACCTGCGCGCGGTACTTGCACATGGCGCAGTTCATGACGTTCTGGCCTTCTAGGATTTCCGTCACCCTCTCGGCAAAGGTTGCCAACACTTGCGGGTGATCGTTCAGGTAGCCCGCCTTGACAAAGTCAATGTCCGGGTTTGCCTTGGCGACCATGTCGCAAAACCCGTAGATGCGGTCGATCAGTATGCCGGTGAACAGGAAATACGGAAACACCACGATGCGCTTGTAGCCGAGCTTCGCCGCGTGCTGCAGGCAGGGCTCGACCAGCGGGAAGGTCACGCCCGAATACCCGACCTCACACCAGCCGAAGCCCATGCCTTCCCACAATATGCGGGCGATCTTCGAGACATTGGAGTTGGCGTCCGGGTCTGACGCGCCGCGGCCGATAACCACAAGACAGGTTTCAGCCAGGGGCACTTCGCCGTTGTCGGCATTGGCCCTGTCGACGGCCTCCTTTACCCGTTCTGATGCGGCGAGGATCATTTTCGGATCGACACCCAGTTCGCGGCCATACTGGACCTTGATATCGTGGGTGGCACCATAGGTATTCAGGATCGAGGGAATGTCATTCTTGGCGTGCATGGCGGCAAACAGCATGCCGGGAACCGCCAGAATGTGGTCGCAGCCTTGTTCGCGCAGGCTGTCGAGGCCGTCGCGGATCAGCGGATTGGCAAACTCCAGGTAACCATATTCTACCGGCCAGTCCGGTGGCAGGTGTTCCGGCAGCTTTTCCGCCAGCACGGCAAACTCGTCCACCGCCGCCTGGCTGCGCGAACCATGGCCGCAGATCATCACGCCGATCTTGCTCATGATGAAGCCTCTTCCGCTTCTTGGCGTTTCGGTTTCCGGTTTGGTTTTTGTTTCAGCTTGCGGGCCGCCAGTGCAGCTGCAATGGCTGCGGCGGCACCAAGTGCCGCAATCCCGGCAAGGTGCCCATGACCGGCAAGCTCGCCCATATGGCCAAGATGCGCATAAGCCGGCGTTGCCGTGCCGGCAATTGCGCCAGGGAAAATCGCTGATCGGAAAAATCTCATCTTGTGACTGGCCTTCCTGCCCTGTTGCTTCGCATCAACAATGACAGGTTGGCGTCATGAAGCCGGAATGCGCAATTGCAGCGCTTCAACCCGGTTTTCTGACGATAATCCTTGTCTGCTCCTGAATTGGGTCAGCAGTCGGGATTTTCCGTTCAAGCCAAATGGCATCGTCTTGCCGCAAAACCTAGCAGAGCCACGACATGACGACAAGGCAGCGAGCGACATTTCAGGTCGCAGTGGCGCAGTGTGGTCGGATGTGTTGCTAGGGTGCCGACCCTAGGCGGTGCTGTCTGGCGGCTTAATCGCTGAGTGCCGGCGCGCTGACGTCGGCGAGTTTGAGGCCGGACGCGTCAGGCAGGTCAACGCCCGCTTTCAACAGGTTGAGATGGGTCAGGAAGGTATCGATCTTGCCGACCTCCAGTTCCTGCAATGCAAGTTCAGCTCTCAGTACCGCGGCACGGGTGCCGGCAGACAGGGATGTGCCTGCACTGCCTGCGTCGCGCGAGCCGTTTTCCGCTGCCTTGAGTTCGGCGGTGATGGATTTCAGGTGGGCGATGTGAACCAGGAACTTTTGCCTGAGTTTCTGTTGCTTGGAAATCTCCAGGTCAATCGTGTGCCTGGAAACCAGGAGCCGAAACCTGGCGTCGCGCCTGCTGAGTTCTGCGGCGGCCAGCGCCGGCATGGTCTGATCAAGAGACGGCAGCGTAAAATCCGGTTGTGGCAAAGTCTCGTCGGGCGCATTTTGCGGCGGTGTTGCCGCGGCTTGCTGCGTGTTGGTTTCACTCGGCGTGGCGAAACTGCCCGATGCCAGCGATACCGCGCTGATCGTGCCGAGGCACAAAAATGCCGATGCGGTGGCCGCGATAACCGGCCGGGTCACGAAACGCCTTGTCAGCTGGGTCCAGCAATGCTGCGCGGATTTGCGGCGAAGGCTTTCGGTCATGTCCTGCAGAGTATTCTGATATGTCGAGAGTCTCGCGCTGATGGCGGACGGCCCGGTATCGACTGCAACAACCGGTGCTGCGGTATTGACTATGGCAGCGATCGGCAGACTGACAGGGGCTGCCCGCTTTGCGCGCTCACACACGGCATCGATGATCTGTTGCGGTGTTGCCGGGCTCGGCAAGACCTGGTGCACGCCGTCGATGGCCTCGATTTCAGTCCGGCTGCCTGATGGGGCGACGACAATCAGGTGTTTGATCTGGTTGACACCGGCCAGCAGAACCAGCTTCAGCCCGCGGCTTTCCGTCGGCAGGGATTGGTCGACCACGGCGCACTCGACCTCATTGTCTTCGATGAACATGAGGAGGTCATCGATTGAGCGCATGTGGCGTGCCCGCACCGGCACGTCGCGATCCATGACCGTTTCCGATACCTGCTTCATGGCAGCGCCAATGAAAATGGTTTCCATTACCCGAGACGGGCCTGATGTAGTGGTTTGAGTGGGCATGTCGCGCCGTTCCCCTGTCATCCCTGGGCGTTATGGACAAGTTGCCATGATCGCCAAATTCCCGGACACAGTGTCGTGAATCCTTTGTTAAGAGGTAAATTCGAATTGTAATTAACCTGCTTCGGCGGCATTGTTGAACTCATGCTTAAC
>JBPCVV010000130.1:0-8754 GCA_051010195.1 Anderseniella sp. | reverse complement strand
GCAGCGCGCGCAAGGTGTCGTCGGTAAGGAACTGCTGGTAAACCACGTTTGCGCCCAGCCGTATCCGGCCATCGGCAACGGTGTAGCCATCCAGTTCCGGCACGCGGCTGAGGTCGATCATGGCCGGTAGGTGCACATCCCCTGCCCTGCCCTCACGGGCCCAGGGCAGGATATCCGTGGCCCCGGCCACCAGCCGTGTGCCTTCAACCGCGTCCCGCCACATGGCAAGCGCGTCGGCCAAGCTGGTCGGCATATGGTACTGGTCACATGTCAGCATGACAGATCTCCGCCGTTACGCAGCAGGGCTAGCATTACTCTGCCGCTGCACGCTGGCTCTGCGCATGGTCGTTCTTGACCACCACCTTGATGGCGTCCTCCACCCGGTCCTTGGCATAACGCAGTGCCTCCGGCAGTTCGCCCATGTCAAACGTGTGGGTGTGAATAAGGGTTGCATCAAAGCGCTTCTGGCGCATGAACGCTTCGGCACGATGGGTGGCGCTCTTGCCCTCGCCGCGGATGCTGTAGATGTAGATGTTGTTGCGCACCAGGTGGGCAACATCCACCGCAGGCGATTCATGCGGGAACGCCGCCAGGCAGATGCGGCCGCCCCGGTTGACCATATGGGCAGCTTCGTTGATGCCATTGGGCGCGGCCGAACATTCGACCACATAATCGACGCCCTTGCCGCCCATGATCTTGTGAACCGCCTCGACCGGGTCTTCCTTGCGTACATTGATGACATGATCGGCACCGAGCTGCTTGCCGATTTCCAGCCGGTTGTCGCGGGTTCCGGTCAGGATCACCGGTTGTGCGCCCATCGCCTTGGCGACGGCGACACCCATCAGGCCGATGGGGCCCGGACCAGTCACGACCACGCTTTCACCGGCCACCAGGCCGCCCAGTTCGGTCAGCCCGTACATGGCGGTGCCGGCGGTGACCACAAGGGTTGCCTCTTCGTCCGACATGTTGTCGTCGACGTGTACCAGCGTGTTGACGTTGTTGACCTGGTACTCGCAGAACCCCCCATCAGTGGTGAAGCCGTTGGCCCGATGGCCCTTGTCCACATCGCCATAGTTCTTGCCGTAGTTGTGGCACGAGGTGTACATGCCTTCGCGGCATCGCTTGCACTGCCCGCAACCGGCATGGATTTCGACCGTGACCCGCTCGCCGATGGCGTATTCATCAACGCCGGGACCCAGCGCCACAACCGTACCCATATATTCGTGACCGGGCGTGAAGTTCTGGTTGAACGGCAGTTCGCCGTTAATTTGCGCCGGCGGCCCGTAGTAAATGATCTCCAGGTCGGTTGCGCATATCGCGACAGCGTCAATGCGCACCAGCACCTCTGCCCTGGCGGGAGCCGGAACCGGCTTGTCTTGCAGACTGATGTCACCGGGATCACCCAGCACCCATGCCTTCATGGTCTCCGGGATCGGATAATCGGTGCTGGTCTTGACATTGTCAGGCATTGCCATTTTTGCGTCTCCTCGTTGAGTTTTGTCCCGGCGCTTTTGCAGCGTCCGCTGGTTTCAGATTTCAGGTGTGAACTTGCTCCGGGTCCCGGCTGCCGAACCGCGACGAGATGCGCGCCGCACAGTCCTGTATGCTTGCTTTGACCTTGGCCATGTGATCACCGTCGGCGCGCATGCGCGGCATCGATCCGCTGACCGAACCGATCACCGCACCAGCATGATCCCGGATTGCGGCGCCAACACACACGACACCGGCCTGGAACTCCTCATTGTCGAGCGAATAGCCATTGCGGCGCACCAGGCGCAAGTCTTCCATCAGCTCCGAGATCGTGGAAATCGTCTTGTCGGTGTAGCGCTTCAGCCCGCCATGGGCGATCACGCGAGCGATCTCCGCTTCCGGCAGCCAGGCCAGGATGGCCTTGCCGGTGGCGGTAGCGTGCGCCGCATCGGCCTTCATGCCGTCATCGGACCCGACCCGGATCGGTAACTTGGAATCGAGCTTGGCGAGGGTCAGCAGCGATGTACCCTGCAGAACCGCCAGATGGACGCTTTCAAGCGTGGTGTCGTTCAGCCGCCTCAGTTCGGGCATGGCCATTTCCGACAGGTTGAACTGTTTCAGCCGGCTGTCTGACAGGTCGGTGATGCGCGGGCCGAGAAAGTAACTGCGGGTGCGCGACGTCTGGCCGGCGTATCCGCGTTTTACCAGGGTGGCCAACAGGTGATGGCAGGTCGATGCGTTGAGACCGGCGCCTGCAGCAAGCTCGTTCAACGCCAGCTCACTGTCGGCGTCCGCCAGGATTTCCAAAATATCGAGTGCGCGCTCAACCGATTGGATGGTGCGGGGCATTCTGCCCGATTCCACGGCATCAGGCCCGCCCGGTCTGTCTGCCTGGACGGCTCGCGTTTCAACTGCGACTTTCGCACCGCTTGCCACTCGTCAATCCAATTCACCTTGTCGAAGAAGCGACCATATGAAACCGCAACAAGGTCACTTGAGTCAATAGAATTTCTTAATTTGAAATTATATTTGATAATATGAAATATCTAATTGCCGATGATTTTCACCACCAGGTGTCCGCTACTCATTGATCCACCTCGCGTGCTGCCCCGTTACACAGCACTTGTGCGGGCCGGCAAGATGCGTATAAGCCTGTTTTTGATTTGAACGGCGCCGGTTGCGGCCCGGCATCCGATGAAGACTGTATGAAAGCGACATGACGCATGTACCATCTGATCTACGTCAGCCAGGCCGCCCGACCCATGAGCGAGGACGACCTTGCCGCCGTCCTGAAAAAAAGCCGTGATTACAATACCAAAGACGGCATTACGGGCCTGCTGATCTACAAGTTCACGCCATCCGAGAACCGGGCAAACTTCATGCAGTTGCTGGAAGGGCCTGAAGACAAGGTGCTGGCAGCCTTCGCCAGAATCGAAGCCGACAACCGCCATCACACCAAGGTAGTTCTGGAACAGGGGGAAATATCAGACCGCAACTTCCCCGACTGGTCTATGGGCTTCCGCAATGCCGATGCATCGGATCTTGAGAAGTTCGAGGGCTATTCCGACCTGGGCTCGGCAGAATTCTGGGTGCGCGCCAGGGAGGGGGAACTGTCCGATGCCCTGGACATCATGATATCGTTCTATTCCGACGAGTTTGCCGACGACTGAGGTAGACGGGCGGACGTGAAATCACGAAAATCTGCGACAGCTGGAACCGTCGATGGTAATCCGACGCAACTGCCGTTTGTCCTTGTCGACGAACTTCACCACCAGCCTGCTGTTGGCGCCTGCCAGCCGGCTGTCACCGCGCCACGCACACGCAGCTTTCTGAAACTCCCGCTGAGCTTTCTGCGACGCACCGTTGTTGGCCAGTTCACCGCCGGTCACCCTCACGATAAAACGGACCTCGTTGCGGCGCGCGTCATATTCGGTATCAGCCAGCCGCATGGAACCGCCGACCCCGGATGGATTGACCAGGCCGCGCTTCAGGCGCCGGCCAAAGTACTTGGTTTCCTTCTGCAGAAACTGAACCTGTTCGTCCGACGTCGCTTTGGCATAGTCGAAAGGAGCGCCGCCGAGTACGCCGCCCAGTTCCAAACCACCATAGGCAGCCATGATCACACCACCGATCATGACACCGCCGGTAAACAATCTTGTGCTCATTTTCGTGCCTCCAGTTGCTTTTCTCAGGACACACTAGTTACAACTGTCTAAAGAAATATTACCCCACGGCACGCTTCGCCATCGGCATGCCCGGACCCGGTCTCGGAACTCAGATGGAGGCGGCCTGACGGTGTTCGGCGGTATAGTAGGGATTGCGCCCGTAGATGAACAGCGTGCCGCTGCCCACGCGGTCGAGATGGTCGGTACGCCCCGGCGTCTCGGCATTCAGGGACGACGACAGGATTTCGTCGGTACTCAGGTTCTGACACACCAACCGTTGCAGGATGGCTTCGACCCGTTTGTTCGACATGTTGCCCGGCAGGACCTTTTCCCACTCTAGGGCATTGCTTTCATACTTCCTGATTATCCATTTGGCGGCCATCTTCCTCACCTCAATGGCGGCCTGCCAGCAGGCCGCATGCCAGTGCCGTCACCATCGGTTATCTCAACCTTCGGCGCTTTCACGCGCCGCTACAATGTTGCCTTTTGTGATGCCCGTGGCAATGCCTGCGTGTCCGGGGCGAAGATTGGTTGGAAAACCAGGTTCGGAAATGCCAGAGTGCAAGCCCCGGCCGGCTCAGCAGCATAATTCTGTTGTTTGTATGTACATCAATGTACATGGCTGTTCGATGAACAACTGCTATAGTCACCAATCGAGGGAATCCAAAGCATCAGTCGTTGTAAATGACATCTCTGGAAGTGATAATGCTCGCCACGGCGGAGTTGAACCACTACGCCCTTTCTTCAAGAAGGTTGTGGGACAGGTATTGCCGTGCCCGCGGCCATCAGTTTCATGCCTATAGCGAGGTTCTGCTTCCGAACATGCATGTCAACTGGAGCAAGATCGAGATGGTCAGGCAGCATCTTGCATCTTCAACAGCGGACATAGTGGTGCTGGTTGATGCGGACATGTATGCCTGCAATGAGGAAAGTTGCCTGTTGGAGTTGCTGTCGCCGCATGCCTCAAAGGACATCGTGTTTTCCCGTGACGGCAGAACAGTGGGAGGGCTGCACGTGCCGACAAATATTCCTGCCGCCTTTCGTTACCGCACCGTCAGCCTTCCCAACGCCGGCTTCATTGCAATCAGGAACGGCGACTTCGCCAGGCGCTTCTTTGATGATTGGTTGCAGCTCGCCAAGGGCAGCCTTTCAAACCTGGCCAATCGGCATCCCCGCAACCAGCGTGTGTTATGGGAGGGGCTGTACTTCCAGAACCTCGGTAAGCTCGGGCTCTTCGGGCCTCAGATCCAGCGTGTCTATTCAAGCGCCGGTGTCCAGGCCGCCGGCCGGCGGGGCGCGCAGTTCGTCCATGTCAAGGGTGGCATGTCGGAATCGGAGGTTCAGCAACTGATCGACCTGATTCCAAAATCGCAATTCAGCAAAGCGGATATGTAGGCGTGCGTCCCAAACTCCTGGCAATCAGAACCGACACAACCGAGTGGCTGCTGTACCTGCCGGCGCTTTGCCGTTTGAACTGGCAATTTGCGAGACACGGCAAGATCCCGCGGGCCCGTGCGCCAGATCGCAGGATTGTCGTAAGCCTGACCTCGTTTCCCGGCCGCTTCGCACGCCTGCACAACTGCATCAAGTCCCTGCTTGCACAGACCAGCAAACCGGATCGTCTGGTGCTGTACCTGACGCAGGAGGAATGCTCCAACATGCACATTCCCGCCACGCTGCAGAAGCTGGTACGCCATGGTCTGGAGATCAGATACACATCGAAAAATTACGGCTCGTTCAACAAGTTCGCGCATGCCCTCAGCGAGTTCCCTGATCATGTGATCGTCACATGCGACGACGACAAGCTTTATCCGCCGAACTGGTTGCGCGGATTGATCGACGGGCACCAGGCCCACCCCGGCAAGATCATCTGCTGGCGCTCGCGGCAAATCAACCTGACCGGAGATGAACTGCTAACGCCCTATCGCGGATGGCCGCTGACAAACCACAACAGACCATCCTTTTCCCTCCTGCCCCTTGGCGTGGGAGGTGTGCTCTACCCGCCTGATTGTTTTACCTCCGAGGTTCTCGATACATCCCTGTTTCTAGATCTGTGCCCGACGGCCGATGACCTGTGGCTGAAAGTCATGGCCGCGCGCACCGGCACACCGGCGGTTCAGGTTGGCCAGAATGCAGTCATGCACCCATCGATTCCATACTGGAACGGCAGCAAGCTGTCTGCGGACAATATCTGGGGCCGGCAGAACGATGCCGCCGTGCAACGCCTGCTCGAACATTTCAGCATCAGCCCTCGCGAACTGACCCACGGACCCGCACATGCAGCCCCTGTCTGAAACCGCCGGCACGGTCGTGCTGTATTCCACCGATGATGCTTTTCTGCCGATCACCTGCATCTCCGCCCGTTCAATTGCGGAACACTGCTCCGGCCCGCTGCCACCGGTCACGATACTGCTGCACGGTGTCAGCCAGGATTCGGCACAGCGCGCCAAATCCTTCCTCAACGAGGCCGGTATCACCGTCCGGTTTGTCACGGTCGACCCGTCCTGGTGTGAACCATGGGCATCCAGCCGGGGTCAGTCCGCTGCCAAGTTTGGCCCGCTGCGCATGGCCGACTGGCTCGAAAAGGGAGTGGAACGGGTCATCGTTGTTGACAGCGACACCCGCTTCCTGGGCGATGTCAACGAACTTGTGAAACTGGACCTGCAGGGGTTTGCCGTGGCTGCGGTGGACGACATCGCCGTGGTGGCAGACGGCAAGCTGCTCCGGTTTCGCGCCAAACTGGGATTGCCGGCCGACGCAGGTTATTTCAATTCGGGCCTGATGGTCGTCGATCTTGCACGATGGGTGGAAGATGGAATCGGCGCTGCCGCAACTGCGGTCTTCACCGAGCGCCCCGACATCCTCACCTTCAATGACCAGTGCGCACTCAATGCCGTCCTTGCCGGCCACTATCTGCGACTGCCGTTCCGGTGGAACCATCTGAACGGAAACGCACCGCCGCACTGGCCTCGTTCCCTAGTTCACTATGCCGGTCATTTCAAACCGTGGTGCCTTGGACCGTTGAGCAGGCGCGAGGATATTGCCGGCTTTGTCGGCCGGCAGAACATCGATTATTACAAAGCTGCCATGGCAGAATTGAAGGCTGCGCGTCTCGATCCCGGGAACGGGTTCAGGAACACACTCTATCAGCTCTCGATATACGCAAAATGGCGCCTCAACGGGAAGCTGCAGCAGGTGCTGAGCCGGTCACAGTCAGATCATTTGAAAACCCATGCAGCCGACCATCCCCACCTCACGCGCTGACGCAAAACAGCACAAGCGGCAACGTGGAGCCGTTTTGCTACGGTTAGACAAAAGAGACTACCCGCCGCGCCCGGCCAGCATGGCTTCAACCAGCTTCTGCACCCGCAATGCCTCTTCAGGTGTCGCCAGCCGGTTCGGCTGTCCGTTGAAGAGCAGCACCAGATCGTCAAGCTGGGCTTTCAGGCTCACCGCCCTGGGGTCTGCCGGTTCAACTGCAACGGGTGAGAACTCACCGCCATCGGACACCGCATCGCGATAGAAATCCGTCACTCGGCGGCTGGCCTTCGTCCCCTTTATCGTCAGCTCCTGCCGGTCGGGCTGGGCGCCGCCGACACTGGCCATAACGGTGACGGGACGCCCGTCCGCCGCCTCAAGCCGGGCCTGCATGTGGGTTTCACACAAGGTATCATCGGCCGGATAGGACGGCCGCGCCCAGACCAGCGACAACGGCCCAAGGATACGTTCGGAAAAGAACAGGAAGTGCGAAATGACCTCGCGCGTCATACCGCCCTCGGCCCGGAACCGCAGCCAGTCGGCCGCCTTCTGCCACTCGCGCGGCCAGTTTGCATAGGTCACGACAATATCCGCACCGACGATGTTGCCCATGGCGCCCGACCGCGCGGCCCCGGAAATCTGCGTCAGGGCGGCCCCTGCCGCCTGTGTAAAATTCACCGCGGCCGGCACATCGGCTTCAGCCAATTGCCGCACTAGCTCCGCGCTCTCGTCGACATCGACCCCCAGCGGCTTTTCCAGGAACACCGCCTTGCCGGCGAGAGCGGCGCTGAGCACATAGGCCTTGCGCGGCACCGGCGGGCAGGCAAGGTAGACCAGGTCGGCCGCCCCAATCGCATCTTCGGCACTGTCCATGATCCTGGCGTCGGCTGCGATTTCGGCTGCAAGCCTGCAGCTGTCGGCATCCGGGTCCCACAGCACATCCGGCGCAAACCCGTCATGCAGCAGCATGTGCTCCAGCATCCGCCGCCCCATGATGCCAAGCCCGATAATTGCCGTCCTGATCGCCATTTCGCAGCCTCTTGTTTTTTGAGGATTTCAGTTCAGTGGCAGGAAATATGACCCGCGCCACCATTGCAACTGAAGATATCGGCGGGCGGGCTCAATCCGCGGCACACCTGAACCCGACCATGTCGAGGCCGATATCAGGCGGATTGCCGTGCCGGTAGGCAGCGCGCAGGCAATAGGGGTTGTTGCCCCATCCGCCGCCCCTGATGACTCGCTCGCCGGGTGATCCCGGAAACCTACTCGACGTCCACTCCCAGACATTGCCGGACATGTCGTCCAGACCGAACGGCGACCGGCCGCGCGGAAACGAGCCCACCGGCGCAGTGCGCAGATATCCATCTTCCTTTGAAGCCGCACAGCATTCATAGGTGCCGGCATTGGTTTGTTCTGGCAATGAGGCGGGCGTGAGCCTGTTTCCCCACGGATAGCGCAGGCCCTGCGGACCGCGCGCGGCATACTCCCATTCATCCTCACTGGGCAGACGCAGGCCGTAGTGTTTGCAGAATGCTTCCGCATCCCTGGCAGATACCTGCACCACGGGGTGATCCGCAAGGCCCTCAAGACTGCTCTCAGGCCCTTGTGGACGGCGCCAGTTTGCTTCTGTTTTCCGGTCCCAGCGGATCCACCAGACATGAGCCTTGCCGGCCTGTTCGACGGTGGTCCGGTATCCGCTGGCGACAAAGAAGCGCGCAAACTGCCGGTTGGTCACCTCCCTGCGCATGAGCCGGAATGCCGGAATTGTGACGGACCGCAACTCCTCGTTGGCATCACCCTGCGCATCGCCAAGCTGCGCTGTGCCCGCCGGAATAGCCACAAGGTCGAACTCCGGCTCAGC
>JBPCVV010000129.1:0-9153 GCA_051010195.1 Anderseniella sp. | reverse complement strand
GCCTCGACAATGTTGGCCACGTTGGCAGGCGAGGTGCGGTCATGTTCGGGAAACAGGATATCGAGCCCGACGGCGACAGCACCGGCTTGACCGACCTTATCGATAATTTTCGCCAGGGTGGACCGCGGCCACGGCCATTGGCCCAGTTCATCAAGGCTCTTTTCGTCGATGTCGACAATGATGACCTGTTGCGGCGTCGGCTTCGGCGCCAGCGCAATCTGGTAAAGATCAAAAGTTTTGAGCCGCAGCGTCTCCAGCGGCGCCGGATCGACAATACGCAATGCGACCATCGCCAGCAGCAACAGCAAAGCCAGCAATCGACTGACATTTGTCCTGTTCAGTGTCTTTAACAGAACCGCCTCCCAACCTGACATGCCCCAGCGTTCCCGCGGGATACTGGTCTAGTTGGTGAGCGTTGTGAATACCCCAGAATATAACTGACGGGAAATTATGCAGCAGCCATCAATACTTTCTGACCGACACAGGCAGCCGTCCGATGAACGAAGACATGGCGGTATCCCTCGTCAGAATACAGGTCGACAAGCGCCTGGCGGCCTGGATAGCCGCCCTTGGCAATGATGTCCCAGTCGTCCTCTTCGCTGATAAACCGGCCTGCAAACGGACCCACATGCAGGAAATGTCCAGCAACCCTGTCCGGCGTCGGAACACAGTCCTGCGTCGTCAATCAGTGTAGCTTCTGGAAGTCTCAAGGTTGGATAAAAGATGTAAGTCAGAAACCTCTGATTCATCGGCTGAATTGCTGCGCAGCGGACAATCAATGTCACGAATTTCGTGAAATGGTGCGGTCGAGAAGACTCGAACTTCCACGGGTGTTACCCCACAGCGACCTCAACGCTGCGCGTCTACCAATTCCGCCACGACCGCAAATCGTCAAAGACAGGTAGGATGGATTGAGCGTGTAACAGCGCCGGAAGGCCAAATCAAGCCCTCAAAACATCCGACATTGGAAGCCGGCTCGGTTTGGCGTAAACAGTCGTCACATGAGCATTAACCGTGACACGATTGCCCGGCACAATGCGGGACTCAGGCATGTACCACCGGTTGAGTGGCGCATGGAAGCCGGCCTTGTGGAATACCCCGCCGCCGTGGCGTTCATGGAAGCCAGGGTCGCGGACATCGCGGCGGGGACGGCCTCAGACCTGGTTTGGCTGGTGGAGCACCCTGCCCTATACACCGCCGGCACGTCGGCGGATGCATCAGACCTGGTGGATGCCAACCGGTTTCCGGTTCACAGCACCGGGCGCGGCGGGCAGTACACCTATCACGGGCCCGGGCAGCGGGTGGCTTACGTCATGCTGGACCTGAACCGACGAGGCCGGGACGTGCGCCGCTTCGTGGCACAGCTTGAAGACTGGCTGATCCGGACCCTTGATGCGTTCAATATCAAGGGTGAACGGCGCGAGGACCGTGTCGGGGTCTGGGTACGCCGGCCTGAAAAGGGCGACACCGTCGAGGACAAGATTGCGGCCATCGGTATCCGGGTGCGCAAATGGGTGACCTATCACGGCATTAGCCTGAATGTGGAACCCGACCTGGAGCATTTCTCAGGCATCATACCTTGCGGTGTCAGCCAACATGGCGTGACCAGCCTTGTGGACTTAGGGTTGCCAGTGGACATGCACGACGCAGACATCGCGCTGAAGGCGCAGTTCGAACAGGTTTTCGGGCCTATTCGAACTCCATGATCACGTCGTCGACCGCCAGGTTTGCGCCCGGCTCGGCATGAATGACCTGAACAGTACCATCACGCTCGGCGCGCAGGATGTTTTCCATTTTCATGGCTTCGACAACGGCGAGCTTCTCGCCTGCCTTGACTTCCTGTCCCTGCTTGACATCGATCGACACCACCAGGCCCGGCATCGGGCATAACAGCTTCTTCGATGTATCAGGTGGCAGTTTCACCGGCATGAGTTTCGCCAGTTCAGCTTCGCGCTCTGTGTACACGATGGCCTCGACTTCAGAACCACCATGGGACATGCGGAAGCCATTCATCTGGGTCCGCACCTGAACCGAGACCGCATTGCCGTTGATGCGGCCGTGCCAGACCGGTTCACCCGGTGACCACTGGCATTCAACCACTGCTTCGTGCCCGCGTACGCTCAACCGGAACAGCCTGCCTTCGCAGCCATTGATCTCGGCGTCCACCCAATCATCCGCCACATTGACGCTGCGCCGGGTGGAAAACTGGACCGGCCGTCCGCCCATCTGACCCGATATTTCCCGTTTGCGCTGGTTCAGCACATGGTCACACACCACTGCGACGGTGGCGATATTGAACAGCACCTCCTCGGTGAGATCTGCCCCGTTGAAACCATCGGGAAACTCGTCGGTAATAAAGCTGGTGGACAACTCGCCTGCCTGCCAGCGCGGATGCGCCATGATGGCCGATACAAACGGGATGTTGTGCTGGATGCCGTCAACGTAAAAGCCATCCAGCGCCCTCGACATGGCGGCAATGGCGGTCGCACGGTCGCCGGCATGGGTGCACAGCTTGGCAATCATGGGATCGTAAAAGATCGAGATCTCGCCGCCCTCATAGACACCGGTGTCATTGCGCACGGTGACGCCGGTTTCCTCGTCATGGCTTTCCGCCGGCGGGCGGTATTTGGTCAGCCGGCCGGTCGACGGCAGGAAACCCCTGTAGGGGTCTTCTGCATAGACGCGGCTCTCAATGGCCCAGCCGTTGAGCTTCACGTCCTTCTGCTTGACGGCCAGCTTCTCGCCATAAGCCGACCGGATCATCTGTTCGACCAGGTCAATGCCAGTGATCAGTTCGGTTACCGGATGTTCCACCTGCAACCGCGTGTTCATTTCCAGGAAATAGAACGACTTGTCCTGCCCGGCGACGAATTCGACCGTGCCCGCCGTGTCATAGTCAACCGCTTTGGCCAGTGCGACAGCCTGTGCCCCCATCTCGGCGCGGGTTTTCTTGTCCAGCAAGGGAGACGGTGCTTCCTCGATTACCTTCTGGTTGCGGCGTTGGATGGAACATTCGCGCTCGCCGAGATGAATGACATTGCCGTGCTTGTCACCCATGACCTGTATTTCCACGTGGCGAGGGTTGACGATGAATTTCTCGATGAACACCCGATCATCTCCGAACGATGACCTGGCTTCCGACTTGGCCGAGTTGAAACCTTCCTCCACCTCCGCCGCGGAATGCGCTATTCGCATGCCCTTGCCGCCGCCGCCGGCGGATGCCTTGATCATCACCGGGTACCCGATGTCGTCGGCGATCTTGATGGCCTCCTTTGGGTCATGGATCTCACCCAGGTAACCCGGCACCGTATTGACCTTGGCGTCGTTGGCGAACTTTTTGGATTCGATCTTGTCGCCCATTGCCTCGATGGCCCTGGGGTTGGGGCCGATAAAGACAATGCCGGCGTCTTTCAGTGCATGGGCAAATTTTGCGTTTTCCGAGAGGAAACCGTAACCCGGGTGAACCGCTTCAGCACCCGTCTGCCTGCAGGCATCGATGATCTTTTCAATGACCAGATAGCTCTCGGCTGCCGCAGGCGGACCGATATGAACCGCTTCATCGGCCATGTCCACATGCATGGCGCGGGCGTCGGCATCGGAATATACCGCCACCGTGGCAATGCCCATGGACTTCGCGGTTTTCATCACCCGGCAGGCAATCTCCCCCCGGTTTGCTATCAGTATCTTCTTGAACATTCCTACCCCAGCGAAAATTTCGCGCACAATAATGCCGTTGCTGCAGTTTGTTCTAGCGGCGAATGCGCGCGGGGTAAACCAATGAAAAGGGCGCTGGACTATCGGCTGATCCGGCCTGTGAACAGATCACAGGGATCAGCCTGCAAGAACTCCAGTGCCATCTTCGTCCTTCCGCCACAGGAGACATATTTCGCTACCACGTCATCACCGCACAGTAACCGGCCCGGGCCACCGCGCACCCGAGCCACCGTCTCGGCAAGTTGTGTGCCGTCTTTCATGTGAACAGTAACTGTATCCGGCGCCTGCGGGCTCATGTCTCCCAGTCCTGCAGCCAAGGCATATGTACGAACAGACGTCTTTGCCGAAACCTCAGAGATCTGGCTCCGGTGTAGCATTTCCGGGGTGAAACTGGCGATATCGACTTTGCCATCAATGAGAGCAGAAGCGACGCAATAGACGAGGCTGAAGCGCGCCTCACACGGCTCCCGGGGCCGGTCGATTCCAGCAACTGCAAAATAGGGTTCGGCAATATCCACGGTCACCTTATTGATGGCCAGGTGGCTGTATTCCTGCCGTGCATGCAACAACTCCGCAGCCTCTATGGCACGCAACGTATACCCGCAACTCGGCGATGGTTTCAGAAACGGCGGGTAATCATTGATCCTGGGCAGGCTGGCTTCCAACAGGCAATCCCAGCCAGGTGAAGCCGGCGTGCCATATAATTGAAAAAAGCCGGCTTCTCCTTCTCCCGCGTTCGCAGCACCGGTAAATCCCGCCTGCGCCAGCAATGCTGCTTCGACGCCGGTCCGGGCCGCAAGGCCTGCATGAAGCGGTTTGGCGTCGGTGCCGAATTCAACCTTCATACCGGCGCATTGCGTCATGGCCAATGACAGGGCATTGACCGCTTGGTCGCTATCAAGCTGCAATAGTCTGGAACACGCCATGGCGGCGCCGATCCGGCCAATAGTCGAGGTGGCATGCCAACCCGCCAGATAGTGCTGGTAACCAAGCAGCCTGCCGGCCGCAAGAATGGTCTCATAGCCTGAAACATATGCATTGAGCACCTGCGCATTGGTGTATTTTTGTTCGCCAGCGAGTGCTAGAAGTGCGGGCACGAGCACCGCACTGGGGTGGGTTGAGCCCAGTTCTTCATAATCATCGAAGTCGAGTGCATGGGCCGCAGTTCCGTTTCTCAGCGCGCTGGCCACCGAGCCTGATCCCGCGGACTCCAATGCCGCCTGCAACCGCATGACCTGCACACTGTCGCTGCCGGCCAGAATGCAGCCTGCTGTATCCAGCACGGAATGCCGGGCCAGTTGCAATGCCTTGTCGTCGGACTGCCTGGCAAGCAGATTTTCAGCCAGTCGGTGCAATGCTGTTTTCGGCATGTTCCCTGGCCCCTTACAGGATCATCTCCTGCAGCGCTTTCGGATGGTCGGTGATCTGCTCATAGCCGTCCTCGGTGACAATGAAGCTGTCGCCGACCTGAGCGCGGAACGACTTTGCGATGCTGACCGATCCGTCCACCGCCAGCACCATGCCAGGCTGAAGAACGGTCTTGTCACCAAACACCAGTTCCGGCTTTTCCAGGAAACTGTATCCGGTGGCCCGCCCGCAGCGGAACGGATAGTCGTGGCCGGCCTCCTGGATCACGTCGGCATAAGCGGCATGGACGGATTCGGCCGTCACACCGGGGCGCAGGGCAGCCAGTGCGGCCGCCTGGCTGGCAATCGCCACTTCATAGACGTCGGCCTGCTTGTCATCCATGATCTCGCCGATCCAGAAGGTCCGGTCAAAGCCGAGCTTGAACCGATGAAAGTTGGTCATCCCGCAAAAGCACAGGAAAACCGGATCGCCGTACTTCATGATGCGAGTGGAGGCGCGGTGATGCGGCTTGGTGATCTCCCGGCCTGAGGCCATGATCTGGAGGAAGTGGGTGTTGGGCGACATGCACTTGTCGTCATAGTGGGTGGCCAGCAAATCCGCAGCCTTGCGGGTGCCAGCTGCTGAGGTTGCCAGGGCAACCTCGAATTCCGGCACATTGTCGCCTATCGCGGCACGCCCGGCCTGCATCATCGCTATGGCCACCTGACCGGCATGTCGTGCCAGTTGCAGTTCCTCCGGCGACTTGATCATGCGCATGCCGGCAATCACCGGCATCACGTCAACAAGCCTGTCCGCCTCGACTATCGTGTCCAGGTAACTGCGCACGATTGCCGGCATCAGGTCTGGTTCAATGCCAATTTTGCCGTCACCTGACAGGGCCGCAGGCAACTGCTCGCGCCATTCATCGCCAAGGCCATCATTCCATTCGGCAATCCGGTCGACCCTTGCGGAAGCATCGGCCATGTCCTTTTCCATACTCGGCGTGATCAGCAGGCTGCAGCCGTCGCGCGGCACAACCAGAATGGTCGGACGGCCGAAATCCATATGCAGGTAGTCATAATAACCGGTGAAGTAGTAGACGCTGTCATCGTCGGTGATGACGGCGCAGTCGATACCGGCATCCGTCAGGCGGTCGCGGAGCTGCTTGAGGCGTTGTTCAAACATCATGCGCTCTCGCCAAGTTGCTGTTCCACAAGGGTTACCCAGTAGGATGAGCCCGGCACCAGGGCCGCGTCGTTGAAGTCGTAGTCGGTAGAATGCAGTGGTTTGGCATTGCCACCCGCTGTCCCGTTGCCCATCAGCATGAAACAGCCGGGACGCGCAGCTGCCAGGTGGGCAAAGTCTTCCGAGAACAGTTTCGGCGGACAATCGCCATCCACCGCATCCTCGCCGGCAAGCGACTGTGCCGCGCGCACGGCTGAGCGGGTCGCACCTGCCGAGTTGATGGTGGCCGGGAAGATCGTGTCATAGGACACCGAAGCCACCACACCATGGGCGGCGCAGATGCCGTCGACAATCCGGCGCATGTGGATTTCTATCGCCTGGGTGATGTCCGGCGACAGTGCTCTTGCATCACCGCGCAACACGGCCCTGCCGGGCAGGACATTGCGCCGTCCGTCACTTTCGAACTCGGTCACCGAGACCACGCCGTTGAGGCCCGGGTTGAGTTTGCGCGACACGATGGTCTGTAGTGCACCGACAATTTCTGACCCGACCGTGATGGCATCGACACCCATGTGCGGCATTGCAGCATGACCACCCTGGGCCGAGATTTCAATTTCGAACAGGCTTTCGTCGGCGGTCATTGCGTGTGCGCGCGATGCGAAGGTGCCTGTCGCCATGCCTGGAATGTTGTGTATGGCGTGCACCTCATCCACGCCGAACCGATCGAACAGTCCGTCGTCCAGCATGGCAGCGGCGCCCAGGCCGTATTCCTCGTTGGGCTGAAAAATGAAAACCACGCGGCCGTTGAAATTTCCGTTTTCGGCCAGGTGCTTGGCGGCCCCGAGCAACATCGATGTATGCCCGTCATGGCCACAGGCATGCATGACGCCGTCAGTGGACGACTTGTAGGCGACATCACCGGTCTCACTGATCGGCAACGCGTCCATGTCGGCGCGCAGTCCGATACCGCGCGTCCCGTTGCCTTTCTGCAGCACGCCGACAACGCCGGTCTGGCCCACGCCCGAATGAACCTCGATGCCGAAACTTGCCAGCAGGTCTGCCACCTTGCCAGCTGTACGGTGCTCCTTGAAACCAAGCTCGGGATGTTGATGAAAATCGTGCCGCCACCCGGTCATCAGGTGTTTCAGCGCACTGGTGGGTTGATCCGTTTCTGACACACGCGTCTCCCTGGCAATCATACCTGCTGATTGCACACAGCATAGTCGCATCTGTCAGTTTTGACAGTCGGGAAATTCAGTGGCAGCAGCCCTTGCCCAGTGCTTTCAGGCGCCAGTAATTATATGGCAACGGCGTCAGGAATCCTGCCAGCAACATGATCGGCATGACCGACCAGGTGAGCCGCGCCCCGCCGGTCAATAGAACATCGACAGTGTTCATGGACACTTCCATCGATACCATGGAGATCAACGACATCCCGATGGCTGTCCTGAACGCCAGTTTCAAGGCCATTTGCCGGCTGAGAATGACCGTCTCCAGCGCTATGGAGGTCAGTATGCCATTGACGATTGCCAGCGACATGATGGCCAGTGTCGGCCACGGGATACCGGTGAACTGGAAGAATGCAATGGTCCCCATGTCGCCGATGGCACAGCCCAGCAGGCACCATGACGTGTTTATCGACGCCCGTTTCCAGACGGGTCCGTCGCGCCAGTTGAGCGCGGTTATGGTTTCAGCGAATGCCATATCGGTGCAGCTTTCTATAGCGTCATTTGACGACTGACAGATACTTTGTAATGCTTCCAGCAACTGGAAGGTCAAGAGATATTGCAAAATGAACATAGGAACCGTCGCCAAGCAGGCTGATTTGCCCACGAAAACCGTGCGGTATTATGCAGATATCGGGCTGGTGACCCCGTCAGGCCGGTCAAGCGCGGGATACCGCATCTACACCGAAGTGGAGCTGAACAAGCTGAGATTCGTCCGCAGTGCCCGGTCATTCGGATTCACGGTCGAAGAATGCAGGGAGCTGCTGGGGCTCTATGAAGACCGCGACCGTTCCAGCCGTGATGTCAAGCGCATGGCGTTGCAGCGGATCAGTGAAATCGAGGACAAGATGGCCGAACTGCAGACGCTGCACGACGAACTGTCCAGGCTGGCTGCGTCGTGCCGGGGTGATGACCGGGCCGACTGCCCAATACTCACAGGACTGTCGAAATGAGCGTGCAATCTTCAATCGACGTACAAAGACTGACAGGCAACATCGGTGCGGAGATAACCGGAATCGATTTGCGCGAAACCATTTCCGCCGCCGATGCGGCCACATTGCGCGACTGCCTGGCGCATCACCAGGTGATCTTCTTTCCGGACCAGCATCTGGACCTGCAGCAACAAAAAGTGTTGACCGGAGTGTTCGGCCCTGCCCTGCAACTGCCCTATGTAACGCCACTGGAGTCGGACCCGGACATCATCCGGGTCTACAAGGGCGCAGAGGAGAAAGGCGGCGTGTTCGGCGGTGATTGGCATTCGGATTTCAGCTTCCTTAAGCTGCCGCCGGCAGGTTCCGTTCTTAACGCCCACACGTTGCCGCCTTATGGCGGTGACACTTTGTGGGCAAGCCAGGTTGCGGCCTGGGATGCGCTGCCGGAGGCACTGCAGGACCTGTTGCTTGGCCGCGACGCGATCCATGTCGGCAAACCCTATGGCGTAAAATGGGCGCCGCCAGTCAAGGAGCAATCCGGCGCCGGCATCAAGATGTCGCGCGGTGATCCAGGCGCGGATCGTGAACGCAGGCATCCTGCGGTTCTGCAGCAACCGGTGAGCGGCAGGCGAATGTTGTACCTGAACCCGACTTACGTCACGCGTCTTGAAGGTATGAGCGAGGCGGAAAGCGCACCCCTGCTTGATCAGGTCCAGCGCCACGTCACCAGGCCGGAATTCTGCATCCGT
>JBPCVV010000128.1:0-30334 GCA_051010195.1 Anderseniella sp. | reverse complement strand
CCGGGGCGGCACTGGCTGGCGGCGTAGTTAGTTCACCGAAGCCGTTGAGGGTGCGCAGCGGCGTGAACGCACCCTGGCTGGAACTTGCTGCTGATGCATTCGCCGCAGCGGAACCGGTTTCGTCCGTGCCGAGGCTGCCGGCGGCCGGGGCAATGTCGGCAATACGCTTGAGCATTTCGACAAACAGGCCTGTCAGCGGCAGGTTTGACCAGTCGGCATTTGCCGTAACGTGGAAAAGCACGACCAGTCCCTTGCCCTGGGCGCGTGCGGTTACCAGTGGTGTGCCGTCTTCAAGACTTGCCCAGACCAGGCCGGGAAGGGTGGCCGACGGTTCGGCCAGAACCTGTCGCGTGACCTTGATCGAGGTGTCGGTCGCAAGACCGGCAAATGGTGTTTCTTCTGCAAATGGTGCCAAGCCCTGAGGCTGTTCCCAGCTCAAGGCCGAACCCAGCGATCGTCCGCCGCTGCGCAGTTCCACCGGCACCAGGCCGTCGTGACCGCCGGCCAACCGAGGCCCGGCAAAGCGCACCACAACGCCACCATTGTCGACCCATTGTTCAAGAGCGGTCACATTGCTGTCCCCCAACACGCCGATATCTGCCAGCACCATCATCGATGTGCCTGACTTCAGGGCGCCCTGGATACCATCAACAGAACTGACTTCAGTTATCTCCGCGCTGGGCTGAATGGCTCGACTGACATAGTAGAGCGGCGACAGAAGTGGCTGTTCCAGTTCCTGCGATGCGCCCGACAGCATGGCGACCGATTTGCGGCGCCAGCGATCGTCGAACAGATAGATGCCGGATGCCGAGCGGCCATTGGTGATCTCGATACGCGAGGCTTCATTGCGCAGTTCAAGCGGTAACTCAACAATCGCCGAGGCGCTGGTCTGACCGGCGGCAAACACAAGGGGAGCCTCCGCCAGGGCGCGGCCGCTGAGTGAGCGCACTGTCACCTGCTGGGTGCTGGTGTCGCCGCCATCGGCCCGTTGTGCCGACAGTTTCAGTCTGGAAGCTTCCAATTCTGGCTTGTTAAGTGCAGACGGAATCCGCGCGGCATCAGGGAGCAGCACCTCCACCCGCGCACTGCCGCCGCCCAGCGTGCCCAGAAGTGTGGCGAACTCGCCGTCGGCGCTGTCTGCAAGGCCATCGCTGAGCCACAGCACGCGCAGGTCTTCGACGTTGCTGAAGGCGTTTGCCAATTCGGCGCCCAGCGCCTCGCGTTTCGGCGACAGCGCGTTGGGCTGCATGACGGCCGCCGCCTTCTGGGTTGTCGCAGCGTCGGCAAGGTTCAGTTCGCGCACATCCGACGTGCCTGTCGTGCCGGTAATGGCAGTGGGTGCGCCGGCGCGCTGGGCCTCGGTCAGCAGGTCACGGATCAGCTTCTGGCGGAGCTGCCAGTCAGGTGCCGATGCCCAGCTGTCATCAGCAATAATCAGCAGAGGGTCCGATGACCTGTCGCGAACATCTGAGGCATTCAGCAGCGGACCGGCGACACCAAGTATGACGGCTGCCGCCATGGCCAGGCGCATCAGCAACACCCACCATGGCGTGTGTTGCGGCTGTTCTTCACGGGAGATCAAGTCGAGCAGCAACCGGTAGGGCGGAAACCTTACCTGCTGCGGCTTTGGTGGCGTGAAACGCAATAACCACCAGATGACGGGCAGCACCAGCAAACCGGCCAGGGCCAGCGGTGTGGTGAATGCCAAACCTGCCAGTAATGCGGACATCGACTACCCCGTCCTGGCCGGCGCAGAGACGCCAGCGCGTTGTGACAGGCGCAAATGCAATGACACCAGCAACGGATGCGGTGACTGGTCCGTGTGATGCACGACAAAGGTCCAGCCAAGTTGCCGGGCAAGTTGGCGCAGGCCTTCGCGGTGCCTTGCAAGCGTGGCTATGTAAT
This sequence comes from Anderseniella sp., assembly GCA_051010195.1. Classification (GTDB taxonomy): domain Bacteria; phylum Pseudomonadota; class Alphaproteobacteria; order Rhizobiales; family Aestuariivirgaceae; genus Anderseniella. Next base: position 28,429 of record JBPCVV010000128.1, on the reverse strand, counting down.
CCTGCTTCAGGGTTTCCGCCCGTCCAGCCACCAGTTTGTCTCCGGTGTTCATCTCAATGAATTCGGTGCGCCCGTGATAGGGCAGTGTCTCTTCCGCCGGGTCGGTGACCTGAACGATGTGTCCATGCAGACCGGCATCTGCAATATCACCCAGCCTGGCACGCAATTTATCGAGCGGGTCAAGAAAATCGCCGATCAGCACGCAGCTCGCGTGACGCGGCAGCGGCACCTGCGGCGGCAGCGACTGGGAGGTGAGCTGTTCATCTCCTTCGCCTGAATACCAGGCTGCCATGCGCCGCAGCACCAGGCGGGTGTGGCCCGGCGCCTGCGGCCAGCCGAGCACGCCAACCCGCTCTCCGGCGCGAACCGCAAGGGTGGCGATGGTCAGCGCCAGGATCGCGGCGCGTTCGCGCTTTGTGGTGCTGGCCAGGTCTGACCTGAAATCCATGCCCGTTGTCTGGCTGGCCCAGACAAACACCGTGTTTGTGGCAGCCCATTCGCTTTCCCGGATCAGCGTCTTGCCGGCCCGGGCTGTCTTGCGCCAGTCAATGCGTGACACAGAATCACCCGGCGAATAGGGCCGGTACTGCCAGAAATCCGAACCGGGACCGGTCCGTCTGCGCCCGTGTGCCCCATGTACAATGGCATTGGCGATGCGTTCCGACTGGATAAGCAGTGGCGGATAGGCGCTGGCCAACTGGTCAGCAGACCCGCGCAGGCCGGCGGCAGTGGGTAAGGGGGAGGTCATACTGGCAAACCGTTTTTCCTTTGGGTCCGGATCCTAAAGCCTGATCGGTTCAATAAGCTTGGCGATCACGTCGTCAATGGTGACGCCTTCGGCGCGGGCAGCGAAGGTAATGGCCATGCGATGGCGCAGTACGGGTGCGGCCAGCGCGACCACATCGTCAAGCGACGGCGACAGCCTGCCATCCAGCAGCGCCAGCGCCCGAACGCCCAGCATCAGGGATTGACTGGCCCGCGGCCCGGGTCCCCAGGAAATTGTCTCCCGGGCATAGTCGGAGCCGTCCGGTCCGGGCCGCGCGGAACGCACAAGCTCAAGAATTGCGTCGGCGACCTTTTCGCCGACGGGGATGGTCCGGGTCAGGCGTTGTGCCCGCATCAGGTCTTCGCGGGAAAACACGTTTGATACTTCCGCCTCGTCGTTGCCGGTTGTGGCAAACAGCATGCGGCGTTCAGAATCGAGGTCCGGGTAGGGAACGTTGATCTCCAGCAGGAAACGGTCGAGCTGGGCTTCCGGCAAGGGATAGGTGCCCTCCTGTTCGATCGGGTTTTGCGTGGCCAGCACGTGAAACGGTGACGGCAGGTCATAGGTCTGACCGCCGATGGTGATGTGGTGCTCCTGCATGGCCTGCAGCAGGGCCGACTGGGTTCGCGGACTGGCACGGTTGATCTCGTCCGCCATCAGGAGCTGGCAGAACACCGGTCCCTTCACAAAGCGGAACTGGTGACGGCCGGTATCGCCTTCGTCGAGCACCTCCGAGCCCAGGATATCCGCAGGCATCAGGTCCGGTGTAAACTGGATGCGTTTTTCTTCCAGACCCAAAACGGTGCCCAAAGTGACCGCCAGCTTGGTTTTCGCCAGGCCTGGTGCGCCGACCAGCAGCGCATGACCACCGCCCAGAATGGCAATCATCGCCTGGCGGATCACATTATCCTGTCCGAAAATGACTGTTTTCAGGGCGTCCTGCGCTTTTTCCAGCCGTTCGGCAGTAGCCTCGAGATCGTCGAGGATTTTGGCGTCAGCGTTGGTAACGGTGCTCATAGGAAATTGGTGTCCTCACGTTTGTCTTATGCTAACCAGAATCGCTATTATCTAATAACCATACGACAATAAGACTGGCTGCAACATGGCTGTTAGAGCAAGTTACCATGATGTAACGATGGCGCTTCCCCGTTGGACCGTTTAATGCTTCACAATGTCGTCAAAAGGGCGGGTCAGGGCAGATTTTGGCCGAATCAACCGAAAATCCGACACTTGATACTGTCCGGCGCTACTGTGGAACAACTATGTGACCGAAAACATGACTGAATTGCGCCATATACGCGGTCTGGACGCCATTCCGGCCGGTGACATGCCTGGGCGGGCGCCGGCCCCGGTCGACACCTGGCATCCCGAACATTGCGCGCCGATCGATATTGCCATCGACATTGACGGCAACTGGTTTCATGAGGGGGCTGCCATCCGTCGCGCAGGTCTCGTGGCACTGTTCGCTTCGATATTGCGCCGTGAGCCGGACGGCGGGTATGTGCTTGTTACGCCAACAGAAAAACGAACCATCGAGGTCGCGGATGTGCCGTTTGTGGCGGTCGATATCCAGATCGAGGGCACGGCTGCGGGCCAGGTCGTGACACTGACCACCAACCTCGGAGATGCGGTTACAATAGACCAAGCCCACCCGATGCGGTTTGACGAAGGTCCCGCCGCAGATGGCTTCGCGGTGCCATATGTGAACGTCAGGGGCGGCCTTGAAGCCAGGATGGCGCGCACCGTGTTCCCAGACCTGGTGGATGCCGGTTGCGTGGAAAGTCACGAGTCAGAACGTTGGTTCGGCGTGTGGTCGTCGGGGCATTTCTGGCCGATGATGCGGGCCGACGAGGCCGGGGCGTAAGCTGTATGACAATCTATTCGCAAGACTGGTTTCGCCAACATGCCGTGCCGCGACTTCACACGCAGATACCTGCCGAAGCGGCTGACACGGCACTTCCGGCATTGCGATCCGATGAGGACCTCAATCCGGGCACCGATCTCAAGACCATGGAAAAACCCCAGGCCGCCGCGGTACTTGTCGGATTGCTGGAGCGTGACGGCGAACTGCATGTTCTGCTCACGCAACGTTCAGACGAACTGCCGACCCATGCCGGGCAGATAGCGTTTCCCGGCGGCAAGATCGATGCCGAAGATGCAGGCCCGGTGGAATGCGCGCTGCGTGAAACTCACGAGGAAACCGGTATTTCGCCGGAATTCGTCGAGCCCGCCGGATTTCTGGATGTCTACCAGACAGGGACGGGGTTTCGTGTCGTGCCGGTGGTGGGGTTGTTGAGGAGTGGTTTCGACCTGATCCCGGAGCCGGGTGAAGTAACCGAAATTTTCGATGTTCCGCTTGGCCATTTCATGGAACCGGCCAATCATTTGCGGCACTCGCGCGTCTGGCAGGGACGCCGGCGGCAATATTACGCCATGCCCTATCATGAAAGATATGTCTGGGGTGCAACCGCAGGCATGTTGCGCAACCTGCATGACAGGATAACCAGGCGATGACACTGCCGTCGCTACATGGGCATGACCTGCTTGAGACACGCGGCCTGCACGACCTGTTTCAGGCAATTGCCGATGCGGATGGTGAGGCGCGCATTGTCGGTGGTGCGGTGCGCAATGCGCTATTGGGAGAGCAGGTCCATGACATTGATCTGGTCACGACCCTTGAACCCGAACAATTGATCAGGGCTGCGGCAAGCGCCGGGCTGAAAACCGTGGCGACCGGTATTGAACACGGCACGGTAACCGTCATAAGCGACGGCAGCAGTTTCGAAGTAACGACGTTGCGCCACGATGTGGAGACCGACGGGCGCAGGGCCAAGGTGGCGTTTACCGATGACTGGGCGGCGGATGCCGTCCGGCGCGATTTCACCATCAACGCGCTCTACTGTTCCGAAAACGGTGACATGTTCGATCCGGTCGGCGGTCTTGCCGATGTGCAGACACGGACAGTGCGCTTCGTTGGTGATCCCGATGCGCGTATCCGCGAAGACTATTTGCGAATTCTGCGCTTCTTCCGCTTCGTTTCACAGTACGGCGGTCAAGAAGTTGATGCTGAGGGCCTGGCTGCCTGTCAACAACTGCAGCACGGGTTGAACCAGCTTTCCAGGGAACGCATCGGTCAGGAGTTCTGCAAGCTGCTGCTTGGCAGCCGCGCCGGCGACGTTGCCGGCCTGATGAATGAAGCCGGTATCAGTCGGACGCTGTTTGGAACAGATATGGACGCCGGTCCGCTGACCGCGGTCAAGGCAATTGCCGGGTCATTGAATTTCGCGCTCGATTATCCAACGCTGCTGGCCGCAGCCTTGCCCGTGTCGGCAGCGAAACAAGCCGAACTGCTCAGATTGTCCAACGTCCAGTCCCGTTGCCTGCAGGACGTGCAGTCTGTGATGCCGCCATCACCGGCGTTGCGGGACAATGAACGCAAGGTGATTTTGTATCAAACCGGTGCTGAAACCTGGAAACGGTCGGTGTTGCTGGCCTGGGCGTGCGACGGAGAGGCCGGGGACAAAGACTGGGCAATGCTTTTTCAGCTGCCGGATGCATGGGACATCCCGGTCTTCCCGGTGACAGGCAGCGATGTATTGGCAACAGGCGCTGAGCCCGGACCTAAGTTGGGCGAGACGCTCAAGGCGCTGGAAGACTGGTGGATGGCGGGCGGATTTACGGCCAGCCGCGACGAGTTGCTGGCTAGACTTGCCGGCTAGCTGTGGTTTAGGATCAGCACGTCAACGCATGCAAGCGACGTATGGTGTGCGCGCTGAACACCGCAATCAGAATTCCAAAACAGGCAATCAAACATGCAGAAATTTGCTGTCGGGCAAGCCGTCCGTCGCGTGGAAGATGAACGTTTTCTAAAAGGTGCGGGGTGCTATGTCGATGACATCGCGCTCGACAACATGGTTCACGCCGCATTCGTGCGTTCACCATTTGCACATGCGAAAATCGGCAAGATTGATGCCTCGGAGGCAACTGCAATGCCGGGCGTCATCCGGGTGCTAACCCACAAGGATGTCAAGAAGGCGGGCCTTGGGCCGTTCCCGACGCTGACGGCGGTGGACGGGGTTGATGAAAACGGCATCGCCGTGCCGGAACGCTTTGCCCTGACCGGGGATATTGCGCGCTTTGTCGGTGATCCCGTGGCTATGGTCATTGCAGAAACGCCCGGACAGGCCGAACTGGCTGCCGAGGCCGTCATGGTGGATTACGATGACAGGCCGGCGGTGGTTGACCTGGGTTCGGTGCTCGACCGGAAAACAAAGCTGATCCATCCGAAGCTGAAGTCAAACCGCGCCTATCACTTCCACAAGGGTGATGAGGCAGGCGTCGACGAGGCTATCGAGGCGGCCGCGCATGTCGCCCGGCTGACGTTCGTGAATAACCGGGTCGCGCCGTCGGCTGTGGAACCGCGCGGCTCCATCGGCGATTACGACAAGGCCCGCGACCAGTTGATCCTGTATGTGTCCGGCCAGGCCGTGCATGGCCAGAAGGGCCAGATGGCCGACGTCATTTTTAAGGTGCCGCCGGAGAAAGTTCGCGTGGTCATGCCAGATGTTGGCGGCGGATTTGGCGCGAAGAATTTCGTCTATCCGGAAAATGTCATGGTCATGCTGGCCGCCAGGCTTGTTGGCCGGCCGGTCAAGTGGATTGCCAATAGATCGGAGAATTTCCTGTCGGAAATTCACGGCCGCGACCACCTGACGAGCGCGGAACTGGCGCTGGACGAAGACGGCAACTTCACCGCCCTTAAAATCGATACGCGAGCCAATATGGGCGCCTATCTGTCATCTTACGCGACGATTATTCCGACGTCGGCAAGCTGGGTGTCGATGGGCGGAAACTACCGCATAGCGTCAGTCTCCATGTCGGTTGATGCTGTTTTCACCAACACGGTGCCGGTCGATGCCTATCGCGGTGCGGGCAGGCCGGAATCCGCCTACCTGATCGAGCGTCTGGTGGATCTGGCGGCGTTTGAAACCGGTCGTGAGCCGGTCGCGCTGCGGCGGCAGAACTTCATCAGCCAGTACCCTTACAAAATGGCGCTGGGCATGGTGATCGACTGTGCCGACTTTGAAGGCACGTTGGACAAGGCGCTGGCGACCCATGATGCTGACGGGTTTGCAAAGCGGCGCAAGGCGTCCGAGCGCAAGGGCCGGTTGCGCGGGCTTGGCGTGTCCAGCTATCTGGAAGTCACCCTAGGCATGCCGGCAGACTTTGCCGAATTGCGATTTGAAACAGACGGCACAGTGTCCTTGATGACCGGCGGCCAGGCGACGGGGCAGGGCCACGAGACGACCTACAAGCAGATCATCAGTTCAGAGCTCGGCATCGATCCTGACAAGGTGCGCTATGTCACCGGCGATACCGATGTCATCAAGTCCGGCGGCGGGCATGGCGGCTCGCGTTCCCTGATGGTCATTGGCTCGGCTTTACTGAACACCTCCCATGAAGTGGTGAACAAGGGCAAGCTGGCGGCGGCTCACGTTCTCGAGGCGGCTGTTCAGGACATTGAATTCAAGGCCGGTCGGTTTGCCATCATCGGCACAGATCGTGGCATTGGAGTGCTAGAGCTTGCGGCACGACTGCGTGCGATTGCCGACACTTTGCCGGCGGGAGTGCCCGATACGTTATCGTCTTCAAAAACCTGGCAGCGCGAGCAATTTTCATACCCCAACGGCGTGCATGTCTGTGAGGTCGAGGTCGATCCCGACACCGGCATGATCGACATCCGCGGCTACACGGTGGTTGATGATTTCGGCCGCATCATCAATCCGCTGATTGCGGGCGGACAGGTGATGGGCGGTGCGGTGCAGGGTATCGGCCAGGCCCTGCTGGAAGGCGTCACATATGACGAAACCGGCCAGCTCCTGACCGGGTCGTTCATGGATTACTGCATGCCGCGGGCCATGGACCTGCCGTCGATCGGCCTGGAGTTCAACCAGGACGCACCTACACAGTCCAATCCGCTCGGGGTCAAGGGTGCAGGCGAAGCCGGTGCCACCGGCGCGCCGCCTGCCGTGGTCAATGCCGTGGTCGACGCGCTCAAGCCGCTGGGTATCGCTCACATAGACATGCCGCTCACGCCGCTGAAAGTGTGGCAAGCGATACGGGCTGCCGATGCCAGACAGGCAGAGCAGTGAAAGCAGGCTTGCATCGACATGGATCAAGCCTGTTGTCATGGTGCCATGACACATGGTTTAAGGTGGCAACGCAGGCCCGGGGCGTGAGGCCAGCCCGGGCGCAGATTAGGGTCGGATTTGTGCGATGACATTTCAATCCATTGCGGACACGGTGCAAGAGCATGCGGCGGGTGAAGAAGATACCGCCGATCTGTCTTTCGTGGTGTCCGGCCGGTTCATGCAGCAGTTGGCAGTAACTCTCAGACCGGGCCGCCGGATGGTCGGCTGGGCAAGGTCGGTTATCGCGCATGACAATGGCGTCATTCTTGAAGATGCCGGCAATGCGGCGCTGGTCATGGCGTGCAATGTCGGGGACGCCGATGCCAGGGTTATCCTGTCGCCAGGCGGATCTGTCGGCGCTTTTGACCTGAAACAGCTGGCTGGCCGCATACTGCTGCCGCAGGAAAATTTCCTGGCGGTGGGCCCCGGCGTACAGCTCAGACCGTACAGCCACATCAAGTCTCTGAAATCCGCCAACAGGCCTGACGGCCTGGTTTTGCTGCAGGCTGACGGTGAAGGCTGGGTGTTCACCTCGGCGATCGGTGAAGTCTCGCATCTCAAGCTGGGCGCGGGCGAAATCCTGGCAGCCAGGGGCAGCGCCATAGCAGCGCTGGGCGCGACTGTGGTGATCGAAAAGGCATCTGAAAGCCATGGAGTGGCGGCCGACAACAAGCTGAACGTCGCCATCTTGCGTGGCCCCGGCAATGTGTGGCTGCAATCCGCACCGGCGCCTGCAACCGCGCCTGAGCCCGACGCGAAACCCGGATCACCGATCGTGATCAGTTTCAACTGATATCGATCCGCCGAGGTGTCGATGCCGTTTCATAAGACCAGGCGGGATCAATTCTCGCGTGATCGCTTCCTGCCGGAAATTTTGGTAACAATCGAAAAATGGATGACACGATGACCGGAACAGCCTTGATAACCGGTGCTGCGCAGCGTATCGGGCGGCAACTGGCGCTTGACCTGGCCGCCAAGGGCTGGGCGGTAGCCGTGCATTACAACACCTCGCAGGACGCCGCCGATGCCGTTGTTGCCGAGATTGCGGCCAAGGGCGGGCGTGCCGTGGCGGTTCAGGGTGATCTGGCCGCGGGCGGCGTACCGCAACAAGTCGTGGCCCGGTCGGCGGAGGCGCTCGGGCCTTTGACATGTCTAATCAACAATGCGTCCAGGTTTGAACCGGACGAGGCAGATACCATGACCCAGGAGGACTGGGACCTGCACCTGAACATCAACCTGCGGGCGCCGGTGTTCCTGACCCAGGCCTTCGTTGCGCAGTTCCCCGATGGCGCACACGGCAATGTCGTCAACCTGATCGACCAGTGCGTACTGAAACTGAACCCGACATACTTTTCCTATACCGCATCGAAATCTGCGCTGTGGACGGTTACGCGCACGCTGGCCCAGTCACTGGCGCCACGTATCAGGGTCAACGCAATCGGCCCGGGACCTGCCTTGCCCCATGTGCGGATGAAGGACGGTGATTTTGCCGAGCGCTCAGAGCAGACACTGTTGCGGCGCGGGACATCGCCGGAAGAAATTTCGGCGGCTCTGTCGTTCATTTTGTCGGCCCCGGCCTTGACCGGACAGATGATCGTGCTTGATGGTGGTCAGCACCTGGTCTGGCAGACGCCGGACGTTGAGGATGTGATCGAGTAGGTGACATGGACAACAATCCACGCCAGTTGAGTTCAGCGTACGCGGATGCCGAGCACAAGTTGCGGCATGTCTTTGTGCGTGATCTGGCGCTGATTGCCATGGTGGGCATCTACGAACATGAAAAGCGCCATCCACAGCGCATTCTGGTGAACATTGATTGTGCCGTCCAAGAACAGGGCGGAGCACTGGAGGACGACATCAAGAATGTCGTCAGTTACGAAAAAGTGGTCAAGAACGTGAAGGCCATCGTACAGGACGGCCACGTCAACCTGGTCGAGACGCTTGCTGAAAAGATCGCCGACAAGGTTTTGCGGAACAGGTCGATCAAGCGCGTCCGGGTGCGGGTCGAGAAGCTCGACATTATTCCCGAGGCCTCGAGCGTCGGTATCGAGATCGAGCGCATACGAGGCCGATGAGCGACGCCCGGATCAACCAGGAAAATGAAGCTGCCGGAGACGTTGTCGAAAGCGGACCGGAAGTTATCAAGCGGTTTGCAAAAACCCTGCCGGGCAGGCCGGGTGTCTACAGAATGTATAATCACAAGGGCGATGTGCTTTATGTGGGCAAGGCGCGCAACCTGAAGAACCGTGTGTCCAACTATACCCGCCTGGGCGGTCATACCAATCGCATTGCCGCGATGATCGCCAACACCTCCTCCATGGAGTTTGTCACCACCAAGACAGAGCCGGAAGCCCTGTTACTTGAGGCAAACCTGATCAAGCGGCTGAAGCCGCGCTACAATGTCATTCTGCGTGATGACAAGTCGTTTCCCTACATCCTGATTGCCAAAGACCACGAGGTAGCCCAGATCACCAAGCATCGCGGCGCCCGCAATCGCAAAGGCAACTATTATGGACCGTTTGCATCCGCCGGGTCGGTGAACACCACCATCAATCTGTTGCAGAAGGCGTTCCTGTTGCGGTCTTGTTCCGACAGTTACTATGAAAACCGCACCCGGCCCTGCCTGCTGTTTCAGATCAAACGCTGTGCCGCGCCATGTACTGGAGAGATTTCCAATGACGGCTACAATGAACTGGTGAAGCAGGCGGAGGCCTTCCTGTCCGGCAAGTCCAATGCGGTCAAAACGGCCCTGGCGAAGCAGATGGAGGCGGCATCGGAGAACCTGGATTTCGAGCGCGCTGCAGTATGCCGTGACCGGATTTCTGCGCTCAGCCATGTTACTGCGTCGCAAGGTATCAACCCGCAAGGCGTGACGGAAGCCGACATTTTCGGCATTGCCCAGGAGGGCGGCCAGACCTGTATTCAGGTGTTCTTTATCAGGGCCGGGCAGAACTGGGGCACGCGCGCCTATTTCCCGCGCGCTGACAAGTCCGTGGAGCCGGCCGATGTGCTGGCGGCCTTCATTGCCCAGTTTTACGATGACAAACCGGTGCCGCGTCAGATTCTATTGTCCGGGGATGTCAGCGAAATCGACCTGCTGGGTGATGCGCTGTCAACCAAGGCCGGCCGCAAGGTTGAACTCCTGGTGCCGCGCCGTGGCGAGAAACGCGACCTGGTCGATCACGCCATGACAAACGCCCGCGAGGCGTTGGGTCGCAAGCTGGCCGACAGCTCGTCGCAGAAGAAACTGCTGGAGGGCGTGCAAAAGGTATTCGGGCTCGGGCACATGCCGCGGCGCATCGAAGTCTATGACAACTCGCACATCCAGGGCACCAATGCGGTCGGCGGCATGATCGTGGCGGGACCTGAAGGCCTGGCCAAGGCCCATTACCGCAAGTTCAATATCAAGACCGAACAGGACACCGGCGGTGATGATTTCGGCATGATGAAGGAAGTGCTGACACGGCGTTTTTCCCGCCTCCTGAAAGAAAAGGGTGGGCGGTCTGCCGAAACCAGAGAAGATGTGGAAAAGGACGATGCCGGTGAAAACGAAACCAGTGTCGGCATCTGGCCGGACCTGTTGCTGATTGACGGTGGCAAAGGTCAGCTTTCGGCCGTGCAGGAGGTTCTGAATGAGCTGGGTATCGACGATGTGCCGGTTGCTGGGATCTCGAAGGGGCCGGACCGCAATGCCGGTCGTGAGCAGTTCCACGTTTCAGGCAGGGCACCTTTCATGCTCGAACAACGTGACCCGGTGTTGTATTATGTGCAAAGATTGCGCGATGAAGCGCACAGATTTGCCATCGGTACGCATCGGGCCAAGCGCGCCAAGGCGGCACTTGCCAATCCGCTTGACGAGATTGGCGGTATCGGACCGGGACGCAAGAAGTTGTTGCTGCGCGCCTTTGGTTCGGCGCGGGCGGTTTCCGGCGCATCGGTTGCTGATCTCGAGCAGGTTGAAGGAATCAGTAAAAGTCTGGCAACTGCCATATACGGATATTTCCATGAGGGCGAAACTTGAGCGCTGGCGCTGAAAAAATCAGGCATCCGAACCGGCGCGGCAACGTGGCCACCTGGTTGCCCAATATCCTGACCTACCTGCGTATTGCCGCGGTGCCGATGGTGGTGGGTCTACTGATTTATGGCGGCGACACCAATCACTGGATAGCACTTGCGATCTTCATCATTGCCGCCATCACCGATTTTCTCGATGGGTACCTGGCCCGTATCTGGCAGCAGCAGTCCTCGCTCGGCAGAATGCTGGATCCTATCGCGGACAAGTTGCTGATTGCCTCGGTCCTGCTGGCGGTCACGTATACCGGGGAGATCAAGGGCGTCCATATTTGGGCGGCGATCATCATCTTGTGCCGCGAAATACTGGTGTCCGGCCTGCGGGAATTTCTGGCCGAACTCAGGGTATCTGTCCCGGTAACCCAATTGGCCAAGTGGAAAACCACCTTTCAAATGATCGCCATCGGGTTTTTGATTGTCGGTCCCGCCGGTGACAAGGTGTTCCACCATACCTCCACGATCGGACTGACATTTTTGTGGATTGCCGCGCTTGCAACGCTCTACACCGGCTATGATTATTTTCGAGCCGGTGTGAAACATGCCATGGAAGAAGACGAATGAAAGTGCTGTATTTTGCCTGGGTGCGCCAGCGCACCGGTACGGGCGAGGAAGTGATTGAGGTGCCGGCGGATGTGACCACCGTGGCGGATCTTGCCGCTCACCTGGCAACCCGCGATGAAGGCTATGCGGCGGCGTTTTCCGATATGCGGGTAATCCGCGCAGCAGTAGACCAGGAGCATGTGGCGCTTGACCATCCGCTCGGGGATGCCCGGGAGATCGCCTTTTTCCCCCCTGTTACCGGTGGATAACGAAAATCATCCGCGTACAATTATTGCCACTGTTTATGGTTAGGTCTGAAAGATGCGGCCCTTGTAAGTGACAAGGGACTGGATTTTGCAGGCGCAGGCTCTTGACGCGAACCGGAACCAGCCCGGAGCGGACCCGGTCAGCACCGCAGACAAAAAATGGGGAAATGCTCGTGGCCAATCGAATGGCAAGAACCGTCGCCAGTCGTTTCGATGAGGAAATCCGGTTCTTCAAAACGTGGATCGACCGGCCCAAGGCCATGGGAGCGGTGCTGCCCACCAGCAGCGTCACCGCAAGACGCATGGCGAGTCTCATCACACCGGGATGTGATGATCCGGTGCTCGAACTTGGTCCGGGCACGGGTGTTATTACAAAGGCAATTCTGGCCCGTGGCGTAAAACCCGAGAAACTTTTCTCAGTTGAGTACACCAAAGGGTTCATCGAGCAATTGCAGGCGGATTTTCCCAAGGTAAACGTTATCCATGGCAATGCCTTTCAACTGGACGACGTTTTGCCCGACATGCGCGGGAGCAGGTTTGATACCGTCATATCCGCCATCCCGATGTTGAACTTTCCGGTCGAAAAAAGGGTCGAGTTGCTGAACGAACTGTTTGACCGGCTCAAGCCCGGGCGACCGATCGTGCAGATTTCATACGGGCCGGTTTCGCCGATCCCGCCCGACTGGCAAACCTATTCCGTTGAACCGTTTGACTGGATGGTGCGCAACATACCGCCGGCACGGCTATGGGTGTACCGCAGGATACTCGCAGCCTAGATCACATCTCGCACCAGCTCAATGATTGTCAGCTTCGGCGAACCTGCCGCCGGTCAAAAGATGTTCCGCCAGTGTCTCGTCGCGGCCATACACATCACGCCGGAAATGGGTTGAACCATCCTTGTTCACCCATGCGGTTATGTAGGTGATGTAGACGGGCACCTTTTGTTTCAGCTTGACGATGCGCCGCTTGCTGGATGCGATCTGGTTGTTGATCTTGTTGAGGGTCCAGTTCTGCCGTCCGAGTATGACTTCCGCGAGCTTGGCTGGATCCTGCACTCTCACGCAACCATGTGAAAACACTCGCAAGTCCTTGTTGAACAGGCTCTTTGACGGGGTGTCATGGATATAGACATTGTACCTGTTGGGAAACATGAACTTGATGCGTCCCAGCGCGTTCTTGTTGCCTGTGTCCTGACGCAGCCGATAGGGCATCCGGCGCATGCCGGCCCAGTTGACCGAGTAGGGATTGACCACCTTGCCTGATTTGTTGAGCACGCGAATGCCCTGGCGCTGAAGGTATCCCGGGTCCCGTTTCAGCTTGGGCAGGTACTCCTTGTTGGCGATGGAGGACGGCACGTTCCAGTAGGGATTGATGACCAGGTAAGTCATCTCCTCGGTGAACACGGGGGTCTTGTGATAGGTCTTGCCGACAACAATACGCGCCGTATGGATGGTCTTGCCGTTGTCGACCACTTTCAATTCCTGGTCCGCCAGATTGGCGAATACATAAAACCCGCCCGGTTCGCGATCGAGCCAGCGCCGGCGCTCCAGATTGACTTCCAGTTGCTTGATACGCTGCGCGATCGGTACGTTCATCTGTTTCAGTGTGGTGGGGCCGATAACGCCATCGTCGGTCAGCCCGTGACGGCGCTGGAATTTTTTGACCGAGGCGACGGTCACGTCATCATAGGCATCGTCAACGGGCCGTGTTGCCGGGTCCATGTCACCCGTCGTCGTCAAATACTCCCTCAGAACCGGCAGGCGGACATCCTGTTTGCCGGGCTTCAAGGCCTTGCCAGGAGGGATCGCCGTCCAGCCGCCGGCAGCAGCGATGGCACGGTATTGCCTGAGTTTTTCAACCAGCCGGTGATAGCGCTTGTCCTGAGGCATCAGGGTCTGGACGTAGGGCAAAAGGTCGTCTGCCTTTTCGGCGCCGTCCAGCAAATAGGCTGCGCCCAGTTCGCGAACCTCTATGTTGTTGTCACGATTGACTTCCTTCGGCGCAACCCGTCCGCGCGTCAGGTCACGGGCCATGTCTATGAATGCGCTGGTCAACAGCATTTCCAGTTCAGCCAGGGCACGCGGATGCGGATCACCGATCAGGGTACGAATGTCGGCGAGTCTGTACTTGAACTCGCGCAGTCCGTGGTTCTCGATGTTGCCGAGAAACTCCAACAACATGCGGCCCTTTGTTTTCATGCCGTTGTCACGCACCCAGATAGGCTTGAAAGAGCGGTCCGAATAGTAGGTGAAAACCTGGATCAGCCGGTCATCGTCGTCCAGCGAACCGATATTGCTCTCACCGTTCAAAATGATAGTTTCGATCGTTTTGCCGACAACCTCGTTGCCCGCTGCGTGCGCAGGCGGCTTTGCCAGCGAAATGCTCAGTGTCAGCGACAGCGCGAAAAGCAGGAAGTGCAGGTGCGACCGCATAGTGGAAATCTCCGTATTTACCCCCCGGTTTTGGTCAGTATAACGTCGCGCAACCAAATTTAAACGGTGAAAAAATCAATTTGGTTCACGCATATTTTTGTGATCTTCCAGCGGAGATCTGAACCGTGCTGACAACAGTAAACAGCGGCAGGATCGGGCAAGCCAACAACGCGAACTCCTGGTCCTGCCCGCAGTCGTATGGTCGGCCCGGGATCACCAATCTTGAAAATGGGAGAAACAATCATGCGCAAGACAATTCTTGGCATCGCCGTGGCAGTTGGCCTGATGAGCGGCTCGGTTCAGGCTGCCAACATCGTTGAGGTCGCCCAGGGCGCCGGAACGTTCAACACACTAATCGCGGCAGCAAAAGCGGCCGGCCTAGACGGCGCTCTTGCAACCGGTGAGAACCTGACGGTGTTTGCGCCGACTGATGAGGCGTTTGCTGCGTTGCCGGCAGGAACGGTGGAAAACCTGCTGAAGCCGGAAAACAAGGAACAGCTGGTGGCTGTCCTGTCCTATCATGTGCTGCCGCGCAAATTGATGTCCAACCAGTTGCCCGGCCGTACCATTCACGTGCGTACGATCAAATCTTCCGGTGACCGCACTCTGGCGGTCAACAAGTCCAGTTCCGGTGTAACCGTGGATCAGGCCAATGTGGTTACCGCGGACATCGCGGCGTCAAACGGGATCGTACACGTCATTGACAAGGTGATGCTGCCGGACAGCTAAACCAACGGCTTCATGCGCCGATCAGGTTGGCGCAAAAAGGAAGCGGCGTAACCGGTCATCCGGCTACGCCGCTTTACTTTTGGAGATGTGGCAGGCGAGTGTGCGGCGGTTATTCGGCGGCGGCAACCTTGGGCTGCACGGTATTGGTGTAGTCGTTCATCAGTGTTGTCGTGATATCGCCAACGGTAAAGCGGTAAGGTCCGATTTCGGATACCGGTGTCACCTCAGCGGCGGTTCCGACAATGAAGCACTGCTCAAACTCCGACATTTCTTCCGGCATGATGACGCGCTCATTGATCTTGATCTGGCGGGTACGGGCCAATTCCATGACGGTCTGGCGGGTAATGCCGTTCAGAAAACAATCCGGTGTCGGGGTGTGCAACTCGCCATCCTTCACGAAGAATACGTTGGCACCGGTCGCCTCGGCGACCTGGCCGCGGTAGTCGAGCATGAGCGCGTCGGCATAACCATCGCGTTCCGCGGCATGCTTTGACAATGTGCAGATCATGTACAGACCAGCCGCCTTCGCTTCGCAAGGTATGGTTGCCGGGTCTGGACGGCGCCATTTGGCGATGTCCAGACGGATGCCCTTGAGACGTTCCTCGGCGTCGAAATAACTGGGCCACTCCCATATGGCGATAGCGACATTGATCTTGGTGGCCTGGGCTGACACGCCCATCATTTCGGACCCGCGCCATGCAACCGGGCGCACATAGGCATCCTGCAACCCCTGGCGAGCCAGCAACGCCTTGCAGGCATTGTCGATTTCAGCAACGGTGTAAGGGATCTCCATATCCAGGAACTCTGCTGAACGGAACAGGCGTTCGGTATGTTCTGTCAGCTTGAAAATCTCGCCGCCATAGGCGCGCTCGCCTTCAAACACCGACGAGGCATAGTGCAGTGCGTGCGACAACACATGCAACTGGGCTGAAGACCACGGTACGAATTCACCGTTTAACCAGATATCACCATCACGTTGATCGAAAGGCAGTGACGCGGCCATGGCAGGCGCTCCTCATATGGCCGGTATCGAGGCTTCACTGCACGCACCGGCGATTGTCTTGACTGACGCAGATATTCAAAAAAATCGCTTATGGCACTAACAACAGCCGTATTTTATGTCAATATGGCTGACATAAATCGTGATAGCTGACACGGACCCGAAAATGACTTTTGCCATGGACGCACGGGCAGACCGGACCTCTTCGGAGCGCGACGTTTCACGCGACGCCGTTATTGAGCTCATAGAGCTCTTGTATTTTGGATATCGGGATTTCACCTCGGATCCGGACGTGCTGCTGCTGGACTTTGGATTTGGCCGCGCCCATCACCGAGTGGTGCATTTTGTCGGGCGCAATCCCGGGATCAGCGTGGCCGAACTGTTGGATATCCTGCGCATCACCAAGCAGAGCCTGGCGCGGGTGCTGAAGGAGCTTGTTGAACGTGGTATTATCGAACAGCGGTCCGGCAGCTCCGACCGGCGCCGGCGGTTGCTGCATCTGACGGAAGACGGTGCCTCGCTGCACGACAGGTTGATGCAACCGCAGATCGAACGTGTGGAGGCCGCAATCAGGCACGCCGGCGGTGATGCGGCGCCGGTTTTCCAGCAGATCCTGTACGGTCTGATCAACGAACAAGAACGCGACGGGGTGGAGAAGGTGGTACGACCATGAGCGGGTCGCACGATGATCTGCCGCATGTGCTGATTGTTGACGATGACAAGCGGCTTCGCGAATTGCTGGGATCTTTTCTGTCGGCCAACGGATGCCGCGTATCGGCTGTGAGTGCTGCGGCGGAGGCGCGCTCACGCATGCAGGGCATGTCTTTCGATCTGCTGGTGCTGGATGTGATGATGCCCGGTGAAACCGGCCTCGAATTCGCCGCGTCGCTGCGCGCAAAGGGCAATGACGTGCCGATCCTGATGTTGTCGGCACGTGCTGAGATCGAGCACAGAATCGAAGGCTTAAGTGCCGGTGTCGATGATTATCTGACCAAGCCGTTCGAACCACGTGAACTGCTGTTGCGGGTGCAGGCCATCCTGAAACGACTGGCGTCCACGCAGCCGGCCAGCGAAGAAATTGCGGATGTGAGTTTCGGGGCCTTTTCATTCAATCTGCTGCGCGGGGAGCTGCGCCGTGATGGTCAGCTGGTTCATCTGACGACACGCGAACGCGATATATTGCGTATCCTGGCACAACGTGCAGGTGAACCGGTGGCCCGCGCAGACATCATCGAGCCGGCCCAGGAAGACACCAACAGGGCGGTGGATGTGCAGATCAACCGTCTCCGGCGCAAGATTGAGGATCAGCCAGCCATGCCGGTTTATCTGCAAACCGTGCGGGGACATGGTTATACTTTGCACGTGGACTAGGGTCCTGGCCCCTGGTGTATCTGAATATGTTGGATGTTTTGAAAGGTTTTTCCCATGTCGGCCATCGCCAGCCGCGACGATACTCCGCTTGAAAATCGCACCTTGTATTGGCATTTCAACCGGGTTCTCGAGCGCTATATGCCGGAGCGGCTCTATCAGCGGTCATTGATTATCGTCATCGCCCCCGTCGTGCTGCTGCAGGGCCTGATGGCCTGGGTGTTTCTCGACTGGCACTATGAAACCGTGACCAAATCGCTGTCACAGTCATTTGCCCGGGATGTTGCGCTGGTTATCAAGACCTGGGACGACAGCCCACGTACAGAAGCTGATCTGGCCAGGGTCCTGGCCATGGCCAACGAGGATCTCGCACTCGGTCTCACGGTGGAGAAGAAGGCCGAACTGCCGCCGGCAACCAATAAACCTTTCCTGTCCTCGGTGCATCCGAAACTGGTGCGCTATCTCGAGACTGGAGTGGAACTGCCCTTGTGGGTCGATACTGTTGGCCAAAGTGGATATGTCGATGTGCGAATTCTGACGCCGGACAAGTTTGTGTTTCGGTTTCTCACTGACCTGGACAGGGCTCATGCGTCTACAACTCCGATTTTCATTGGATGGATGGTTGGCGGATCGCTGTTTCTGTTGCTGATTGCGATCGTATTTCTGCGCAACCAGATCAAGCCGATTGTCAAGCTGGCCAACGCGGCACAGAGCTTCGGCATGGGGCGGGATGCGCCGGACTTCCGGCCTGGCGGAGCAGCCGAGGTACAGTTGGCTGCGCGTGCATTTCTGAAGATGAAATCCCGCATTGAACGGCACGTGGAGCAGCGAACCGCCATGCTGGCCGGTGTCAGCCATGATCTCAGAACCATACTGACCCGTTTCAAGCTTGAGCTGGCGTTGCTGGAAAAGTCACCGACGGTGCAGGCTCTTTCAGATGACGTTGGCGAGATGCAGCGCATGCTGGAAGGTTACCTGGCGTTCGTGCGCGGCGATGGCGGCGAGCCCACAGCCGTGACCGAGATCGTCGACCTGCTGGGCGATGTGGCCGATGACATGAGCCGGTCAGGTCATCCGATAGTGCTCAACACGCCGCGCAAGCTGATAGTTGCGCTGAAACCGGATGCCTTCAAGCGCTGCGTCGGCAATCTGGTGCAGAATGCATCACGTTTTGCCGACCAGGTGGAGATCACGGCGGTGCATGACGGCGATTACCTGCGCGTGCTGGTGGATGATGACGGTCCGGGGATCCCGCCGGAACAATATGAGGAGGTCTTCAAACCCTTCGTCCGGCTGGACGTGGCCCGCAACCAGGATTCAGGCGGAACCGGGCTTGGAATGGCCATTGCGCGCGACATAGCCCAGGGTCACGGCGGTGACATCGCATTGTCACCGTCCATGCTGGGCGGTTTGCGAGCCGAGGTTCGGATTCCAATCTGACGCCGAATGGGAATGGCGCGGCAGGCCTAATGCATCCGCGAACCGTTCGGTGCGTCCCTGTCGATGCCGATCAGAACGATATCGTCATTGGCGTCTGCAAAACCGAGTGTCAGTACTTCCGACATGAACGGCCCGATCTGGCGCGGCGGGAAATTGACAACGGCTGCCACCTTGCGCCCGGTCAGGTCTTCCGCAGAATAGTGCACGGTGATCTGGGCGGAACTCTTCTTCACGCCGATCTCATCGCCGAAATCAATCTTCAGCTTGTAGGCAGGTTTGCGCGCTTCTGGAAAATCGGCCACTTCGACAATCGTGCCAATGCGAATGTCGACCTTCATGAATTCGTCGAAGGTAATGGTGCTCATGGTGTCGGGGTTTCCGAAGCGGGTGCCTCCGGTGGGGGTGGCGGTGATGTGGCCGGCCCGGCCGTATCGGGCCCGGATGGTTGGGCGGGGCCACGGCGCGCTTTCATGAAGCCGCGCGCCAGGCTGGACAGGGCGGTTGCCAGTGTCATTGGCGTTTCAAGCCGCTTGATCCAGTCCGCGCCATCGCGCAGGGAGCGGTCCAGATGTGCCATGGTGCGCGCAAGCCCGGCATCATCATCATTGGCCCACACCTTGAGCGTGCGTACATAGACCAGCGCAAGCCCGGTGGTTTTCATGGCGCCGCGCAGGCCGGTGTCTTCGATACCGGCCGCCGAGAGGACCCAATCCTGGGACTGCATCATGGACCCGGCCAGCCGCGCATAGTCGGGCAGGGAGGATGCGGGTGTTTCAACAATGGACCGGATGGCGGCCTTGTCGCCGTCCATCAACTCCAGGCGCCGCATCAATATGTCGAACACCCGATCATGGGCGGAACCCGACACCTGATCGGTGTCCAGGGATGCGAGCATCTTTGCATCGAGCTGCCTGCCATAAAGCTGAAGGATATCCGCCTTGCCGCCAATAACACCGGCAAGATCCGCCAGGGACATGTCTGCCTCCGCGGCAATATCAGCCAGTTTCACTTCGCTCCATGGCCGGGTAGCGGCCAGCCGGAATGTGGCACTGACAATGGCGTTTTCGCGCTCTTCCATGACAAGGCTCCTGTTGGCTTCGTCTTTCTGAGTTTCAGATTGCATTGGGGAAACGGCGAATACAAGCGGACGGATTGGCGCGCGTTCAATTGTCCGTTATCCGGCCAGCTCGCGCGAGCGTTTTTCAGCTTCGGCCGCCGCCCTGATCATCAATTGTTTCATGCCGTCATCATCGGCCATCAGGACCTGCAGCGCTGCGTGAGTTGTGCCGTTCGGTGAGGTGACATTTTCTCGCAAAGTTGCTGCAGGTGTGCCGGTTGCACGCATCAGTTCCCCGGCGCCTGCAACCGTGGCGCGCGCCAGTTGTTTTGCCACGTCCGCCGGCAAACCCAACTTTATTGCCGCTTCTGTCATGCATTCGGTCATGTAGAAAACATAGGCCGGTCCCGAGCCTGAAATGGCGGTGCAGGCATCGATAAGGGCTTCGTCGGTCACCGTGACCACTTCACCCAGTGATGCCAGCAGCGCAGTTGCCAGGTCTGACTGTTCGGCTGAAACCCCGTCACTTGCCGCCATGGCGGTAATGCCGCGGCCGACGGCGGCAGGTGTGTTCGGAATCGTGCGGATCACAGGCGTCGCCTCGCCAAAGTGCTGCCGGAACGAGGCAATGGTCTTGCCCGCCACAACAGAAACGACCAGCGGCTGTTGCCTGGCAAGGCCCGCCATGACCGGCAATACCTCGTCCACCATTTGGGGTTTGATGGCGACCAGAATGGCTTCGATACCCTTTACACTGTCGACGGGGGGATTGTGACTGATCGAGTGCTGGGCAATCACCGCCATGGTTTCCGGCGGCGGGGCCGGGTCAAAAATGGTTACCTGGTCACCGGTGATGCCTGCTTCCAGCCATCCCTGCAGCATTGCCGTACCCATTTTGCCGGCGCCAATCAGAACGAGACGGCCTGACAGGTTGGCCATGTTCAGGCCTCTCCGACGGTTTCCAGCAGGCTGGACCGGATCGCGTCTTCTGCCGACTTGCCGGCCCAGATGGCATATTGGAAGGCCGGGAAATAGCGTTCGCAGGCGTCAAGCGCGGTATGAACCAGGGCCTCGCACTGGGCTTCGCCAAGATCGGCCTGTCCGGTCAGCAGTAGCGAATTGCGGAACATCAGTGATCCTTCACTGCGCCACATGTCGAAATGCCCGAAGAACAGCTGCTCGTTGATAAGCGCCACCAGCCGCACGATTTCATCACGGCGGCCTTCGGGAACCTTGAGGTCAAACGAACACGCCAGGTGCAGGCCTTCAAGCTGGGCATTCCAGTTCAGCGACAGATGCAGGTCGGTCCACGAACCGGCCACGATCATGTTGATTTCATCATCGGCAGAGCGGTCAACGAACCATTCATTGCGCGAAGCCAGCAGCTCCACGGTTTCCAGCGGATGAATCAATTCCTGTTTAACTGCCAGCGCTACCGCCATTTTCGTCGCTCCTCAGAACAATCCGTGCCTGCATGCACACACGGAGTTGCTCAATGATCTGGTAACCGAGCATCTTGTTCGCAATCAGATTAGATCAAGACGCTATCGTGTTGAGCCGCTGCGGAAAGCAACGAATCAGGTCGTGTACAGAAATTGACGAAAGTTCGGCTGCGCCGCAAGAGTCGGCAGCGATAAGCTGTGATTCCTCCACACTACAATGGGATAAATCGCTGCTTGGCTGACAGAATTCACTTTTTGGGTGTGGAAGACTTTGCAGAAGCTTTCTTTTTTGCGGCCGTTGCAGGTTTTGACTGCAAGGCGTCGAGCTTGGCCTCGAGGTCTGCAATCCGGGCGCGCAATGCCTCGTTTTCGGTGCGTGCCATGCTGGCCATGTCGCGAACAACGTCGAATTCCTCACGCTGCACAACCTGTATGTCTGCGAGCACCCGCTCGATCTGCGCCTTGACAAGATTATCCACCTCGCGCCGTGCGCCTTGCGCTGCACCGGCGGCATTGGTCATTACCTTGGCTAGTTCATCGAAGAAACGTGAGGACGGACTTGTCATATTTCAGATGTCTCGGCTGTTGGAAACCAGTGTTGTATCCTTTAGGTAGGGTGCAGCGCGGGCTTTCGCAAGCCTGTTGCCTCCGAACCGATGACGCAACCTATCCGACGGTCCATTCATGCCCACCCTGTTTGCCATTCCCTTTCCGGTGATTGATCCGGTGGCGCTGTCGCTGGGCCCGCTGGAAATACGCTGGTATGCGCTGGCTTACGTCATCGGGCTGATTGCTGCGATCTGGTATGCCAAGCGGCTGGTCTCCACGGAGGCGCTGTGGCCTGGATCTCAACCGCACACGTCACCCATGCAGCTTGATGATCTGCTGCTGTGGTCGACACTGGGCGTGCTGCTGGGCGGCAGGCTGGGTTACGTGCTGTTCTACAACCCGCTTTATTTCCTGCACAATCCATCGGAAATCCTTCAAATGTGGAATGGCGGCATGTCATTCCACGGCGGCTTTCTGGGGGTTGTCGTTGCCTGTTACATTTATGGCCGGCGTCACGGCATCGGCATGTGGCAGCTGCTGGACCTGGGCGCCGCCAGTGTCCCCGTCGGACTGTTTCTCGGGCGGATTGCAAACTTCATAAATGCAGAACTGTACGGCAAGGTAACGGACGTGCCGTGGGCCATGGTGTTTCCAGGTGGGGGTCCGGATCCACGTCATCCGAGCCAGCTTTATGAAGCGGCCCTTGAGGGAATTGTGCTGTTCCTGGCGGTTCGGGTAGCCACGCACACATATAAATGTCTGCCGCGCGCCGGCGTGGCGTCAGGTGTGTTTGCCACGGGCTATGCACTGTCGCGGATCCTGGTGGAGTTCGCGCGTGAACCCGATGCGCATATCGGCTATTTGACAGGCGGCTGGTTGACAATGGGCATGATACTGTCATTGCCGCTGCTGGCGGTTGGAATCTGGTTGCTGACAAGGTCAGGCCCTTCAGATGCGGGGAATACTGTATGAGCAAACCCAAACCCGTTGCAGGTGAGCGCAACTCTGAGCTAGGCAGCCTGATTGCCGACATGATCAAGGCTGATGGTCCAATGCCGGTGGACCGCTACATGGCGCTGGCCCTGGGTCATGAACGCCATGGCTACTATATGGGCCGCGATCCATTCGGCCGGGCCGGCGATTTCATCACTGCGCCGGAAGTCTCGCAGATGTTCGGCGAACTGATCGGAATTTGGTGTGCCGCGGGCTGGCAGATGATGGATGCGCCGGCAACATGGAACCTCATCGAACTGGGTCCGGGCAGGGGCACATTGCTGGCGGACCTGGTTCGTGCCTGTTCGGTCATGCCGGGCTTGCGCGATGGCATGAACGTGCACCTGGTGGAAACATCGCCAGTTCTCAAGACCATGCAGGCTGAAACCCTCAGGCGTTCGGGTATCGAGGCGACCTGGCATGACCGGCTGGAAGATGTGCCGGATGCACAGTCACTGATTATTGCCAACGAATTTTTTGATGCACTGCCCATCTGTCAGTTGCACAAGCAGGCAGGCCGCTGGCATGAACGGGTTGTCGGGCTGACGGACGACGGCAAGCTGGCGTTCGGCGTGGCCAACGATCCGGTGGCGCCCGCGCTGGTGCCGGCGTGGGCAGGCCAGGCAGCAGACGGTGATATCACCGAATTCTCACCGGCACGCGATGCCGTGGCGCGCGAGATTGGCCGGCGTATCACCGCGGACCTGGGCGCGGCGCTGATCATCGACTATGGCCACATGCGTTCCGCCGTCGGTGACACAATGCAAGCTATTCGCAAGCATCAGTTTGCTGACGTGCTCGCCCAACCAGGAAAAGCCGATATTACCTCGCATGTGGATTTCGAGGCACTGGCAAGTGCTGTCACTGCTGATGGCGCGAAATCGTACGGCCCGGTCATGCAGGGTGACTTCCTGATCAAGATGGGCTTGAAAGAGCGTGAAGAAATGTTGCGCGCCCGTGCTGACGCGCGCCAGCGTATTCGCCTGTCCAAAGGCGCACAAAGACTGGTGTCCGGCAACCAGATGGGGCAATTGTTCAAGGTGCTGGCGGTAACCCATCCGGACATGCCGAAACCGGCACCTTTCAACGTGGAGCCAGCATGATCGAAGTCCCGGGCCTGTCTGCCATCAACGCCGTAAGACATGGGTTCTTCAGCCGTGAAGGCGGCGTGTCGGAAGGCATTTACGGATCGCTGAACACCGGCTATGGATCCGATGATGATGCCGGCAATGTGAAAGAGAACCGGCGTCGTATCGCCGCTCATCTGGGAGTTGCCAACGACAGGCTGCTCACCATCCATCAATGGCACAGCGCAGATGCCGTTGTTGCCGACAAGCCCTGGAACGTGCGCAAGCCGCCGCAGGGAGACGCGGTTGTTACAGATCGACCGGGAATCGCGGTTGCCGTCAACACAGCCGACTGCACACCGGTGCTGTTCAGTTCGGGGAACGGACGTGTCGTCGGCGCGGCGCACGCCGGATGGAAAGGGGCAATCGGTGGTGTTCTGGATGCAACGGTTTCCCGCATGAAAGAGCTGGGTGCAAAGGATGTTCACGCCGCGATCGGACCGACCATCAGCCAGTTGAACTACGAAGTCGGGCCGGAGTATCGGACCAGGTTTGTCGAACGAGATGAAGGTTTTGATCGGTTTTTCATCCCGTCGGAAAAGCCCGAGCATTTCATGTTTGACCTGCCAGGGTTCGTACGCGCCCGGTTGGACAGTCTGGAGCTGGCGTCAATCGAGGACACAGCGCTGTGCACCTATGCGGATGAGCAGCGGTTTTTCTCATACCGCCGGACCGTGCATCGCAAGGAAACAGACTATGGACGCCAGCTTTCAGCAATATGTATCAAGGAATAGACAGCACTCATGGCACTGCATTTTGACAACAAGGAATACAAGGCCCGGCAAAAGAAGGTGATCAGGGAACTCACCGCGCGCGGGCTGGACGGGCTTTTGATGTTCCAGCAGGAATCAATGTATTACCTGTCTGGGTATGACACGTTCGGGTTCTGTTTCTTCCAATGCCTGTATCTCGGAACAGACGGCAAGATGGCCCTGTTGACCCGGTCGGCGGACCTGCTTCAGGCCCGGCATACGTCGACCATAGAAGACATTCGGATCTGGACTGATGAAGCCGGCGCACAGCCGACCGTGCAGCTGCGTGACATGCTGGCCAGCCTCGGTGCGAAAGGCAAGATACTGGGTATCGAGAACGAGTCCTACGGCCTGGTGCACTCGAACGGACTGGCGGTTGATGCGGCGCTTGCCGGCTGGTGCACATTGCAGGATGCATCACGGCTGGTGGATTCGATCCGCGCGGTGAAATCGGAAGCCGAACTGAGATATGTGCGGAAGGCGGGCCGGCTGGGTGATGCCGCGTTAAAAGCTGCGATCGAGGCGACCCATGCCGGCGCAGATGAAGGTGATATCCTGGCTGCGCAGCACGCGGCTATTTTTGCCGGCGGGGGCGACTATCCGGCTAATGAATTCATTATCGGCTCAGGCCGCGATGCGCTTCTGTGCCGGTACAAATCCGGGCGCCGCAAGCTGTCAAAACGTGATCAGCTGACACTTGAGTTCGCCGGAGTCTACCGCCACTACCATGCAGCCTACATGCGCACATTCATTGTTGGAGAACCCAAAAAGCAGCATGTCTCGATGCATGCCGCAGCGCTTGAGGCACTCAAGGCTGTGGAAGACGTGATGAAGCCGGGCAAAACCGCCGGCGATGTGTTCGATGCCCATGCGCGCGTCATGGATGAACATGGCCTCCAGCATGCCAGGCTCAATGCGTGCGGTTATTCACTGGGCGCCAAGTTTACGCCGAGCTGGATGGACACGCCGATGTTCTTCCACGGTAACGATTTCAGGATCAGGGCCAACATGACATTCTTCGCCCAC
This sequence comes from Anderseniella sp., assembly GCA_051010195.1. Taxonomy (GTDB): domain Bacteria; phylum Pseudomonadota; class Alphaproteobacteria; order Rhizobiales; family Aestuariivirgaceae; genus Anderseniella. The sequence continues at coordinate 2,680 of JBPCVV010000128.1, read as the reverse complement.
ATGATCCTGGCAGATTCCAAGACCGGCACGGCAATGACACTGGCGCGGACCTACATCACCGGGCGCGGGGCGCCGGAACCGGTCTCCAGATACCCGTTGAAAATGATCGTCAGATAGGAGGACTCATGGCCTACAAAATCCGGGCATTGCAGGCAGATGACAAGCCGCGCTGGCGCGAATTGTTTGACGGATATCTGCAGTTTTACGAGTCTTCGGTACCGAACGAGACTATCGAACTGACTTTTGAGCGCCTGCTGGGTGATGGAGAATGGGATCCGTCCGGCCTGGTTGCCGTAAATGATGACGGCCACATCGACGGTATCACGCATTACGTGTTTCACCGCTCCACGTGGTCAGCATCAGTCTATTGTTACCTGGAAGACTTGTTTGTGGATCCGGCGGTGCGTGGCGGCGGCGCAGGGCGCGCATTGATCGAAGCGGTCTATGACGCAGCGGACGCAAAAGGTGCCACGCGCACCTACTGGGCTACGCAGGAGTTCAACTACAAGGGGCGGATATTGTACGACAAGGTCGCCGTCAAATCGCCCTTTATCCAGTACCGCCGGCCGGTGTGAGAGCTGCCGTATGTCTTGCGGTGCAAGGCATGTTTAAGGCACATTGTACCTGCAGGTTCAGATATCATGGCGACAGGGTCCAGGGTCCGGACTCCAAGCCGTTCGGCAGTATGCAGGCTGGGAAATGATACGAGTTGCGAGCAATCATCAATGGATGCGAACGCTGGCAGGTATTGCCGCGCTGCTGACAGCATTGATGCTGCTTGCGGCGTGCTCGGCCAGCCCCAACCAGCCGTTTGCGAAATCTTCGCTGGGCGATGGCGGTTCAGGCCGGCTTCCCCCCACCATCGCAATCGTCGCGATGGGCGGTGTGCCGCCTGACAAGGCCGGTGTCCTGGCGGACGCTCTGGCCGAAGAGGCCGGCAAGCGCGATGTTGCCATCGTGCAGGGAAATTTCTCGGACGGTTATCAGCTTGCCGGCAACTTTCAGGCGGTCTTTGAAGGCGGCGGCGTGCGGGTTATCTACACCTGGGTACTGACCGGCAATACCGGCGGGGAACTGCACAGGATCAACGGGCAGGAACTTGTGGCGGCACCCAATGCCGATCCGTGGGCCGGGGTGTCCGACATCATCCTGAAACGCATGGCGTCTGTTACGGCCGAAAGCCTGTCCACCCGGCTGGCGCAACTGGGATTCAAAGTCCGGCAAGCCGGCGTCTTGCCACCGACCCATACATTTGCACAAGCCGGCCCTGGCGCTGAAAAGGAGTATGACCTGGAAACCTACCATGGCGCCGGGTCACCCCTGGCAGCAGCGTCGATCACGCCTGATGAGCTGTACACGCTGACACCGGAGGAGCTTAACGAGCGGCTGACCATGGCGGCCCGCAAACAGGCACAGGACAGGTTGCGCGATGCAGCTGTGAATTCGCTTGAAGACCTGATGGGTGAAACCGATGAGACTGCCGGCGAGAGCGAACCAACGGTGGCAGCAAAGACGGGTGGAACGTCGGACCGATCACCACCTGTTCCTGATCGTGAGCAGCTTGCCACGGCGCGCCCGGCGCCGGACGCGAAAACCGACGTCGGCGACACACAGTCGCTTGCGGACAATCCTGCCGGCGGCGGGATAGACAAGGTGGCTCTTGTCGGGGTCACAGGATCCCCCGGGCGTGGCAATGACGAACTCTACCGGGCCATGCGCAAGGTGCTGCGGGATGCTGGCTGGCCGGTGGTGGACAAACCGGGCAAGACCGCTTTGTCGATTTCCGGCCGTGTCGCGCTGGCGGCGCCGAAGTCAGGCGTCCAGCAGGTAAAGCTGGCCTGGGCCGTCACCCTGCCGACCGGCAAAATACTGGGGACCGTTCGGCAGTCCAACGATGTTCCAGCCGGCTCGCTCAACCAGGGTTGGGGGCGCACAGCCGGTTACGCTGCTGAAGCGGCTGCTGAAGGTATTTTCAACCTGGTGGAGCAGGTGCGCGGCAAATAGGCGGCATTTGCTGTCAAAAACTGGCATCTTCATGTGGAATTGCGGAAATCTGTGGTTGGCAGACCACTATTCAAGGTTGTAATAAAAGGCTCTAAGGGCTGGAGCAGCTGGAATTCCCACAAAGCCAAAACCGGGAACCGGCGTCACAGGGCGAACGTTGTAATGAAACTCGTTTCGGGCAATTCCAACCGGCCATTGGCGGAAGCCATTGCCGCCTATCTCAACCTTCCTTTGACCAAGTGCTCGGTGCGGCGTTTCGCCGACATGGAAGTGTTTGTGGAGGTACAGGAAAATGTCCGCGGTGAGGACGTCTTCGTGGTTCAGTCCACATCGTTTCCCACCAATGATCACCTAATGGAATTGCTGATTATCATCGACGCGCTGCGGCGTGCTTCGGCAAAACGGGTGACAGCCGTGGTACCTTATTTCGGATATGCCCGCCAGGACCGGAAACCTGGTCCGCGCACGCCGATATCAGCCAAGCTGGTTGCCAACATGTTCGAGCGCGCTGGCGCGGACCGGGTGCTGACAATCGATCTGCATGCCGGCCAGATACAGGGCTTCTTCGACATTCCGACCGACAACCTGTATGCCGCACCTGTCATGGTGCGCGATATCAAGGACAACAAGGACAAGTTTTCCGGAACGGAAGTGTGTGTTGTATCGCCTGATGTCG
>JBPCVV010000127.1:0-3449 GCA_051010195.1 Anderseniella sp. | reverse complement strand
GACTATGGCATGCAGGTTGACCCGGATGCCCTGATCGCGGACTTGCCGGTAGGCATTCGCCAGCGCGTAGAGATCATCAAGGCCATCAAGGGTGGCGCCCGCATTCTCATTCTCGATGAGCCCACCGGCGTGCTGACACCCGGAGAAGCCGACAAGCTGTTTGAGGTTCTCAAAGCCCTCAAGCGCAATGGCGTGACGGTGCTGCTGATCACCCACAAGCTCGATGAGATCATGGCGATCACAGATGCGGTGTCGGTCATGCGTCACGGCGAGATGGTCGGGCATCGGCGCACCGCCGATACCAGCCCGGCCGAAATTGCCCGGCTGATGGTGGGCCGCGACGTGCTGTTGAGCGTTGACCGCGGTCAAGCGCAGCCCGGTGAGATATTTCTGGAGGTATCGGGACTTGCCTGCACCTCGTCGCGGGGCCGGCAGGTGCTGAACGATATCAGCTTCGATGTTCGCTCCGGCGAGATTTTCGGTATTGCCGGAGTGTCCGGCAACGGCCAGACCGAACTGCTGGAGGTCATTGCCGGCATGCGCCGGTTCGAGACCGGATCGGTCAGCCTGCTTGGTGAAACCATCACCGCAAGTGCGCCCAAGACGCCGGCGCAGATACGCGATTTGCAGATTGCGCACATCCCGGAAGACCGGCACCAGTTCGGCCTGATCCTGTCGTTCGATGCCAAGGGCAATGCCATTCTGGGCTATCACCAGTCCAATGACTACGGCTCAGGATATTTTCTCGACGAGGCCGCTGTTGCCACGCACTGCAACAGGTTGATGTCCGCCCATGACGTCAGACCCGATAACCCCGCACTGCTTGCCCGCAATTTTTCCGGCGGCAACCAGCAGAAACTGGTGATCGCGCGCGAGACCGACACCGATCCGAAAATCCTGATCGTCGGGCAGCCGACCCGCGGCGTAGATGTCGGCGCCATAGAATTCATCCACAAGCAATTGCTGGCCCTGCGTGATGCAGGTTGCGCCATCCTGCTAGTGTCGGCCGAGCTTGATGAGATCATCGGGCTGTCCGACCGCATCATGGTCATGAACAGCGGTAAACAGATGGGTGTCCTGGACAGTGCAGACGCCGGCAGGGACCGACTCGGCACCATGATGGCCGGCATCACAGAGGCGGCACCGTCATGACGCCCGCGCCACCATTGCCCCGGTGGGCCGATATTTTCGTTCTGCCGCTGATCAACCTGGTTGTGGCGCTGCTGGTGTGCGGGCTTATCGTCCTGGCGCTAGGCGAAAACCCGGTTGTCGCCATCCAGGTGATGATCAAGGGCGCCTTCATCTATCCCGGCAGCCTGGGCTACACGCTGTACTACACCACCAATTTCATCTTTACCGGCCTAGCCGTTGCGGTTGCCGCGCAGGCGATGATGTTCAATATCGGCGGTGAGGGCCAGGCCTATATCGGCGGACTCGGAGCAGGGCTCGTGGCTCTTTGGCTGGCGCCCATGGCGCCGGTCTATCTGGTTATTCCGCTTGCAATCCTGGCGGCGGCCCTGTTCGGCGCCGTGTGGGGGTTGGTGCCGGGATATCTGCAAGCCTATCGCGGCAGTCATATCGTCATCACCACGATCATGTTCAATTTCATTGCCAGTGCCATCATGGTCTGGTTGCTGGCAGGTACACTGATGCAGCCCGGGCAGCAGTCGCCGCACACGGCACAGTTTGCCGCCTCCGGCCAGATGCCCAAGCTGCACGACATGCTCAATTGGCTGTCTTTCGAAGTTGCCGCCTCGCCGCTCAACCTGTCCTTCCCGCTGGCGCTGGCCGCACTGTTCGGGTTCTGGGTGCTGATCTGGAAAACTCGCATCGGCTATGAGATCCGCGCGGTCGGCCAGAACCCCAAGGCGGCGCACTACGCCGGTATCAACGTGCCCATGGTCATTGTCTTCGCATTGGCTGTGTCCGGCGCCTGTGCCGGGCTGATGGCCACCAACGAAATCCTCGGCGTACAGCATCGCGTGGTGCTGAATTTCACTTCCGGATACGGTTTTGCCGGCATCGCCATTGCGCTCATGGGCCGCAATCACCCGGTCGGCATCTTCTTCGCCAGCCTGCTGTTCGGCGCGCTGTACCAGGGCGGCGCGGAACTCGATTTCGAATTCCAGTCGATCACCCGGGAAATCGTACTCTTGATACAAGGCATGATTGTACTGTTTTCAGGCGCGCTCGCCTACATGTTCAGCGCGCCGTTGGCCAGACTGCTGGCCCGGCTAGCGGTGCGGTCGAAACCGGCTGCAGGTGAAGCGTGATGTCGGAGTTCGCCTTCCAGTTCCTGCTGACCTTGGATGCAACACTTCGGGTGGCGACACCGCTCATCCTGTGCGCCATGGCCGGTATTTTCTCCGAGCGCTCGGGCATTATTGACATCTCGCTGGAGGGCAAACTGCTGATGGGCGCGTTCGTGGCGGCAACCGTTGCGTCGCTGAGCGGGTCGGTCTGGCTGGGCGCGATATGCGCAATCTTAGCCTGCGTGATCCTGGCTCTCATACACGGATTTGCCTGTATCACGCATCGCGGCAACCAGGTGGTCAGCGGCCTGGCCATCAACATGCTGGCATCGGGCCTGACGGTCACCGTCGGCATTGCCCTGTTCAGGCAGGGCGGGCAAACACCGCCGCTGGGCAATACCGAACGGTTTCGCCCGGTTGAATGGTGGTTCGTCGATGCGTTTGACGCCATTCCCGTGATCGGTCCGGTGTACCGTGAACTTATCAGCAACCACAACATCCTGGTCTACGTGGCGCTCATCATGGTGCCGGTAACGGCGCTGCTGTTGTACAAGACCAGGTTCGGCCTGCGCTTGCGGGCAGTTGGAGAGATGCCCGAGGCCGTCGACAGTGCAGGCGTGTCGGTGACCTGGCTGCGCTACCGCGCGGTGATCCTGACCGGTCTGTTCTGCGGTTTGGCCGGCGCTTACCTGTCAACCGCCCAGGGCGCCGGGTTTGTCCGTGAGATGTCGGCCGGCAAGGGCTATATAGCACTGGCCGCGGTTATCTTCGGCAACTGGCGTCCGGTTCCGGTGCTGCTGGCCTGTCTGCTGTTCGGGTTTCTGGAGGCGGCAAGCGCGCGGTTGCAGGGTGTCGACATTCCGCTGATCGGAGAGGCGCCGACCCAGCTGATGCTGGCACTGCCCTATATCATGACCGTGCTGCTGCTGGCCGGTTTTGTCGGCAGATCATCGCCGCCATCGGCGATCGGGGAGCCTTACCAGAAGTAGAGTCGGGCGTGGCCGATATAAATAATCTTGGCACCTTGATACCAAGGTAACACACATCGACCCATGAAGAAAATCGAACGAGTCCAAACCGGGCTGCGGCTGGAAAAGCGGCTTTTGAAGGTGCTTAAAGGCCTGGCGGAACATCTCGATATGTCGGTGGCTGAGCTGATCGAAGCCATGGCTCTGCACGCTTTTGAGGGCAGGGCGC
>JBPCVV010000126.1:0-20302 GCA_051010195.1 Anderseniella sp. | reverse complement strand
AGGAGATACCCCACGGGCTTGCCGAAATGCTGCGCTTCAACGAACAGTACGAGGTTGCCAATTTCCGTTTCGCCGACACTAATCGCCGGATCGCCGAGGCAACCCGCGACCTGCTGCTCGGCTTCTATCTGCCGCGCTGGCTTTTGTGGGCCGGCCGGCCCGCGGTTCATGCGTTTCTCGACCGCCGGTTGCGCGAGGCCATGGGGTTTCCGCCCGGGCCCGGCTGGCTGCGCCATCTGGTAATGGCCACTCTCGCTATCCGGGCCCGTATCGCCAGACTGTTGCCACCGCGCCGTACACCTCGCCACCTGACGGAAATTCCTCGCCCGACATACCCGGAAGGATACAATATCGAAGACCTCGGTACGTTTGGTCAGTACAACAAGAGTGTGGAGCCTTGAAGGGAGGACAACTGAATGACCCAGGAGCTTAAGTTGGACGGGAAATGCATGTGTGGCGCAGTCCGGTTTTCCGCCACTGCCAAAAGGCCCAGTGTGGTTGCGTGCCATTGCGAGATGTGCCGCCGCTGGTCAGCGGGGCCGTTCATGTCGGTCGAATGCACAGACGTCATTTTTGAGAATTGCGGGAATGTCGGCCGAATACGTTCGTCAGACTGGGCCGAACGGGGTTTTTGCACCAAGTGCGGTTCAAACCTTTTCTACCATATGCTGGAGGCAAGCGATTACCAGATCGCGGTAGGCCTGTTCGACGACCAATCCAGGCTGCGCATGTCACTGCAGCTATTCGTGGATTTCAAGCCGGAATTTTATGAATTTGGCAATGAGACAAAAATGATGACCGGCGAAGAGGTCATCGCGCTATTTGCGCCGCAATCCGAGTAACATGGATGCAGGCGGCATTTACCCGAAATTTGCCGGCCCATGCTCAGACATTGAGGAGCAGGAATTCCCGCTCCCAGGATGAGATCACCTTGCGATACTGCACCTGCTCTTCTTCCTTCACCGCCATGAACGCTTCCACGAACCGCTGGCCGAGCACGGTTTTCAACGGCTTGGAATAGTTGAGCTTGTTCATGGCATCATCGAGGTTGATCGGCAGGGAATGCGCATAGCGGTAGGCGGAGCCTTCAATCGGTGCCGACGGCTCCAGTTCTTCCATCATGCCGAGATAGCCGCAGGCCAGTGATGCGGCTATGCACAAGTACGGGTTCGCATCCGCTCCCGGGACCCGGTTTTCGATGCGGGTGTTCTGCGGATCGGAATTCGGCATGCGCAACGGTGCAGTGCGGTTGTCCATGCCCCAATGTGTATTGGTGGGCGCATCGGAGTTCGGCACCAGGCGGCGATAGGAGTTGACATTGGGTGCACAGAATCCCATTGCCGCCGGCATGTAGCGCTGCAGCCCGGCAACATGGGCCATGAACAGCCGGGATGGTTTTTTACCGCGCCCCTTGAACAGGTTTTGCCCGGTCTTCAGATCCATCAACGACTGATGCAGGTGCATGGACGATCCCGGCTCGTCCTGATGCGGCTTGGCCATGAAGGTTGCATAGACGTTGTGCTTCAGCGCTGCCTGGCGAACCGTGCGCTTGAACAGGAACACCTGGTCTGCAAGCTCGAGCGGGTCGCCATGATTGAAATTGATTTCAAGCTGGGCCGGCCCGCTTTCATGACTGATGGTGTCGATATCGATTTCCTGCGCTTCACAGAAATCATAAATGTCCTCGACGATCGGGTCGAACTCATTGGCCGCATCTATGCCGTAAGCCTGGCCGACCTTTTCCGCCCTGCCGCTGGTTCCGACAGGCGCCTCGAGCGGATAATCGGCATCGATGTTCTTCTCGACCAGGTAAAATTCCAGCTCCGGCGCCACAACAGGCTTCCAGCCCTGCTCGGCATACAACTGCAGCACACGCCGCAACACGAATCTCGGCGAAATGTCGACCGGATCACCGTTCAGATAGTGTGCGTCGCAGATAACCTGCGCCGTCGGATTGGCATGCCAGGGCACCAGCTTCAGCGAGTCGATATCGGGAACCAGGTAAACATCGCCGGACGCTTCCGAAACCGGCGAGTCCTGCCAGGAGTACCTTCCGGTCACGGTGAGAATGAAAATGTCTTCCGGCAACCGCATTGAGGTGTTGCCGATACCTTTGAGGAATTTCCTGGCCGGCAGTATCTTGCCGCGCGGCGTGCCGGCCGGGTCGGGAACAAGACACTCAATCTCATCAATGTTGTGCTTTGCGAACCAGTCTTCGAATTTTGCTATCGACATGAACCACCACAAGTAACGGCGGTCGCAGAGATATCGCTGCCAAGCCGCCCGGGGATTCCATCATAGCCTGATCGCTTGACGAAAAAAATGCCTTCATTGACAATGGTGGATAAGGCATGAACAGGTTTGCTGACCTGACCAGTGTGCCGCTTTTGTTTTCTGAAGGTATCTCATGAACTCCCCAGCCAAGCCCGACAGTGAGGCGATCGCGTTCCTCGCCGACAATCCCGACGTGGTCACAATTGACATGCTGATACCCGATATGAACGGGATATTGCGCGGCAAGCAGTTGACCCGCGACTACCTGCCGAAACTGTACTCCGAGGGCGCCAGGATGCCCGGGTCGAACTACCTTCTGGACTGGACGGGGCGCAACATCGAAACTTTTGAGTATGGCACCAGCGACGGTGATCCCGACTATCTGTGTTTTCCGGTTGCCGACACGCTGACCTACATTCCGTGGGCCAAGCGGCCGTCCGCCCAGGTGATAGCATCCATGGTGGATGCAAACGGCGAGCCGCATTTCGCAGATCCGCGCCATTTGCTGAAAACCGTGCTTGACCGATTTGCAGATATGGACCTGACACCGGTCGTGGCCATCGAGTACGAGTTTTACCTGATTGACCAGGACGCGGCTGCCCGCGGCGAAGTGGTGCCGGCACGCTCTGGCGAAACGGGCTGGCGGGCCAGCACAACCAATGTTTACTCGATGGACGATCTCTACGATTTCGAATCCCTGCTGGACGAAATCCAGGAAGCTTGCAAGGACCAGAACATACCGGCGGAGACTTTCGTTTCCGAATACGCGGCCGGACAGTTCGAAATCAACCTGTACCACACAGACGATGCGCTCAAGGCGTGTGACCAGGCGATTATGCTGGAGCGTTGCATCAAGGCAGTTTCCCGCAAGCACGGTGCAATTGCCAGCTTCATGGCAAAGCCGTTCGCTGACCAGGCAGGCTGCGGGCTTCACGTTCACTGCAGCCTGCTCGACAAGGACGGCAACAATATTTTCCTCGGGACTCATGATCCAACCATAGATCGGCCGATATCGGACAAGCTGCGCAATGCCGTAGGCGGGTTGCTGGCAACCATGCAGGAAGGCATGGCAATATTTGCCCCCAATGCCAATTCCTACCGCCGGTTGCGGCCGGGAACCTACGCACCGGTGCGTGGACTGTGGGGCGGCGACAACCGCACGGTTCCACTGCGCGTCCCGGGCGGCAGCGACAAGGCAGTCAGGGTGGAACACCGCGTGTCGGGAGCCGATGCAAACCCGTACCTGGTGATGGCTGCGGTGCTGGCCGGTATTCATCACGGCATCACCAACAATATCGTGCCGCAAAATCCCATATCAGGCGACGGCTATGAAAGCCAGGAAGGTATCGACCTGCCCATCAGATGGCCGGTCGCGCTGAAGGCATTTGAGGATGGCACGATCCTGAGACAGTACTTCGGTGACAAGTGGTGCGATGCGTTTCACACCGCGCGTTCATACGAGGCGGATGCGCACCACTACACCATTCACCAGCTCGACTATGAATGGTACCTGCGCACCGCATGACAGACAGATCCCTCGACCAGACCACCTACTATGCAGCAACGGCCAACCGCCAACTCGCGACATCAGATGCCTCGAGCGTGCCGGACACGGTGGACGTATGTGTGATCGGCGCTGGGTTCACCGGCTTGTCCGCGGCCCTGGAGCTTGCGCTTAACGGGCGCACGGTGGCGGTGTTCGATTCAGGCCCGGTAGGATGGGGCGCAACCGGCCGCAATGGCGGCCAGGTCTGCACCGGGTATTCCCCGGGGATGGAAGGCTTTGAGAAACAGCTCGGGGCTGAAGATGCACGCATATGCTTCGATGTCGCCGAACAGGGCAAGCGGCTGATCGAAGCCCGCATCAAGGCACACAGTATCGACTGCGACCTGACCTGGGGCTTTCTGCATGCCGCGGCACGGCCAAGCCACATGACCGGCCTTGCCGAGCACATGGAAGAACTGGAGAAGTACGGTGTCGACGGCTGTTCCCTGTTGACCAGTGAAGAACTGGCGCAAAAGCTCGGCAGCAAGGCCTATCACGGTGCGCTGCTGGAACGTGACGCGGGCCACATTCACGCATTGAATTATGCCCTGGGTCTGGCCGACGCAGTTATTGGCCATGGCGGCCAGATTTTCGAAAACATGACCGTTGCCAGCGTTGAAGGCGGCAGCTCCCCTGCGCTTAGACTCACCTCCGGCAAGACGATCACCTGCAAGCAGGTTGTTGTGGCCTGTAATGCCTATCTTGGCTCGCTGGTTCCCGGCCTCAACCACCGCGTGATGCCGGTGGCCAGCTATGTCGTCGCAACCGAACCGCTTGGCGCCAAACGGGCCGGCAGCCTGATCCGTGACAACGAAGCGGTTTGCGACAGCAATTACGTGGTCGACTATTTCAGGCTGACGGCGGACCACAGGCTGCTGTTCGGCGGCAGGTGCAGCTATTCTGGCATTCATCCCAGGGACCTTGGCGCCAGCATGCGGCCCAGGGTCGTGCGCATTTTTCCGCAACTGGTGGATGTGAAAATGCAGTACGCCTGGGGCGGCCATATCGGCATTACCCATAACCGGTTGCCCAATATGGGGCGAAGCGACGGTTCCATCTATTATGCACACGGGTTTTCTGGACAGGGCGTGGTGCTGGCAGGCATGCTGGGCAAAGTGCTGGCCGACGCCATTTGCGGCGATACCGGAAAATTTGACGTTTTTGCGCGGATTCGCCACCTGCCGTTCCCGGGTGGAGTATTGCGTAGACCCGGCCTGACACTGGGAATGCTGTACTATCGCATCAAAGATTTGCTGTCCTGAGGCGTTTTTTGCCAAATATTTGCAAACTAGCTAAAATTTTATCAATTTTCGAAACATATTCATAAATACAAGAGACGCAAAGTCGTTCTGTTCAGCAATCGTTTAGATATGTGGCGGATTATGACTGTCGCTGAACAACGAGGAAGCAAACCGGGGTTGGAAATATCAGGCTCAATCGAATTGGGCATACGGAGACGCAACATGTATAAGTCAATTGTCCACTTCGTGAAAAATGAAGATGGTGCCACAGCAATCGAATACGCCCTGATCGCAGCTGCAACCGGTCTGGCTCTCATCGCCGTAATGCCGGCGATCGGCGTTGGCGTCGAGAACAGCCTGACCCCACTTGCTGGAGCGTTGTAATCCTGTTTGCTGACTTCGCCTGATCACCCACGCAGAGATTACCCGAACATTCCCTTGCGCAGCAGATTGAGCGCCATAATGAACAAGCCGGCCATCAGGACTTTTCTGAAGGTCTCCGGCGCCATTGCATCCTGAAGCTTGAAACCCAGCCACATGCCGATGAACGCCGGCACGCAGGCCATGGTCGAGACGGCGGCCACGGCCGGCGTGATGGTGCCGTTCAGGATATATCCGGCCAGAAGCGGCATACTTCCGATGGTAAATGTCACGCCAACCGATGCTGACCACTTGGTTTTCGGCACCCCGGATGCCAGCAGGAACATGGTGATCGGCGGGCCATAAACCGACGTGGCACCGCCAAGAGCACCTGAAACCACGCCCACAAGCGCACCAACCGGCTTTTCCACCTTGGCCGGAACTGACGGCTTCCAGGGCGAAACATTGGCAAGGACAAAAACCACCAGGGCCAGTCCCAACCCGATCACGATGACCGACGACGACAACTTCGTGGCAAACAATGCGACCGTGAACAAGGTCGTGAAGCAGGTGAGAATCAGCGGCCAGAACCGTAGCAGGGCTTCCAGAAGCTCATCAAAGCCCGACCGCATGGCCATCTGCAAATTGGTCAGGAAAATCGGGATGACAATCATCGCGACCGCCAGCTTCGGATCGAGGAGCATGACCATGATTGAAATGCCCACCAGGGGCAGCGCGACGCCGATGATGCCCTTGCACAACCCGCCGACGAACATGGCCAGCATCACCAGGACGATCTGGACAGGTGAGAATCCCTGAGTGAAATCCTCGATCAGCTGGTCATCTCCTCAGGCCGGGCACCAGCCGCATAGGCCTTGAGGCACAAAAGTTCCGCGGCAATGATGGCTGCCGCGTTTGACGTCATCTCGGCATGATCATAAGGCGGTGACACCTCGACCACATCCATACCGACAAAATCCAGACCCTGCATGGCTCGAATGATCGCCAAGGCCTGATGACTGGTGAAACCGCCGGGAACCGGCGTACCGGTGCCAGGCGCGGTGGCAGGGTCGAGGAAATCAATGTCGAACGTCAGGTAGGAAGGCCCTGACCCCAACCGTTTGCGTATTTCGTCAGCCACCTGATGGGCGCTCATGTCGTGTACCTGATCGGCGAACAGCACCTTCATGCCCATGGCGTCCTCGCCTTTGAAACAGGTGCGGATACCGACCTGGATGGAGCGGGCCGGGTCGACTATGCCGTCCTGCAAGGCCAGCGAAAACATGGTGCCGTGGTCGATGCGGTTGCCGGTTTCCGGTTCGACGTCGCGATGCGCGTCGAATTGCACCAGGCCCAGCGGCCCGTGTTGCTTGGCAACAGCCTTCAGCACCGGATAGGTGATGTAGTGATCGCCGCCGAAGGTCAGCGGACAAACCCCCTTGGACACGATTGTGCTGATGTGCTTTTCGATAACGCGCGGTACATCCTGCTTGCGTCCCCAGTCAAAGAAACAGTCGCCATAGTCAACCACTGCCAGGGTTTCAAACGGATCGAACCGCCATGGCCACACCGGTCCCCAGGAATGCTGGGCCGATGCCTGGCGTATGCCTTGCGGGCCAAACCGCGTGCCTGGCCGGTTGGTGACGGCCTGGTCAAACGGTATACCGGTGACCGCAACATCTACACCTTTGAGGTTGCGGGCGTACTTGCGGCGCAGGAAAGACAGGGCTCCGGCATAACTGGCCTCAATCGAGGATCCCATGAGATCCTTGCGGCGGAACGCTGCATCGCCCAGCGATGATTTGGGTGTCGACACGAATTTTACTCCTGCAGGATGAGGGTATCGGATGGATGCCAGCTTACATGAACGTCGCGGCCGTTTTCCAGCAAACCGGCTGCGGCGCGGTCGTTTTGCACATTTACCGCAAGTTCCAGCCCGTCCGCGCAGGCGACAAACACGTTGCTGACGTCACCATAATAGGCGACGTCACGAATGACGCCCCTGGCGCAGATGTCAGACCCGGACGCCGGTTCCGTCTCGGATAGGATGAGTTTTTCCGGCCGGACCGCCAGCGACACGCTGCCTGTGGCGGTTCCGTCATGCGGCACTACGACCCTGCCCAGGCCCTTTGCCAGGCAAGTTACCCCGGCCTTGGACGTTCCGGTCACCGTTGCATCGATCAGGTTGATCTTGCCGATAAAGTCGGCCACGAAGCGCGAGTGCGGTTTTTCGTAAAGTTCTTCCGGTCCGGCGATCTGGCGAACGCCACCTTTTTCCATAACCGCAATCCGGTCCGCCATCGACAGGGCCTCGTCCTGGTCATGGGTGACGATAATAAAGGTGATACCTATAACCTGCTGCAGGCGCGCCAGTTCAAGCTGCATGTGCTCGCGCAGTTTGGCATCGAGTGCCGACAAGGGCTCATCGAGCAACAGGACTTTCGGCCGTTTCACCAGCGCGCGGGCCAATGCAACTCGCTGACGCTGCCCGCCGGAAAGCTGGTCAGGCTTGCGGTCCGCCATTGGGCCCATCTGAACCATTTCAAGCGCTTCTTCAACGCGGGGGGCGATTTCGGACGCGGCGACGCCGGTTACCTTCAGGCCATAGGCAACATTGTTGCGCACCGTCATATGCGGAAACACGGCGTAGGACTGGAACACCATGTTGACCGGCCGCTTGTTGGCCGGCACGCCTTCCATGTTCTGCCCGTCGACAATGATGTCGCCGGTGCCGGATGTCTCAAGCCCGGCAATCATGCGCAGCAAGGTGGTCTTTCCGCAGCCCGACGGACCGAGTAGTGCGAAAAATTCGTTGGGCATGATGTCGAAGGAAACATTATCCACTGCCACAACGCCCGGATAGCGCTTGGTGACATTGCTGATGGAGATAATGGGCCTTGTCATCGGTTTACCTACCCTTCGGTTTTCGATGGTGCCTGCATGCGCATGGCGATGATTGTGGCTACAAGCGTGATGATGATGAGCACGGTCGAGGCTGCATTGATGTCAGGCGACACACCGCGGCGGACCAGTGAGTAGACCTTGACCGGGAACGTGTTGGTTTCCGGTCCTGCGGTAAAAAACGTGATGACGAAGTCGTCCAGCGACAACGTGAATGACAACAGCGCGCCGGCAATGACACCGGGCATCATGAACGGCAGAACCACGTTCCAGAAGGTTTGCCACTCACTGGCGCCGAGGTCCTTGGAGGCCTCTTCAAATTCTCGGTTGAACCCGGTCAGCCGGGCCCGGACCACAACTGCCACAAACGGAAAACTGAAGGCGATGTGAGCCGCGGTTATGGCCCCGAGGTTCAGCGGCCACAAGGAGAACAGCTCGTTCCACCAGTGAATGGGACCGGCCTCGAACCCGCGCATCCAGTTGCCGACGCGGGAATACATGACCAGCACCGCAACACCCATGCAGATTTCCGGAATAACGATGGGCAGCGCCATGACGCCTTCCGCGACGGACTTGGCCGGAAACCGGAAACGCCACAGCCACAGTGCAGTTGCCGTGCCGATAATGGTGGCGACCATGGTGCACATGACCGCGATGGTGATGGAATTGACAAAGGCTTCAACCAGGGAAGCGTCATTCCACGCCTTGGCATAGTACTTGGTGGTGAACCCGCGCCACACGATATTGCGTTTTGAATCATTGAAGCTGAAGGCGATCAGCTGCGCTATGGGGGCATAGAGCAGGACGAAAGTGATCAGGCCGAACCCGATCAGCCAGGGGGACTTGCCGTATTCCAGGGGCCCGCGTTTCGACTTGCGTCCTGCCATCTCAGATCCCTACTCCGCCCTTCATGCGCGCACCGATAAAGGCCCGCAATGCGAGGGCTGCAAAAGTCACGTACATCAACAGGAATGACAGCGCTGCGCCGAACGGCCAGTCATTGGCGGCCTTGAACTGATCAGTGATGACATTGCCGATCATGATGGCATTGGTGCCACCGAGCAGGTCCGGCACCAGGAACATGCCAAGCATGGGGATGAACACCAGGATAATGCCTGAAATGATGCCCGGCATGGTCAGCGGCACGGTGACCGAAAAGAAAGTCCGCCACTGGCCGGCGCCGAGATCAAGACTGGCTTCAAGATAAGACCGGTCCAGCCGTTCTATGGTGGCATACAGCGGCAATACCATGAACGGCATGAACACGTAGACCATGCCGACAATCACTGCGCCGTTGTTGTAGAGCAGTTCCAGCGGCTGGAACGGCCCGATCAGCTTGTCCAGAAATGCCAGATTCCAGAACCATTCCAGGGTGAAATTGAGCGTGCCCCGGGTCCGGAATACAGCGATCAGCGCATAGGTACGGATCAGCAGGTTTATCCAGAACGGCAGAATGACCAGCAGCAGCAGCAACGGACGCCATCGTGCCGGTGAGAAACAGATGCCGAAAGCCACCGGATAGGCGATTGCCAGGCACACCGCCGTCGCAACCACGCTGATCCAGATGGATTTCCAGATAATCTTCAAATACACGGCTTCAAATGACCTGACGTAGTTGGCCAGTGTGCCGGAAATTTCAATGTCGATGACCGAGGTCTTTTCACCGAAAGACATGGCCCAGATCAGGGCAAGCGGGATCAGAAAAAACAACAGGAGCCAGACCACGCCGGGCAATGCCGTTACCCAGAATACCGCCCTGTTCTGTTTCCAGTTTTCCACCCGCCCAGCACCTTGAAACAGGAAGGTCAGGTAAACTTCACCTGACCTTCCCGATGATTGTCAAATCGGATCAGGCTGCCTGGATACGGGTCCAGGATTCATTGCGCAGCTTGGTCTTTTCTTCCGAATAGAGCGAAGACTCGCACTTGGCGATCACTTCATCAGGCGGGAAGATGCCCGGATTTCCGGTGTATTTTGCATCCATCTTGGCCTTGGCTGCCGCATTTGCGGTCGCGTACTGAATGGTGTCGGCGATGTGCACCCCGGCGTCAGCATCAAGCAGGTAGTTGATAAACGCGTGAGCGTTCTGAGGGTGCGGGCCACCCTTTGGAATGCACACGCAGTCCTGCCACAACAGGCTGCCTTCCTTTGGCACGGCGTAGCTCAGATCGTCATCCTCGGCCATCACCTGGATGATGTCGCCGTTCCACTCCATGGCCAGGTCAACTTCACCGGAGGCCAGCAAGTCCTGCCCGTTGTCGTCCGCATAGACCTTGACGGCCTTCTTGCCCTTGATAAGCAACTCTTCGGCCGCCTTCATCTCGGCCGGAACAACCGAGTTGAGCGAATGACCGAGATACTGGAGCGTAACGCCAATCACGCTCTCGCCGTCGCCCAGCAAGGAGATGCGGCCGGCGTTTTCTTCGTTGTCCAGCACGGCCTTCCAGCTTGAAGCATCCTTGACCTTGGACTTGCGATACCCGATGCCCATGGTGCCCCACATGTATGGAACCGTATGCTTCCGGCCAGGATCGAATGTCGCGTCCTTGAACCCATCGGCAATATTGGCCACGTTTGGGATCTTGGACTTGTCCAGTTCATCCAGCATGCCGGCCGCAATCATGCGCTCAACGTAGTCGTTGGTCGGAATGATCACATCGTAGCCCGGATTGCCTTCCTTCAGTTTGGCAAACAGTTCGGCATTGTCGGCATACAGGTCCATCTTCACTTCGATGCCGGTTGCCTTGTTGAAATCGGCCAGCGTGGTCTCACCGATATAGGTGTCCCAGTTGTAGAAGTTGAGCTTCTTTTCTTCCTCGGACAAGGCGAAACGCGGCATCATGGTGAGGCCGATAAAAGCCGCACCCGTTCCCTTGAGAACGGATCGGCGCGATGCCCTGAATTTCGGTGTGTATGTCATTGTGATACTCCCTGATCTACTTGTTTAACGTATGTAAATTCACCCTAAAACATCCTGCCGATGCGAATGTTAAACACAAAATCGGCGGTTTCAACGAATGTTTTCGATGGCTGGTGCCTCGGTTTTTCCAACGCCAGAGTTACACCACTTCATCCTTCACATCTTCCAGTGTGGCATCTAGCGCCTTGCGGGTCAGGCTTGCCCATTCATCCACTTCTGCCTCGGTGATGCACAGCGGTGGCGAGAAAACCATTGTATCCCAACACGCGCGCATGACGAGATTGACGTCAAAGCAGTGCTCCCGGCAGATCCCCCCGACACGGCCAAGGTCGTCAAAGCGGGCCCGGGTCTTCTTGTCCCTGACCAATTCGATCGCGCCGATCAATCCCTTGACGCGAACCTCGCCGACGATCGGGTGATCGCTCAACGCACCAATCTTTTCCTCGACATAAGGCGCGATCGCTGCGGCGCGCTCGACCAGTTTTTCATCCTGCATGATACGGATGTTTTCGAGCGCAACGGCACAGGCAACCGGATGGCCCGAATAGGTGTAGCCGTGGAAAAACTCACCGCCTTTTTCAAAGAAATCACTGATGAGCTTGTCAGATACTGCAACAGCACCGATCGGCTGATAGCCGGACGACAAACCTTTCGCCATGACCACGATGTCGGGGTCAATGCCCATGGTCTCATGGCCCCACCAATTGCCGGTGCGGCCGAAACCACAAATCACCTCGTCGGCTACAATCGGAATTCCGTGTTCGCGGCATACTTTCTGAACATATGGCCAGTAGCTGTCGGGCGGCACGATCACACCGCCGGCGCCCTGGATGGGCTCACCCACGAAGGCTGCGACCTTGTCAGGCCCAAGTTCCCTGATCTTGGCTTCCACTTCCTTTGCCGCCTTCAGGCCGAACTCCTCCGGGCTCATATCGCCGCCGTGTTGAAACCAGTCAGGCTCCAGCACATGATGGAAATTGGGCAACGGCAACCCGCCCTGGGCATGCATGGCAGACATGCCGCCCAGCGAGGCCGAGACACAGGTCGAACCGTGATAGGCGCGGTGCCGTGACACTATGTGCTGGCGTTCAGGCTGACCCTGCACTTCCCAGTAGCGGCGGATGAACCGCACCATGGTGTCGTTGGCTTCAGACCCCGAGTTGACGAAGAAAATCTGGTTGAAACGGTCAGGCAGCAGGCTGGCCACCTTTTCCGCCAGCAGGGTTGTGGGCACTGTGGTTGTCTTGAAAAACGTGTTGTAAAACGGCAAATCCTGCATCTGACGGTAGGCAACGTCGGCGAGTTCCTTGCGTCCGTATCCGATGTTCACACACCACAGCCCGGCCATGGCATCGAACAGCTTGTTGCCGTTGCCGTCCCATATATGGACACCCTTGGCCTGGGTGATGACGCGCGCGCCGCCGTCTTCGTGCAAGCCCTTGTGGTCGGTGAAAGGGTGGAAATGGTGCGCGTTGTCGGCAGCTACGAGTTCTTCGATATTGAGGTTCTTGTTCATGGATACACTCCGCAAGTCTGATTGACAGAAAGGCGCGGGCTCAAGGCGCCGGACACTGTAAAAAGTCATGGAATGCGCAGGTTACGGATTGAATCCGATGCGGGCACAATGCAGCAGCACTTCGTCTTGTATGACGCGTTTGGCTGTTCCGCCCAAATGCCCGGTTTTGCCGATCCTGTAGAACATCAAAAAACACTGCCACAATTCTGCGAGCCTTGGCAACAGGATGAAAAAAGCATCACCTGTGCGTAAATTTTGAGCTTTCGAATGTGTCACATTTGCGCAACAGTGTTGCCAATGGGAGACAATTTCAACGAAATGCTGGAAGCGGACGGCAGTGTTCGCCCGCCTTACACCTTACTTCACAAGTGGCTGGAAACGCAGACGCCGGGCGACCTGCGGGCCAAGATTCGCGAAGCGGAATCCATCTTTCGCCGGCTCGGCATCACCTTTGCCGTCTATGGCAGTGAAGAAGCCTCGGAGCGATTGATTCCGTTTGACATTATCCCGCGCATCTTCGCTGCAAGCGAATGGCGGCGTCTTGAGGCCGGCATCGCGCAGCGTGTGGGCGCACTGAACGCGTTCATCGATGATGTGTATCACCGCCAGGAAATCGTGCGGGCCGGCAAGGTGCCGGGCGATCTCATTGCACAGAATGAAGCTTACCTGCCGCAGATGGCCGGCCACTCCCCTGCCCGCAGTGTCTATTCACATATCATCGGAACCGACATCGTTCGCGTGGGTGCGAACGAGTTTTACGTGCTGGAAGACAACTGCCGCACACCGTCAGGCGTGTCCTACATGCTGGAAGACCGTGAGGCGATGATGTTTCTGTTTCCGGACCTGTTCGCCAAGCATCGTGTTGCGCCCATTGAACATTATCCGGAGCTGCTCAGGGAGACCCTGGACTCCGTGGCGCCTCCTCATTGTGACGGCGAGCCGACCTGCGTTGTGCTGACGCCGGGCATCTACAACTCGGCTTTTTTTGAGCATGCCTTCCTGGCTGATGAAATGGGCGTGCAGCTTGTCACCGGCGATGACCTGTTCGTTCAGGACGGCTGGCTGTATATGCGCACCACCCAGTCGCCGGTTCGGGTAGACGTGGTCTACCGGCGGATCGATGATGATTTTCTTGATCCGCTGACCTTCAACCCGTCCTCGACACTTGGCGTACCGGGCATTTTCGACATTTACCGTGCCGGGCGGGTGACCATCGTCAATGCGCCCGGCGCAGGCATCGCGGACGACAAGGCCGTCTATTCCTTCATGCCGGACATCGTCGAGTTCTATACTGGTGAAACGCCGATTCTGAACAATGTGCCGACATGGCGGTGTTCAGACAGTACATCGCTGACATATGTGCTTGAGCATCTTGAAGAACTGGTGGTGAAGGAAGTGCACGGGTCCGGCGGCTACGGCATGCTGGTCGGACCGACCGCCAGCAAGAAGGAAATTGCCACCTTCAGGCGGATCCTGAAAGACCGGCCCGGCAACTACATTGCACAACCGACACTGGCGCTGTCTTCATGCCCGACTTTCGTGAAATCCGGGGTGGCTCCCAGGCACGTGGATTTGCGGCCCTTTGCGCTCACCGGCGACCGGTTGCGCATTACCCCGGGCGGATTTACCCGGGTGGCAATGAAACAGGGATCGCTCGTGGTCAACTCCAGCCAGGGAGGCGGCACCAAGGACACCTGGGTGCTGGAGGACTGATGCTTTTAGGACGCACCGCTGCATCCCTGTTCTGGATGGCACGCTACATGGAGCGCGCTGAAAACATGGCACGCCTGATCGAGGTGAGCTATCGCATTTCGCTGATGCCGAAACCGTTCCGCGCGCACCAGGATGACTGGAGTTCGACACTGCGGAGCGCTCATTGCGAGGCAACGTTTGCGGACAAATACGACGCCGCCAGCCAGGCCAACGTCATCCAGCACCTGGTACTCGACCGGGAAAATCCCTCAAGCATCCGCTCCAGCATGGAGACGGCACGCAATAACGGCCGCGCGGTGCGCACGGCGTTGAGCCGCGACGTCTGGGAATCCCTCAATGCCACCTGGAATGAATTGTCATCCTTGCGCATGAGCCAGTTGTCCAGTGACAAGCTGCCGGGCTTTCTCGACTGGATCAAACAGCGCTCAATGCTGTTTCGCGGTGCCATGCTGGGCACCGCCCTTCGCCAGGACAGCTTTCACTTCTGCCAGGCAGGCGCCTTTATTGAGCGGGCGGACAACACCGCGCGGATACTGGACGTAAAATACCATATCCTGCTGCCGCGCGGCTCCGGACCGGGTAGCTCGATCGACCGACAGCAATGGGCTTCCCTGTTGCGTTCAGTGTCGGCACACCGGGCCTACAGATGGGCTTACAGGGACGCCAATTACAAACCCTGGAATGTGGCGCAGTTTCTGATCCTCAACCCGGCCATGCCGCGGTCATTGCTGTTCTGCTATGACTGGATCAGCAACAACGCCCTGTCGGAGATTGAAAAAGAGTATGGAGACGGCACGTTGCCCTGTCATGAAACAGCCAATGAAACCATGAACATGCTGGAAAATGCGAACATGGAAAAAATTTTCCAGCACGGACTGCATGAATTCCTTTCGGATTTCATTGCCAGAAACAACCGGCTGACTTCCGAAATTGCAGGTGCGTACAATTTCCCATGAAAATCCGTATCCGCCACGCAACAACCTATCATTATGAAAACCCGGGCTCCCACCTGGTACAGCGGCTGTACCTGACACCACAGGATACTGCCAGCCAATCAGTGCTTGACTGGACCATCGAGGCACCGGGGATGGAAGGCGCCCTTGAGTATGTCGATGCGTACGGCAATGTGGCCCACGTGACAACGCCGCCGATCGATCTGGCGGAGGTCACGGTTATTGCCGCTGGAACCGTCAGAACAGCCGATACAGCCGGTGTGACGGGCCATGGAGCCGGCTCGGTGCCAATCCAGGCTTATCTTGCAAGTACGCCGGCGACCGAGGCCAGTGCGGCCATCAAGGCGCTGGCGCAAGCCCAGGACCATCTGTCGGGCCTGGAGCAACTGCATTCCCTTTCAGCCGCCGTTCTGGCCAAGGTGGATTATGCCATCGGCGCCACCGATGAACACACCTCTGCCGCCGACGCCATGCGTGAGGGCAAGGGTGTGTGCCAGGACCACGCCCACGTGTTTATCTCAGCCGCTCGAGTACTGGGTGTGCCGGCGCGCTATGTCTCCGGTTACATGGTTGTTGGCGAAAACGAGCTGGCCGAGGCAAGCCATGCCTGGGCGGAGGCCCATGTGGACAATCTGGGATGGGTGGGGTTTGACGTTTCAAACCAGCTCAGCCCTGATGAGCGCTATGTGCGGGTGGCAGTCGGCATGGATGTCTCCGGCGCCACACCGGCAAAAGGCGTTCGCCGCGGCCTTTCGGCAAGCGCCGAACGGATGGATGTAGAAGTGCTTGTTGAAAGCATCGCCGAGCAGTAGGTTACCGGTAATTCCGCAACCCCTGCCCAGCAACCGGTAACTTCATGACATATTGTGTTGGCCTGAAACTTGACCGCGGCCTGGTTATGGCGGCCGATACCCGGACCAATGCCGGCCTCGACAACATATCCACGTTTCGCAAGCTGCAGACGTTCGAAGTGGCCGGCGAGCGGGTGTTGATGATGATGTCGGCCGGCAATCTCGCCGTCACACAGGCCGTTGTGGCCATACTGGAAGAAAAATTCGACAACCCGGACGATGAAGAGACCAATGGCAGTCTTAAAACCGTGACAAACATGTTCCAGGCGGCAAAGCTTGTCGGCGAAACGCTCAAGATGGTCCGCCAGGACCACGTTGACCAGGGCTTGAGCGGCGATGCGTTTTCAGCGTCTTTCATATTCGGCGGACAGATCGGACAGGAAGAGCCAAAGCTCTACCAGATGTACTCCGAGGGCAATTTCATCGAGGCCAAGGACGACACCCCGTTTTTCCAGATCGGCGAGCACAAGTACGGCAAGCCGATTCTCGACCGGGTGGCCAACCAGGACATGCGGCTGGGCGAAGCAGCAAAGCTGGTCTTGTTATCGTTCGATTCAACCATTCGCTCCAACCTGTCTGTCGGCATGCCCATCGACATGGTCGTCTACAATACCGGCAAACTGACCATTGATCGGGTGCGGCGCATTGAACAGGATGATCCATATTTCCGCTCCATCTCGGCGAAATGGTCCGAAGCGTTGCGCACAGCGGTCGAGACAATCGAGGAGTTTGACATTTAGGGTGGGTCAAAGGGTTTGAAGATGATCGATTTCGAGGCTGAGTACAACAATCGCGCCCGGGTGCCTGACCATGAACAGGTAATTGCCGGATGGGTCAGCGATGCTGCGAGCTATCGCGCGGCGGCCGAGTGTGATCCGGACATTTCCTATGGCGATCACGAGCGGCAGAAATTCGATTTTTTCCCGGCCAACGGGCGTGACGAAGCACCTGTAGTAGTGTTCGTGCATGGCGGGTACTGGCAGGCACTGGACCGGTCGTCATTCTCACACATGGCATCCGGGGTGGCGGCACACGGGCTCGACATGGCAATCCCGTCCTACCGGCTGGCGCCGGACGTCAACGTGCGCGACATTATCGATGACATGCGCAAGCTATGCGTCACCTTGTGGAGGGAACATGGCCGCAGGCTTGTGGTCGCCGGGCATTCGGCCGGCGGACATCTGGCCGCGGCCATGTTTGCAACCGACTGGGAAAGCCTTGGCGGCCCCGACAAACTGGTCAGCGCCGGCCTGGGCATCAGTGGCCTGTATGACCTGCGCCCGTTGATGCCGACAGGCATCAACCAGCGTATCGGCATTGACCGGGAAATTTCCATTGCGTGCAGTCCTCTCCTGTGGCCGACCCCGCGGCACGGCCACTTCGAAGCCTGGGTAGGTGGCGCTGAATCGCGCGAGTTCCATCGCCAGAGCGAAACCCTGGCCGCATGCTGGGGCGGTGCCGGCATAAAGTGCAACTGGCGCAGCGTGGACAATGATGACCATTTCACGGTTGTCCGTCATCTGGCCGACAAGGCAAGCGACATGACCCGCGTGCTGATTGGCATGTGCGAGTCTCAATGAGCGAGGTTGCAAAAACAGTTGAAACGCCATCCGGCAAGGGTGCAGCGGACGAGAATTTTCCGGTCGGATCATTCCTGTTGCCGAAACGGCTTCGTCCGCACGTGATGACATATTATGCGTTTGCCCGGGCCATCGACGACATCGCCGACAACCCCGATGCGTTGCCGCAGGACAAGATTGCCGGCCTCAACGCCATGGATGATGCGCTTCTGGGGCGCACCGGAAAACCGGATGAAGCAGTCGCCAAGGCGACGGCGCTGCGGGCCAGTATGCTGGAAACCGACGTCGACCTGGCTCACGGCAGCGACCTGGTATCGGCATTCCGGCAGGATGCGGTGAAGAGCCGCTACAAGACATGGGATGACCTGATCGACTATTGCCTTCGCTCGGCCTCGCCGGTCGGCCGCTATCTGCTGGAATTGCACGGCGAGGACAAGGCACACTTCGAGTATTCCGATGCACTGTGCAATGCGCTGCAGGTGATCAACCACCTGCAGGACTGTGCAGACGATCTGCGTGACCTGGACCGGTGTTACCTGCCGCTGGACTGGTGCGAAGAGACCGGAGCCAGCATTGACATGTTGCGGGAAACAGCTTCGCCGCCTGCCCTGCGTGCAGTCCAGATGAAGTGCCTTGACGGCACCGAAATCCTGCTCAGACAAGCCGACAAACTACCGGGAAAACTGAAGAGCAAATCACTGGCAATGGAATCCGGTGTCATCATTTCCATTGCCTGGAAACTGGTTGACAAGCTGAAACACGAAGATCCGGTGGCCACAAGAGTTGAATTGTCCAAACCGCAATTCATGCTTTATGGCCTCAAAGGTGCCATAAAGGGGCTGTTCTAACAGAGATGGGGGCGGTGATGCATGCTCCTGACTAAAGTTTGAAAGACGCGACCAAGGCAGAGGTTGGCTCGCATGCCATATTGGTATAAACAGCGGAGTCTTGTGATGCGACTGCGTCATGACGCGGGCCACGCATTTGCACTTGGGCGGTGCCGTACCTAATTAAAGTGCCGACGCGCCTGACTGGTTGACGACAACGTAAAAAGACAAAAGAGCCGACATGCCAATATCGACACCACTGCTTGACACCATTTCCTATCCTGCCGACCTCAGACGGCTCAAGCATGAGGATTTGCTGCAAATAGCCAGCGAATTGCGCGCCGAGACTATTGATGCGGCATCTGAGTCAGGTGGACACTTCGGGGCAGGCCTGGGTGTCGTTGAGCTGACGGTGGCACTGCACTACGTCTACAATACGCCGGCCGACAGGCTGATATGGGACGTGAGCCACCAGGCCTATCCGCACAAGATTCTGACCGGCCGCCGGGATCGCATCCGCCAGATCCGCCAGTCCGACGGGCTGTATGGATTCACCAAGCGCGCCGAGAGTGAGTATGATCCTTTTGGAGCAGCACACTCCTCCACTTCCATTTCGGCCGGCCTCGGCATGGCCGTCGCCCGGGACCTGAAGGGCGCCGACAACCACGTCATTTCGGTTATCGGGGATGGATCCATGAGCGCCGGGATGGCGTACGAAGCAATGAACAATGCCGGCGCCCGGGACAGCCGCATGCTGGTTATCCTGAACGACAACGGCATGTCGATTGCGCCAGGCGTCGGAGCGCTGACCAACTACCTGTCCTGGCTTGTATCCACCCATCCGTTCCTGTCCCTGCGTGACATCGCCCTGCAATTGTCGAAGAAATTTCCCAAGACGCTGCGCACCGCAGCTGAGCGGGTGGATGAATACGCCCGCGGCATGGTCATGGGCGGCACGCTGTTTGAAGAACTGGGCTTTTACTATGTCGGCCCGGTTGACGGTCACAACCTTGAAACCCTGGTGCCGATCCTGGAGAACATTCGTGAAGCCAAGGAAGTCGGCCCGGTCCTGTTGCATGTCGTGACGGAAAAAGGCAAAGGCCATCCGTTCGCTGACACCAACAAGGAAAAGCACCACGCGGTCGGCAAGTTCGACCCGGTCACGTTCGATGTCAAAAAGGGCAAGTCTAACGCACCGAGCTATACTTCCGTTTTTGCCCGCTCGCTGATCTCGCACGCCGAGAAAGATGAGAAAATCATCGCCATTACGGCGGCCATGCCGTCCGGTACCGGCGTCGACAAGTTTGAAGAACATTTCCCGGACCGCACGTTCGACGTGGGTATCGCAGAACAACATGCGGTAACCTTTGCCGCTGGCATGGCGACAGAAGGGTTCAAGCCTTTTGCGGCGATCTATTCCACATTCCTGCAGCGCGCCTATGACCAGGTGGTGCATGATGTGGCCATTCAAAATCTCCCTGTGCGTTTTGCAATGGACCGGGCGGGTCTGGTTGGTGCTGATGGGCCAACTCACGCGGGCTCGTTTGACGTGTCATACCTGACAACGCTGCCGAATTTCGTGGTTATGGCTGCGGCTGACGAGGTTGAACTGTTTAACAT
>JBPCVV010000125.1:0-4706 GCA_051010195.1 Anderseniella sp. | reverse complement strand
GTATAGCCCCAGGACATGGCCACGAGAATGGCGAACAGCACGACCATCAACCCGGTACTGCTGCGCCCCAACGGCGACCGGCACAACAAGTCATAGACCAGCCAGCCGAACACGATGGACGCGAGCGACACGCCGATTGCCTGAGCGGGGCTCAGCTCGAACACGCTCTGGTCGATCAGGTACAGGTCAGCGCCCACATAGTAGACGATGCACATCAGCGCGAAGCCGGACAGCCAGGTGGCATAGCTTTCCCACTTGAACCAGGTCAGGTGCTCAGGCAGGCGCTCCGGCGCCACCAGGTATTTCTGGATATGGTAGAACCCGCCGCCATGCACCTGCCACTCCTCGCCGTGCGCGCCGGCCGGCATTCCCGGCGCCTTGCGCAATCCTAAGTCCAGCGCAATGAAATAGAACGACGATCCGATCCAGGCGATGGCGGTGATCACATGTAGCCAGCGGGCCGCAAACGACAGCCATTCCCACACTATCGGATAATCGAACATGAGCGGACTTCCTCCCGGTTGATCGCGATAAGAATGACAGACATCATTGTCTATGAAAACAGAGGCTATCGCCAAACACTTTCAATATTTCATTGATAATAGTAACCTACACCCATGTCCTACCTGGAGAACATCAAGGTCTTCGTTCGTGTGTTTGAGCTGGGCAGTCTGTCGGCTGCCGGCCGTGACCAGCGGGTGTCACCTGCCGTTGCAAGCAACCGCATTCGCGAACTGGAAAAGTATCTTGGCGTGCGGCTGTTCAACCGCACCACCCGCAAACTGACGCCCACCGAGCACGGCCGCGTGTTCTATGACGGCACCGTCAAAATTCTCGAGGCGGTCCAGGAAGCAGAAGCCGCCGTTGCCGACATTTCCGGCAATCCCAAGGGCGTTATTCACGTCACCGCGCCGCTCGGCATCGGCAAGCGCCTGATTGCGCCGCTGATCCCGGAATTCCAAAACACCTACCCGGATGTCCAGGTGCGGTTGCGGCTGTCTGATCGCCATGTCGACATGACAAGCGAGGGCCTCGATGTAGCATTCAGACTCGGAACGATAGAAGATTCAAACCTGCGCATGCGCGGCCTGATGGAATGCAGGCGTGTGATATGCGCGGCGCCAGACTACATTGAAAAGCGTGGCGCTCCTGTGCAGGCGGAAGACCTGCTAGGCGGCGATCACAATTGCCTGCTGCTCAGGTTCCCCGGCTCCAAGGAGTTCTACTGGACCCTGCAGATGCCCACCGGACCGGCCCGCTATGAGGTGAAGGGACAGTTTGACTCCGATGACGGCGACGTACTGATCGAATGGGCCCTGCACGGCCACGGTATCATCAACCGGCCGCAGTTCGAAATCGCCGATCATCTGCAAACCGGCCGGCTGGTCCCACTGCTGGAGGACACCCCGCCGGTCGATGCGCAACTGGCCTGCCTGTATCCGCACAAGCGCTTCCAGGACCCCAAAGTGCGGCTGTTCATCGAATTTGCAGCCCAGCGCTGCCAGGACCAGATCCGCAAACTGATGCGGTCAGGGCCTGTTTGCCCGGCCGCAGGCAAGTGACGGCGATGCGGGACGAAGCGGCCCTTGGGATATCTTATCAGTTCGAATTGGCAGCTAGACCGGCTCCGGGCGTAAAATCCAATTTTTGAAAAATGGGGTGACTTTGCGATGATGTTTTCAGGCGGCTGCCAATGCGGCAAAATTCGCTACGATATAAACAGCAATCCGATTGTTGCCTATTGTTGTCATTGCACCGATTGCCAGCAGCAGTCGAGCAGTGCCTTTGGCATGTCCGTCTGGTTCCCCGCCAGCGCATTCACACTGACCTCCGGTGCATTGCTGACCTGGAAAACCAGGGGCGATAGCGGAAGCGAAAAAGTCTGCACTCTTTGCCCCGATTGCGGCACACGCATCTATCACGCATTCCCGGACCAGTCGGATACCCTCAGCGTGAAAGGAGGGTCCTTGGATAAAATCGGTGAGATACCGCCAATAGCTCACATCTGGACCAGAAGTGCGCAGCCATGGGTTTTACCACTGATCGGCGACGCCATCTGCCATGAGACCGAGCCCGAAAATTTCGACCAACTGGTCGCGCAGTACCGACTGGACTCAGACCAGATACAGTAACTCCAGGCTCGAAACGGCCTTCCGCCGAAGTGCAGCCTGGATCAGGCGCGTGTTGCGAAAAAAAATGGCAGCAGTGCGGACATTTCCGACATTGACATGCCCACTTGCGCACAGTCCTCATGAAACTCCCAAAACATGGAGAATGCGGGTGATGCGACGGATACGGTGGATCAGTCCGCCGGCTTGCACTTCGCCGCGTTGCGGACATCCTCATAGATTGTAAAGCGCGACATCAGCAGTCGAGCGGGACCTTCGCGAAGCTCCTGGTCTCGGAGGGTCTTCTCTACTTTCAGGTACTCATCGCGGCACGTATAGATTATCCGGCCTTTCGGGTCAGTTTTGAGCTTCAGATCCGTGGCGTCCTGGGTATTAAGTTGTGCAATGATCCGACCGGCGGCGATGCGGATACGTCTATTTTCTTCGAGGTTCACGCAGTTTGACGCAACACCCTCATCCTTGATCTCATAGATCCTATCTCCAATGGCGAACCGTTCTATTGTGAATTCGGTTCCAACACTGTGTTTTCGAGTCGCCTTAAAAGTACCGCTTAGGGCCAGTTTAGCCTCGATGGGAGATAGCCACGTGTCGAACTCCGCCGCCAGGCCAGCATCAAGATTAAGCCCATAGTTGATCTCGTCTTGGCACTCCTTGCGCGTAACGAAGCGGCCCGAAATATAGTCTTTGAACTGTTTGAGCTTGTCCAAATCCTTATCGGCAACCCCCTTCAAAATGTCTTCAAGAGCGGAATTAAAGTCATATATCTGCGTTGGCGTTGGAAGTTGCCGGCCCACCGCGACTGGTAGCGATACATAAGCAAATTTATCCTCTTCGACCTCGATGACTTCATCACCTTTGTATTTGTCCGACATCTTTGCCTGATCAATGGTAATCGCGATATTTGGGGGATCGCGGAACTCCATACTATAGACTTCGGATGGCGTCAGGGTGATCGCGCTATATTTCTTTGTTTTCAATGGAATTTTTTCCCTCGGAATCGCCACGTATTCGCCCTTCATGTTGGTGAAACGGCTCTTTGGGAAGTAGTTCAGCCGCGGCAGTACATATAGCGGCATCCCATGCTCTGAGACAGCCAGCTGATACTTGCGCGGATCTCTTTCGAAACGATCAAGCAGGAACAGAATAGTACCAGCCGGCAGATAAATATATTTCTTCAGGATCTCAGGATCTTTATCGTCAAATCGTGCTAGACGGGCGCTGCTGCTCTTGGAGACCGCAATCCCGATGACCTTGTACTCCTTTTGACCAAACTTAACGATGTCTTTGGCCCAAACCGGCGATACTGCAACGAACAGCAATGCAAATCGCAAAATCCGCAAGATCGATAAAAACACCACAAACCCTCCCAATATTCTGACAAGTTCCGGGGAATCCGGCTGGCTGTTGTTCTTCCCTGATTCTTTTGAGCTTGAAGGCGATACAAACTGATTTGTGTCGGAGACTATTTTTTTCTGCACGCCGAACAGGCCAATCAAGCTAGATAACTTAGACTATACTTGATCGGTTTGCCAATGCCGTCAGCACTTTGGCAC
The DNA here is from genome assembly GCA_051010195.1 of Anderseniella sp. GTDB lineage: Bacteria > Pseudomonadota > Alphaproteobacteria > Rhizobiales > Aestuariivirgaceae > Anderseniella. The sequence continues at coordinate 1,024 of JBPCVV010000125.1, read as the reverse complement.
ATAGCGGTATCAGGCAAAAGACAACCAGATGGACTTCTGCCGTCAGGGGCATCGTTCACAATTCCCAGCGTCGCTTCTTGGTACATTGCGGATATCACGCCCCGCATGGCAAACGCCTTGAAAGGGCTCTCTGCCGACCTTAGCTGCAATGTAGTGTGTGTCAGGCGCTTGTCGACAGGGCGGATGTCCGCACAGCGGACAAAGCGACCATGGATCTTGGGTGCCCTAGTGTCCGCTTCTGACCCGTTCCGGAAGTGCGGCCTAGGCCTTTCAAATTCGGCTGCGCGCTAATTGCCGACATGAGCCGAGTGGCAAGTTTCAAATATAAAGCGGACGCGTCACTGAGGTTCAGCACGCGCATTTCGTGCCAAAAATCGCCGTACCTTTCCTCCATACGCTGACAATGGGTTCCAGAACCACCAACCTCAAAACGGCATCAGGTAGTTCATCAGGGCGTCCATCCTGATCATCACCTTGCGGATGACGTGAGTGGCTGCGACTGACTCCGTGTAGATGGCCGCTGTCCCATCCGCGCCGCCGGGCAAAGCGAGCACTTCCGGCTGCGGTATGTCGAGACGGAGGATTACGCCCATGGTTTCGTTCGTCTGAAAGTGCGAGGCAAGCGACGGCAGAACGCCATTCGGAGGCAGCTGGCCTGAAACGTTCATATCGACAATGGCCTGAACCTTTGCCGGCACAATTTCGCCAGGCTGTGCCGCGAACGTCACCTCGGCGGACTGACCCACCTTGATATGGCGCAGACGCGTCTGCGGGATGGCGACGGCAACGACACTCTCCGCCTTGGGCAGGAACGCCATCCAGGACCTGATCGGCAGATTGCCTACGCGCTGCCCCGGCTTTAAGGTCGTGGCCGTGACGTGGCCGTCTGACGGGGCACGGACCTGGGTCTGAGCCAGATCGAATTCGGCTTTGCGCAGATCGGCTTCCAGCCGGGCGACTGTCGTGTTCACCCCGTCGATTTCGCTGCTGTAGGCGAGCCTTGCCTGTTCCGATGAGGCTTCCG
>JBPCVV010000124.1:0-8495 GCA_051010195.1 Anderseniella sp. | reverse complement strand
GGTCTCGGCGTCTGCCTGGCGGTGATGAATACCGCGTTCTACCTGGCGCTTGACCGGCTGCCGATGAGCCTGGTGGCGGCAATGGAGTTCGTCGGCACCATCGGCGTTGCCCTTTACGGCCTGCGCACCGGCCGCAATGCCGCCGCACTCGTCCTGGCGGTTCTGGGTGTTGTCATCCTGATAGACGTGACGTGGTCAACCGATCCAATTGGCCTGTTCTGGGCCGCTTTGAATGGCGCCATGTTCGTTGCGTACATCGTGCTGGGTCACAAAGCGGCCGAGGACGGGGCAAGCGGTGGCGTGGACCGGCTTGGCGCGGCCATGTTCATCGCCTTCATGCTGCTGATGCCGATCGGTTTCATGGAAGCCTTGCAGGCGTTCGGAACCTTAAAGCTGGTGCTGGCCGGTATCGGTGTCGGCATTTGCTCCTCGGTGATACCCTATATCTGCGACCAACTCGCCATGTCGCGGCTGCCGCGGTCTTCGTTTGCTTTACTGCTGGCGCTGCTGCCGGCGACCGCTACAATCATCGCCGCGATTGTACTGGCCCAGATCCCGACCCTGCAGGATATTATTGGTGTCTTACTCGTGATGGCCGGCGTGGCTGTCCACAAACCGGCACAGGTTGCGTGACGTCTGGTCAGCGAAGGCACATGCGCCCTGCAAGAAGCAGAATTCAGGCATATGTGCGGCCTGCTGCTTGAACAGCGCGAATGGACGTTTGCTGCTCACGACAGAGTGATGACAGCGCTATGGAATTGTTAAGCGCTCACCGTTATGTCCTACACATGGTACGAGTAATGCTGATATTCGCGCTGGTCTTGACCATGTCGCTCAAACATTTTGAGCGCGCGCCAGCCTATGCCATGCCGACCACCGACAGTTTCTCGGAACTCACCCTCGTATCCGGGCTTTCTGCCACGATTGTCAAGGCAACCGATTGCGATGACAAACATGACATCGCCACCCACCAGCGGCAGTCGCACAAATCGGACTGCAAGGCGGTGATGGGCAAGGTGGCTGACACCTCGTGTGCTGCCTTTGTCGATCATCTGCCGATGAACGACACTTCCACTGTCTCAACCATCCGGCCTGTCGACCCGCCGCCTCCGCGAGCCTGAGATCTTGTGCATGTGAACCGTGTTTCGAGGCAGCCGGACCTGTCCGTCTGCGCGAAGCAATGGCAGTGCAATCTGTTCACGTGATCAATGACATCATCATCAATGACCAATCCCGTTTTCCGCTTCGGAACACGAGCGACGGGTGCCGTCTCGCAATACTCAGGATGCTTCTGAAATGACGAAATCCCTATCACGGCGACACTTCGCCAAAATCGGTACCGGGTTCGCGGCACTGGCGCTTGCCGGCTGCAACACGATCCCGAAAGACACCTATGGGCCCTCTGCGCAGGCACCACGGCCCGACCTGGCACCGGACGGTAGTTTTGCCGCCAAGTACTCGGCGCGGCCTGATGAACGGTTTCCGCTGCCGGCCATCGATCCAGCGATACTGGCACCGGATTACCGGCGCAAGCGGGTAAGTTACGACACGGTCGAAAAACCCGGCACGCTGATTGTCGATACCAGCAAGTTCCACCTGTACCTGGTCGAACCGGCAGGGTCCGCCATGCGCTACGGCGTGGGGCTGGGACGCGCCGGATTCGAATGGTCGGGACGGGCCCGGGTGGCGTGGAAGCGGCCGTGGCCGACCTGGACGCCACCGGACACGATGATTGCACGCGACCCGGAGCTGGAAAAATGGAGCGTGCGCAATGGCGGCATGCCGCCGGGGCTTGAAAACCCGTTGGGCGCACGGGCGCTGTACATCTTCGAAGGCAAGGTGGACACGCTGTACCGCCTGCATGGCACCAATGAACCGGAGTCCATCGGCAAGGCGGTCTCCAGCGGTTGCGTGCGCATGATCAACCAGGACGCCATCGATCTCTATGAGCGGGTAAAATCCGGCTCGCCTATTGTGGTGGTCTGACGGGAGGATGAAATGAGAAAACAGGCCAGACCCAGAAAGCCGGGCGCAAAACGGTCAAAACAATCAAACCGCAAGGCGGCCCGCAAATGCCGATCACATATTCTTGATAAACAGTTGTTCTCACGACCGTAAAACCAGTGAACCCACAGCCCATATGACGCGTTACAGGTGGGCGAAATGAGCTGGATCACAATGACGTCGTGTCGTGCTGATTGCGACGCGAAAACAGAAAGAAAAGAAGATGAAGACCGATAAGGAACAAGAACTCTGGCTGAAGGTAATGTCGGATCAATCCCGTCGAACCGGATCACCAAAACTCGCCGTGATCGCAGCGGTTGCGGCCGTCGGCGCCACCACCGTCACACTGGTATCTGGCTCCTGAACCCCCGACTAACTGTCACGCCCGCGGCGTTTCAACCTGGCTCGCGCCGTATCGGCAACTGACCTGTCACCACAGTCGAGCGCATAGACATAGGCGTGTGTGTAGAAGAAACACGCCGCATCAATGTCGCCTTCGCCTTCGCGCAGCTCGGCTGCTTCAAGGTACAGAAGCGCCAAGGCTGACAGATCGCTGTTCTCGTGCGCCTGCAGCATATCGCGCTGCAGGCGTTTTTCGTCGCTCATTTGCCGGCAAAGCGGGCCGCAACCCATTCGTGGAACCGGTGCGTTGGCGGGTCCATGACCGGTGAGAACTTGCCACCGTCATAAAGCGAGGCAGACCTGCCGCGCTGCATGCCTTCGACCACGAAAATGTCTTCCTCGAAAACACCTTTCCACATCTCGGCGTTTTTCTCGCGCAGGTCGGCCATACCATCGCCGCACATATCCTGAGACGTGTAGTAGATCTCGATGCGCTCTATGGTTTTGCCATTGCTCTGCGGGTCAAGCATGATCGCAAACACATGATCACGATGCACACCGAACAGCACGTTCGGATAAAACGAGATGTACTCGGCGCCGGTGTCCCACTTGTCCGACAGACCTTCGAAATCAGCAAACGCCCGGCCGCTGTCATCCAGTTTCGGATTGTAGACGACGGTGCCCTGGCCGGAGTAATGGCCCGGCTGCATGATGTGATAGTGGTCTTCGAGCCTGGAGTAGGAATTCAGTCCCGGGTGGATCCATGGCAGGTGATAGCTCTCACAATAGTTCTCGACCGCCAGTTTCCAGTTGCAGTCAACCTCAAGGGTAAAGGATGAGTCCGGACCGCCGTGAAACAGCGGCCTGCCGGCAAATTCCTTCCACTGCTCCAGCAGCTTTGCAGCATGGGTTTCAAAGTCCGGTGCATCGCCGTCCAGGTTGACGAAGATGGCGTCCAAGAAGATATGCGAGCGCACTTCAATCAGCCCCAGTTCCTCACGCTTGATGCAGTCATGCAGATTCTTCCCCGGCCCGCCGACATGCGGTGTGGTGCGCAGAGAGCCGTCGAAATTATAACACCAGGAATGATACGGGCAGCGGATGGCAGAGCGCAGGGTTGTCTTTTCCTCAACCAGTATCATGCCGCGATGCCGGCAGACGTTCTGGAACACCCGGACCGTGCCGTCCTCGCCATGCACGACCAGCAGCGGCTGGCCCAGGAATGTGACCGGATTGGCATCACCCTTATTCGGCACGTCCTTGGCAAACCCGGCACAGGCCCAGGTCGAGGCAAACAGCACCCGCTTTTCCGCTTCATAGACATCCGGGTCAGTGTAGAACGCGTTGGGCAGGCCGTTGGCTACCTCAATCGGGCGCAGCACATTTGCAATCATTTCCTGGTCGAGAACTGTCATGGTCGGATGCCTTATCCTGAGTGTGATCCCAACATCAGATATGAGCGTGTTTTCAGGCAGTTTCCTAACTGGTTTGCGCCAGAAAGCTGCCTGAAAACGTCAAATCCTAAGCCGGAGTATTACACAGAACACCGGCGCGGCCTACAGACCGCGAACCCGACCGGAGACCCGCTCAGGCCTCCACCTGACGCACCGGGCGCCACAGCGGGATGAAAAACAGCAGCAGGAATGTGATGTTCATCAGTGCGTTCACCGGTGCACCGGCAGCGATCGAGCCGGCACTGTCGACGACAAACCAGATGCCAACGCTGGTCAGGATCATGGTGCGTCCGAGGTCAGGCGTGCTGGCATAAACGCGTGTGGTCACCTGCCACAGAAGCACGCCCCAGCCGATCACGATCCCGTTCAGAATTGCCCACAGGAGGTTGCTTTCGGGTGTTGGCGCCGCAGGCGCTCCGTCAACCGGCCAGTACGCCAGGTCGATGAAGAACCTGGTTGCGCCGGAAAGCGCCGGCACCGTGGCCAGTACACCCAGCACACCAAAACCGATGACGGAGAGGCAGGCCAGTTTCAGCCAGCGCAGCGTTACTTGATGTTGCATGTCTTGTCTCCTCGAAGCGTTGCAAGTGTGCTTGTTGGGTAAATCCAATCATGCACCTCATCAATTACCTCTGAGGTAAGTGTTTTCGGTCATCCAGGCCTGTAAGATGGCAGCAGACAAATGCAACAAGAGGCTTGTGTTATGCAGAACAGTTTCGGCGAGACCCTCCGGCAATGGCGCGGACAGCGCCGGATGAGCCAGCTCGACCTGGGGCTTACCGCCAATGTTTCGGCCCGGCATATTTCGTTTCTGGAAACCGGACGGGCACGCCCGAGCCAGTCGATGGCCATGCAACTGTGCGAGACACTGGAACTGCCACATTCGGCGCGAAACGCCTTCCTCGGTGCTGCAGGGTTTGCCCCGGCCTACCGGCGGCGCGAACTGAGCGATGACGACATGGCTCATGTGCGCGGCGCGGTTGAGTGGACGCTGCAGCGCCATGACCCGTACCCGGCCTTCGCGCTGGACAAACACTGGCGTGTGGTCAAGGCAAACTCGTCGGCGACGATGCTGTTCGGCGGCATCGGGCTTGGCGAGGGTGACAGCCTGCTCGATGCAATGCTGGATGCGGAGCTCATCTCGGCAGCACTGGAAAACTGGCAGGACGTCCTGCAGCACATGGCAGTCCGGTTGCGCACCGAAAGCGCGCACCTGGGCGGTGATGCAGTGCTGGACAAGGCTGTGGAGCAGTTGACCCGCATGATCGGGCCCGGCTCACACGGGAGCACCGGTACATTGCCGGCTGTCATTCCGGCGCGCTATCGAGCCGGCACCAACACCTTGTCGTTCTTTTCGACGCTGGCCCAGTTCGGCACCCCGGAAGACATTGCAGTGGCGGAACTGAAGATCGAGATGATGTTTCCCGCTGATGACGCGACCCGCGATGCGCTGCTTGCCATGCAATCTGCCGGCTAACAACAGTGATCAGATTCCGACGGCGGTAACGTGGCCGGTCTCAAAGCCATTCCAGTTTCTGACGGTCACGTCGGACATGGCTTCCAGTGAAGCGCGCTCGTCATCAGTCCAACACTCCAGCCTGGACATGACACCGGCCAACAGGGCTTCCGCAGCCCGGCCCGCGCCATCGTCACATTTCAGCGCGATGCCGATACCGGCGTGCGCGATGGTGGCGCAAAACACCCCTTCGGCACCGGTTTTCACGAAGGCGCGCGGCACCGCGCTCATCAGGTCCGTACAGAACCGCCTGGTGCCAGCGATCATGAACGGACAGGCGCGAACCGCGGCTATGATCTGCCTGCATGCCGCAACACGGCTGTCATCCAGACCTTCGCCTGATCCAAAGCGCTGGAACCCCAGCGCGATATTGCGCAGCGGGATGGCCCATGTCGGCACCGAGCAGCCATCGATGCCGCAGGGTGTGTGAGTGAGGTCATAGCCACACATGTCGCCAATCAGCTTTTCAATTGCCTGCTGAACCGGGTGATCGCGCTTGATATAGCCTGCCGGATCAACACCCAGTCTTTTTGCGAACGCCAGCATGAATGCATGCTTGCCGGAACAGTTGTTGTGCACTTGAAGTGCCTGTTCGCCGGCCGCCGCCATGGCGCGTGATACCTCGCCGGGAAACGGCCAGTGAGCGCCACATTCATAAGCCTGTTCGCTGATCCCTGCCTTGGCTAACCCTGAGCGCGCCACACGGACATGATTGGGCTCACCGTTGTGGGACGCACAAGCCAGCGCGATTTCTTCATCCGTCATGCCGAAAGCATCCACCACACCGGCCTCGACCGCGGGCAGGCACTGCAACGCCTTGATGGCGGAGCGCGGGAACACCGGTCTGTCAATGTCGCCCTCCGAGGCGATCAGGTCGCCGCCCGGCCCAACGACCGCATAGGCACCGGCATGGCGACTTTCAACAATGCCGCCACGGGTCACTTCCACCAGCACCGGATCTCTCATGTCGCTTCCCTTCTGAGATGAGCCTGCGGCGCGCCCAGCAAGAACCAGATGAATGTCAGCGCCTGCAGCCCCAGGAACAGACCAAATGACACCTGATAGGCAACGGGCTGATACCCGCCTTCAGCGGTGACCGGCCACAGATTGATGATGGCACCAATGACATATTGAGAGAGAAAGGCAATGCCGAACACCAGCGTGTTGAGACAGCCGTTCGAGCGTCCGGCCAGATGGATGCCAAAATACTGGGCCAGCCATGGATAAGCCAGAATGCCGGCTTGGCCGAACATGCCGAAGGCAAACCAGACCAGCGGCGTCATTGCCACCGGCTCGAACAGAATGACCAATTGAATGACCATGAACACCAACACAAAACCGGTCATGGTGGTGAGCAGGCCAACTCCCTTGCGGCCCAGCCAGTCGGCCACATAACCGGTCACCAGGGTGCCGACAAGGAAGCCGATTGCCGACAGTCCCAGCACATAAGCCACGGCGTCCCGGTCCATGCCGGCGATATCCCTGATCCAGGGTCCGGCCCACAAGGTCTGCACGCCCACATGGGAGCCCGCCGTGAGCGCCACGAACGGCGCCACGCGCCAGAAAACCGGGTCGGCGTAGATGACAGCAATGGTCTTGAACACATTGCCGGTATCAGGTGTCGTGATGGCCTGCTTCGGGCGTTCGGGCACCACCAGGTACAGGAAAACCGCCACGGCCACCGTGACGGCCATCAGACCGACGAACATGCCGCGCCAGCCGAACTCGGCCGCGGCCCATTCAGCCGGCACGGTGGCCGCCAGGATACCCAGGCCACCCACGGCCATGATGCAGGCATTGGCAAGCGCGCGACGTTGCTCCGGTACCCATATGGTCACCGCCTTGAAACCGGCCATCAGCCCGCCAGCCGAACCGATGCCGATCAGCATGCGGCCGAAGCTCAGGCCCCATTTGCCAGCTGCATAGGCAAACAGCACCGCGCCAAGCGCACCGACACACAACAGAACAGCCTGCACCTTGCGAGGCCCGAACCGGTCCAGCAACAGCCCGAGCGGGATCTGGAAACCGGCAAATCCGATCAGGTAGGCGGCGGTCAGCAGGCCAAGCTCGCTGGCGTCCAGGCCAATGTCCGACACCAGGTCCGGTGCGATGACCGCGTTGACCGCGCGATACAGGTAGGACAGGAAATAGCACAGGGAAAACGGCAGCAGGATGGTCAGGATCAGGCGTGCCAGCGAAACCCGGGAGCTTCTTGAAACGGTGGCTGTCATGGCTTTGGGCACCCGCCTGAATTGTTCCACCGAAGACACAAACTGGCTGGGGCGGCAGGATTCGAACCTGCGCATGGCGGCATCAAAAGCCGCTGCCTTACCACTTGGCGACGCCCCAACTAAATCCGGAAACAGGCAACATCACCTGAGCGGGATGGCGGCAACATACTGATTTCGCTGCGGCCCTGCAACGATGGATTTCATGGCTTTTTGTCATGGCTTGAAGTCGGCATTTTCCCGCCGTATAAGGGCGGGCGTCGATCAAATGTCGGAGTGTAGCGCAGCCTGGTAGCGCACCTGCTTCGGGAGCAGGGGGTCGTGAGTTCGAATCTCGCCACTCCGACCATTTCCCGCCATTCGAGCCGTCGGACCAAATGAATTTTCCGGAATTCGTGCAAACGTTGCCGGGAGAACAAACCCGTGAGCGGCGGCGGGCAGGTGAGCACGCGCGCTGATCAATCCATCGGAAACAGCCTGACGCTGGCGCCACCGTCGACGGTCAGGATCTGGCCGTTGTCATGAGAGCCTCGGTAACCTGACACCGGCAGATGTTTACTTCGGTCGCGATCAGGCCATCATCGAAAGGAGAAAGAGAATCAAGGATACGACAATGCAAAACCACCGCTTGCAACATCGGCTCAACGCGGCATACCATCAAACGAAGATGAGCAGGATCCTCCTAAACCAAAATGACTCAACTCCTCCAAAGGATTTGATGACGGACAATGCAGGCAGGTAACACACTTGACAGTCAGCTAGCTGCGGCCGTCGAAGTGTTTGAGTCAGGTGAGTTGAAACAGGCCCTGCAGATGGCGCAAGAGTTGTGTCAGCGCAATCCTGGCGTTTCCATTGTTCACAATGTCCACGGTGTTATTGCGGCCGAACAGGGGGAGTTTCAGGCAGCGATAGACAGCTATCAAAAAGCAATCGCGCTGGATCCGGGCAACA
>JBPCVV010000123.1:0-8260 GCA_051010195.1 Anderseniella sp. | reverse complement strand
CACCATGTCGTCCAGCTATGGCGGTTACAATATCGGTGGTGCCGACCAGTTCGGCGGCTCTCGCTTTGACGAGATGAAGCCGTTCAACTCCGGCTACGACACGCCGGGCTGGAAACGCGCCCAGGCTCGCCACGCCGCCGGCGACGCCCTGCGCTCGAGCCCGCACATCGTTGAAGGCAGCCTGGTCGCCTCCGATGCCGGTCCGGAATCTTTTGAAACCGGCGACCGCATTCACCACCAGAAATTCGGCCCCGGCACCGTCACCCACGTGGACGGCAACAAGCTGTCAATCAGCTTCGACCACGCCGGCGACAAACGCGTACTGGACAGCTTTGTGACCCGCGGATGATCACGGGGATGCGCACTCATGTGTCCCATCCTGTCATCACCCGACTTGACCGGGTGACCCAGCATCCACGAACGACAGTGAACCCACGGCTGGAATACCTATTCCGTTGAGTTACACCATAAATCTACCCTCTTGACGGGAATCGCTGGCTGATCCATCACAAATCCCATGCCATTACCACCTTTGGATACCACCGGCCTGCCTACTCTCACACGCGCCCGTGCGTGGTGGATTGAGAAGCTGGTGGCGCGCCGCAACAGGCGGGCCGAGAAGACGCTGATGAAGCGGCCGGAATTTGCCAGCGCGATTACCGAATATGCCAAGGTGTCCAACGTCACCGGCGCCTCGATGTCGGACTATCTGACCCTGTACGAGGAAATCCGCACCCGCAAGCCGAAAGAAGTGCTGGAGTTTGGTACCGGTTTCACAACGGTTGTAATGGCCCAGGCCCTCATTGAGAACGCTACCGAAGGCGCACCGCTTGGCCGCATCACCTCAATGGAAGAACACGAAGGCTGGACGGAAACCGCGCTGAAGGCCCTGCCCCGGGAAGTTGCCCACGTGGTGCAGATCGTCCACTCCCCGAAGGTCGATGGGTACTACAAGCTGTTCCGGGGCGTGCAATATGCCGACATTCCCATCCGTGCCTATGATTTCGTATTTTCAGACGGACCGGAACGGCATTCACCTGTCAACAATGACAAGCTGTTTGACTTGGACCTCATTCACATCGTGCGGCGGTCGTCAAAGCCCATCCACGCGGTTGTCGACAATCACTACCTGACATTTTACGTGCTGCAGAAGGTGTTCGGCACAAAACTGGCGCGCTATTCGCCATCGCACCGGCTGATGTTCGTCGGCCCGGTGACCAAGAGCGACGTCCGGCATCTGCGCAAGGAAAACTTCGTGCCTGACCTGGCCCTGTTCGGCACCACCGAACTGAAGCTGCGCATGGCACTGGACGACCAGCCCTATCCCATCCCGGGCAAATAGTAGCCCAGCACCAGCCTGGAACATGGAGAACGGCGCGAGACACGACGTACCGAGTAAAGCTGTTCGACCAGAAAAAACAAGAACGGCGCGAAACACGACGTGCCGAGTAAAGCTGTTCGACCAGAACAAACAAGAACGACCCTCACAGGCACGCAGTGTCTGCGAGGAAAGTTGTTCGATCAGAAAAAAGCATGAACCTGCGATGAACGGGCCATTCAGGCTTCACTAAGGCCGGATTGGCTACACCTGCCGTCAAGTTAAACGGACTATCCCCTTTTAAGGAATAACAACAATGAACCGTCGCACCCTCATTTACACCGGCATTGTAGCCGCCCTTGGCCTTGCAACTGCCGTCACCGCCTCGACTGCCTATGCCGGAAACGGCGGCCTGGTCTACAACCCAAACGCCGTCAAGATGAAGGTCAAGGACGTGACCCTGGCGATCAAGTCACCGGCCGGCAATGTCTGTCCCGGCGTGGCACGACTTTCGGTGTTTTTCCGGGCCAACAAGAAGGGCAAGATCTCGTTCCTGCTGGTGCGTAACAAGGGAGCGGTTATCGGCCCGATCACGGTGCATACCAAGAAGTACGGCAACGAATACCGGGCATCCTACAACAAGCTGCTCAATATCGGGACGCCGATCAACACAAAGTACCGCGCCGTCGTAACCCATTCGGGAAAAAAGGGCTCGCGCTGGGTACCACTTCGGGCATCCTGCTAGTCAAAAACGGCGCGGGCCGGCAAAGTCGGCGAGTAAAGCTGTTCGACAAAAACCGAAGTCAATCGTCGCGTGTGGCCTTGATCACCGCGGCGGTTGTCGCCTGCTGGATCTCGAGATAGTCGGCATACTGGCTCTTGCTCAGCACCCGCTTCATCTGTTTCTTCTCCCAGGACTCTATGGCCTGGAGCTCGGTAGATGCGGCACGCAGCTGGTCAAAAACAGGCTTGGCCCTCGGATCAATCTTGTACTTGGCAAACACCTTGACGATGCGCGCCTCGGACTGGTCGAGTATCTTTTTGACCGACGCCAGTTGCGCCCCGGAGAACTTCATCCGCGAGAAAATCTGCGGATCGTAGACCGTGCCTTCGGTACCGGCAGCATTGGCATGGGAGGCCGGTTGAACGGCAACAAGACCGGTCAGCACCAGTCCGAACACCAGATTGCTCATCTTAATCATCTGAATAACCCCGCCAGCAATTACCCGGTTTACTTCGGCTGATTCCTCGCAAGTGTTCAAGGCGATTTGGCGGCACTTGTGCATAAAGATTCACTTTTGAGCATAGGCCGCAGTCATTCTAGGATATGGCCCATGTCGAACCTTGCTCCCTACCTCGTGGTTGGCGGCGGTCCCGTTGGCCTGACAGCCGCTCTGGAGATGTCTCGCCGCGGCTTGCCGGTGCATATTATCGACGACGATTTCGCCCCGAGCCCGGAAAGCCGGGCTCTGGCGATCCACGCGCCGACACTGGACATGCTGGAAGCATCCGGGGTTACCAAGCGCCTGCTGGCGGCCGGTCACAAGATTCGCAACATGGTGGTGCACGAAAAGGGCAGTGTCATTCTCACGATCCCACTGTCCGACATCCCCCACCGCTACAATTTCATCCTGTCCCTGCCACAATCGCAAACAGAACAGATACTGACAGATACCCTGGCCGGGACCGGCATCCGGCTGGACTACGGCACCCGCCTGGACAACCTGTCGTGCAATCCGTCAGGCGCAGTTGCCACACTGATCAGAAATGACAAGAAACAGCAGTTTGAGGCCTGTGCCATTATCGGCGCCGACGGCTCCCGCTCGATAGTGCGCAAACAGGCAGGCATCAGTTTTGACGGTGAAAGCGAACCGCAGCAGTTCGGACTGGCAGACATTACGCTGGATGACTGGCCCTGGCCGTTTGATGCGGCGGTTGTCGAACTGCTGCCTGACGGGGTCGTTGGCTTCATTCCCATGGCGCAGGGTTTCGGCCGCCTGGTCAGCAATCGCGAAAACGCGCTGGACGCATTGCCGCACGGTACCAAAGTCAGCAATGTCGGCTGGACGTCGACATTCCGTGTCAGCTACCGGCAGGTGGAAACCTATCAGCGCGACTGCGTGTACCTGGCCGGGGATGCCGCCCACATTCACTCCCCCGCTGGCGGCATGGGAATGAACCTGGGCATGGCCGATGCCGCCACGCTGGCGCGCCTGCTGGCCGAGGGAAACCAGGAACAGTACACAAAGCTGAGGCACGCCGCTGGCGAGGCCGTGCTGAACCAGACCCGCGGCAACACCCGGGCCATGACAAGACGTGGGCCCCTGACCAACTTTATGATCCGTCATATCGCACCGCTCGCCCTGTCCATCGGACCCGTAAGGCGCAAGGCATTGAAGGGTCTTGCAGGTCTCGACTTGGCCGCAACCTGGCGCTAAATCAACATATGCATTCTGTTGTCCTTTCACTTGTACTGTTGCTTGCAAGCCTCACAATCTGCCATGCCGGCGACGTCAAGACGGGTGAAGACATCGCCATTGAACATTGCCGCCGCTGCCATGTCATTCCCGGCCAGAACAATATGGGCATCGGCATATCGCCGTCCTTCAAGGCGATGATACAATCGAAGGCAAAGGACTGGCGCCACAAGTTTGAGGTTTTCTACGCCCTGCGCCCGCACCCGAGCTTCGTGATCATCCGGGAATTCCGCACCACACCTGAATTTCCCCTCGGCATCGCCCCTGTCATCATCGCCGTTGATGACCTGGATCACCTGATGGCCTATGTGGACAAGCTCGCACAGGAACTGCGCCAATGAGCAGGCAATTTGTCCTGACCTCACCACCGCAGGCCAGGCAGGCAGCTGACAACCTGTCGGATGTGCTGCAAGACTGTCCATGGCCTGAAGCGCTCGCGGTCAGCATGGTGGAAACTGATGAAGCCCAAGACCTGTGGCAGGTTGAGGCGATCTATGCGGACAAACCGGATATCGCCGGGATCGAGGCGGCAATCGAGCGCGCCGGTCTCGCAAGTGGCGGCCTGGAAATCATTGCCATGCCGCACAAGGACTGGGTCCGTGAAAGTCTTGCCGGTCTTGCGCCGGTGGTTGCCGGGCGTCTGTTTGTGCACGGCAATCATGACCGGCACCTGCGGCGGTCGGGAAGCATCAACATCGAGATTGACGCCGGCCTGGCCTTTGGCACCGGTCATCACAACACCACGCGCGGCTGCCTCGTCGCGCTGCAGGCGGTATTGAAATCTTACCCACCGAAAAACTGCCTGGATGTCGGGTGCGGATCAGGAGTTCTGGCCATTGCCGCCTGCAGGCTGGCCGGCATCACGGCCGTCGCCAGCGACATGGACGAAGATGCCGTAACCGTTGCCAGGCAAAACGCCGAATTGAATGGCACCGCCCACTTGATGCGCTGCATCACTGCGACGGGACTGGACCATCCGGCCATCGCGGCAAAGGCGCCTTATGACCTGATACTGGCCAATATTCTGGCCCGGCCCCTGATATCGCTGGCACCGGCCATTGCCAGGGCGCTCAGCACAAATGGCCGGCTGATACTGTCCGGGCTAACCGACGATCAGGTTCGCATGGTGCGGGCGGCTTATCTGGCTCAGGGCCTGAGCGTTGTCGACGCCATTGTCGACGACAACTGGGCAACGCTTACGCTCGCCCGAAAACAAAGAGGGATGGCCTGAACCATCCCTCCTGATATTCAATATGAAAAAGAGTCGAAAACGCTATGTGGCTTAGCGGCCCCAGACGTGTGCCCGGATATCAGCGCGCTCGATACCAATGTCTGCAAGCATTCTGTCGTCCAGGCTTTCCAGACGGCTTTGAACGCGGCGGCGATGTGCGTAAGTTTTGACATTGTTCGCGAGACGGCTAACGCGCCCAACAAAGTCGAGACTGGCACCATCGCGCATTTCGACTGCACGGTTTGCAACGACGACGACCATTTCATTTCTCCATTTTCAACATTGCCCCGGTTTTTCTGTCCCAAATCCAGAGCGGTTTACACTGCTGCACAACGCTTGTTTTTTGCGCCGCACAATTCGTACATCCCGTATATGTTGAACGCATGATTTTTTACCAGAGACGTTTTGATATTACAGATATGCACGCCGCGCATATCGACATAAACGGTCTGTTAACACCTCAAATAAATTATTTTTACTCCTTATAAATCAGATAGTTAAATGAAACCACCAAACCCCGTTCAGCATTACCGGAACTTCATAATTCTGTTTACGTTTCATTACTGCGACAAAAATGCCCACTTGCGTAGCTTGCAGGCATGTGCCGCGGACTTCAAATTCGGAAAATATTGCACTGCACAATATATCGATTTGCAGGAATCAGAACCGGTATTTCATTGCCGACACGACCCGCCTTGGTTAGTCTGCCGGGATGTTTCAGGATTTTGCAGACACCAATCAGCGCCATCTCACACCAGCACGAATTGCAGACCTCAGAGCCCGGTTCGAGGCCTTGGGCATTGACGGGCTGGTGGTCCCGAGGGCAGATCAGTTCCAGGGCGAATATGTGCCCGCCTGCGCTGAACGCCTGAACTGGCTGACCGGATTTTCAGGTTCAGCCGGCAGTGCGGTGATCTTGAAATCCACCGCTGCCATTTTTGTTGATGGCCGCTACACCTTGCAGGTGCGCGAGCAGATCGACCTGGATCTGATCACGCCACTGCAGGTACCGAACGAGTCTCCCCAGGCCTGGGTCACCGACAACATTCCCAAAGGGGGTAAACTTGGTTTCGATCCGTGGCTACTCACCATCCGGGACGCAAAGCGTTTCGATGAGGCGTGCCGCAAGGCAGGCGCCGAACTGGTGACTCTGGACGCCAATCCCATTGACGCAGTCTGGACCGACCGTCCGCGCGCACCTGCAAACCCGATCGTGCAGCAACCGTTGCAGTTTGCCGGTGTGTCCGCCGCGGATAAGCTGCGCGCTGTTGCCAATGGATTGAAGGAGCGCAAGGCGAAGGCCTGCGTGCTGACCCAGACCGACGCTATTGCCTGGGTGTTCAACATTCGCGGCAATGACATTCCCCACACCCCGGCCGTTCTGGCCTTCTCAATTGTTCATGAAGATGCCTCTGCAGATCTGTTTCTGGATCCGTCCAGGATTGACGATGACGCCCGCGATGCGCTGACCCAAGCCAATGTTCGCTTGGCACAACCTGAACAACTCACCGAAGCCCTGCAGCAACTCGGTGCTGCGGCAGCCGGTGTCGAACTTGATTTTCCCTGGGCAGCGGAGGCGCTCAGGCGCACGCTTGAGACATCCGGGGCAAGCGTAACCCATCACGAAAGCCCGTGCACCCTGCCACGGGCCACCAAGAACCATGCAGAACTTGAGGGTGCCCGCGCCGCCCATCTGCGCGACGGTGTCCCAATGGCGCAGTTTCTGCACTGGCTGGAAATCAGCGCACCTCAAAGCGGACTGGACGAAATTGCAGCCGCCAGAAAACTTGAATTGCTTCGGACTCAAACCGGCGAATTGCGGGACCTGTCTTTCGACACGATTTCCGGAGCCGGACCGCATGCGGCCATTCCTCACTACCGGGTGTCGGAGACCAGCAACTTAGATATCGAAAACGACCGCATATACCTGGTTGATTCCGGCGCACAGTATGTTGACGGCACGACCGACATCACCCGAACGGTTATCGTCGGCACGCCCACTGCTGAAATGAAGGATCGGTTCACCCGCGTACTCAAGGGCATGATCAACTTGTCACGCGCCCGGTTTCCCGCCGGCACCACTGGTGGCCAGCTTGATCCGATAGCCCGGGCAGCTTTGTGGGAGGCCGGCCTCGACTTTGATCACGGCACCGGACATGGCGTGGGCAGCTACCTGTCGGTTCATGAAGGTCCGCAGCGGTTCTCGAAGGCGGACACCACCGTCCTTCAGCCAGGCATGATCCTGTCCAATGAACCGGGCTACTACAAGGCTGGTGAATACGGTATCCGTATAGAGAATCTGCTGGTAGTGCGCGAGGCTGAGCCAATCGATGGCGGCGAACGCCCCATGCACTGGTTTGAAACCCTCACCTTCACCCCTATCGACCGCAACCTTGTAGAGCCGGCGATCATGACTGATGGTGAACTGGCCTGGCTGAACGCGTATCATGCCCAGGTCGTGAACAAGATTGCACCACGGCTGGACAGCGATCAGGACCGGGCCTGGCTGGAAGCCGCCTGCGCGCCGCTCAACCGATAAGCACGCGCAGGGCCACTACGCTGGCAACTCCCGTAGCCACAGCCACAAGTAAAGGCAGGCGAAACGCCGCGATTACAGTGATGGCGGCAGCCAATGTCTCTGCCAGCCCGGTTGCCAGCACCGTGGGCGCGATGACCGCCATCAGCACCGCCGGCGGCAGGGCGTCCATGGCCGACCGCGCCCTGCCCCCGACATTGGCGAACTGCAGGAGCCACAGGCCGGCAATGCGGGTCAGGTAGGTTGCCAGCGCCATGCCGATAATGACCAGGAGGGTGTTCGCATCCAAACTCATGACGGCATGACACCATCGGGTTTCTGGTCATCGCTTTTGGCATGCAGGGCAGCAGCGGTCCCAACACCGGCAAAAGCGCCTGCAATGATGTACCAGGCACCCGGTACCAGCAGGTAGACCAGCGCCGAGACCGCACCGCTGGCGGCCAGCACTGCACCCGTGCGCCAGTTGCTCCAGAAGCCCACGAGGATGCAGATGAACACGGCCGAAAACGCAAAGTTGAAACCAAATGCAGAAGCATCACCAAGCCCGCGGCCGACAACGGCACCCAATAACGACGCGGTGGTCCATACCAGCCACATGGACACTCCGATCCCGAAATAATAGGCCGCCGTCAGCTTGCCGTTGCGCACCCGGCGTTCGGCAAATGCCCATCCCTCGTCCGTGAGGAGGAACATGGATG
>JBPCVV010000122.1:0-12463 GCA_051010195.1 Anderseniella sp. | reverse complement strand
GCGCGCTTCCTGACCGATATTGCGATGCGTGGTTGTCGCTGGATGAGTGATCAGCGACTTGGCATCACCAAGATTATTCGAAATGTCGATGATCTCCAGCTTGCGCAGCATGTCGAAAGCGGCCTGTTTTCCGCCGGCCAGCTCAAACGTCACCATGGTACCGCCGGCCGTCATCTGCCTGCGGCACAGGTCAGCTTGGGGATGGCTGTCCAGCCATGGATAGGTGACACTTGCCACACCTTGCGTACCTTCAAGGGCGGCGGCAATTTTCAGCGCATTGTCACACTGCGCGCCGACGCGCAACTTCAACGTCTCCATACCCTTCACCAGAACCCAGGCGTTGAACGGCGACAGCGACGGACCAGTGTGGCGCAGGAACGGTTTGAGTTTGTCATCCTTGAACTTGGTACTGGACACCACCGCACCGCCCAGAACCCTGCCCTGCCCGTCCATGTGCTTGGTGCCAGAATAGACGATCACGTCAGCGCCCAGGGGCAATGTCTTCTGCACGATCGGCGTCGCGAAAATATTGTCCACCACGACGCAGATACCGCGGGCCTTGGCGATATCGGCCACCGCAGCGATATCAAACACCTGCAGCCCTGGATTGGACGGGGTTTCCAGGAAGAACACCTTGGTTTCCGGCCGGACTGCGGCTCGCCAGGCATCCAGGTCATTGCCGTCGACCAGCGTTGACGTGATACCGAACTTTGGCAGGATAGCCGTGAGGATCTGGTAGCATGAGCCGAACAGGGCTTTTGACGCCACGATGTGATCACCGGCGCTGGTCTGGCAGGCCAGCGCACCCCAGACCGCGGCCATGCCGGACGCCGTGGCGTAGCAAGCCTCAGCTCCTTCCAGCAGGCGCAGGCGCTCTTCAAACATAGTCACCGTCGGATTGCCGTAGCGGGCGTAGACATAGCCTTCCGCTTCGCCGGAAAAACGGTCTTCCGCAGTTTCGGCGTCGTCGTACACAAATCCCGAGTTGATATAAAGCGCCTCTGCGGTTTCGCCGTGATGCGAGCGCTCCAGACCGCCGCGCACCAGCCTGGTGGCTTCGCCCCAATTCGATGGACTTGCCTGCTTCTTGACTGATTTCTTCATAGTATCAGCTCTGTATCCAGGGAAGACCGCGCGCCTTCCAACCATTTTTGTTGCTGCGATGGCGACTGTCATCCAGGTCACCTTCAAAGCCTTCAGCCACATTGTAGCAGCTGGCAAAGCCTTCCTCGGTCAGCAACGATGCCGCAGCGGCGGACCGGCTGCCGGACCTGCAGATAAGATATATGTCGGCATCCTTGCTGATGCCAGTTTCCCTGACAGCAGCAACAAACTCCTCATTGACCTGCATCGACGGGAATTGCTGCCAGGAGATCGTCGCCATTCGCTCAACTGCCGGCACGCCGACAAAAGCCCATTCGGCACGGGTACGAACGTCAATCATCACTGCATTGCTGTTGCTGGACAGTTGCTCAAATGCTTCTTGCGGATTGACGTCACCCTTGTACATGCGCGGTCACCTTGATTGCCAATTATTCAAATTTCGCGACGCTCCTTATACACCGCGTGAGCCTGTATTGTAAGAAGAACATTGTGTCTCTTATGACGAACATTGCATCTGTCCCCGACCCGGTGGGCAGCCGTGCGGTCCGCAGGCACGGGCTGGTGAAATCTGCTCAACCCGAGTATCGCATTCTGGCCCTATCCTGACGGCGAGAGCCTTGCTAGTTTGCCGCCAATTCGAGACTTTTTTCATCAGGGAAATTTTCATGGCCAAGGAACTTCCAACCCAGGCGGATGTCGTCATTGTTGGCGGCGGCGTCATTGGCACCTCGCTGGCCTATCACCTCACCAAGATCGGCCTCACAAACGTTGTCCTGCTGGAACGCAAGCAGTTGACCAGCGGCACAACCTGGCATGCCGCCGGCCTTGTCGGGCAACTGCGTGCCAACCGCAACATGACCGAGTTGGCCAAGTACACGTCCGAACTGATGAAGGGCCTTGAAGCAGAAACCGGACAGGCCACTGGCTTCAAGCAGAACGGCTCGGTTTCGGTCGCCCTCACCGACGCCCGCTTTGAAGAATTTCGCCGCGGCGCCTCAATGGCCAAGAATTTCGGGCTCGATGTACAGGTCATCTCTGCCGGTGAGGTCAAGGAACGCCTGCCCCATCTTGCCACCCACGAAGTGACCGGTGGTGTCTTTCTGCCTGGTGATGGCCAGGTCAACCCGATCGACGTCACTCAGGCCTATGCCGCCGGCGCACGCTCGCGCGGCGCGAAAGTCTTTGAACACACCAAGGTTACCCGGCTTCTGAAGGACACCAACCGGGTAACTGGGGTGGAAACCACCGCCGGCACCATCATGGCCGACAAGACAGTCATCTGTGGCGGCATGTGGTCGCGTGAGCTCGGCCAGCAGGTAGGCGTGCAGATCCCGTTGCATGCAGCGGAGCACTTTTATGTGGTCACCGAACCGCATGCCGATCTGCCCCGCGAGATGCCGGTTGTCCGCATTCCCGATGAGTGGGCCTACTACAAGGAAGATGCAGGCAAGCTGCTGCTCGGCGCGTTTGAACCGGTAGCAAAGCCATGGGGCATGGACGGCATTCCCGAAGACCATGAGTTCGAGACCTTCCCGGAAGACTATGATCACTTTGAACCGGTGCTGGAAAAAGCGGTCGCGCGCATGCCGCTGCTGGAAACTGCCGGCATCGCCCTGTTCTTCAACGGGCCGGAGAGCTTTACACCCGATGACCGCTATTATCTCGGCGAGGCCCCCTTCGTCGACGACCTGTTCGTGGCCACCGGCTTCAACTCTATCGGTATCCAGTCATCCGGTGGTGTCGGCCGGGTGCTGGCCGACTGGATCAAGGACGGCCACCCGCCGATGGATGTCGCAGATGTAGATATTCGGCGGATACACCCATTCCAGTCCAACAAAAAATACCTGCACGATCGCACCACCGAAAGCCTTGGGCTTCTGTATGAGATGCACTGGCCGTATTTCCAACCAACCACCGCTCGCGGGGTTAGAAAATCGCCGTTCCATGACCGCCTGGCAGCGAAGAATGCTTGCTTCGGCGAGGTCAATGGCTGGGAACGCGCCAATTTCTTTGCCCCTACTGCAGCAGAAGCCAAGTACGAGTATTCATACCACCGCCAGAACTGGTTCCCGCACGCCCAGGCAGAAGCCGATGCAGTTGCAAACACGGTCGGCCTGTTCGACCAGACCAGTTTTGCGAAGTTCCTGGTACAGGGCCGCGATGCCTGTGCCGTCCTCAACGAGGTCTGCGTCAACGATGTGGACGTGGCCGCCGACAAACTGGTCTACACCCAGTGGTGCAATGAGCGCGGCGGTATCGAAGCAGACCTGACGGTGACCCGTTTGGACGAGAACGAATTCATGGTCGTCACCGGCGCCGGCCCGCAGATACGAGATTTCTCATGGCTCAAGCGCCATATTGGTGACCGGTTCTGCACCGCGACCGACATCACCTCAGGCCTTCCCATGCTGTCGCTGATGGGGCCACATTCGCGTCCGCTGATGGAAAAACTGACCGGCGAGAGTTTTGCGACGGAAATCCAGCCGTTCGGCACCTCGCGTGAAGTCGAGGTCGGCTATGCCCGGGTACGTGCCAGCCGCATAACCTATGTCGGCGAATTGGGATATGAGCTTTACATACCGACGGAATTCGCCCTGCATGTCTATGACACCATCATCGAAGCGGGCGCAGACTTCGGCCTTGCCCACGCCGGCATGCACACCATGAACAACTGCCGCACCGAAAAGGCCTATCGCCACTTTGGGCATGATATCGCCGACGAGGACACGCCCATCGAAGCCGGCCTCGGGTTCACCATTGCGTGGGACAAGAAGGACGGCTTTATCGGCCGCGACGCGCTGCTGAAACAGAAGGAAGCGCCGGTTCGCATCAAGCGCATGATCACGCTTGCCCTGGAAGACGATTCTGAAGCCTCACCGCTGATGTACCATGAAGAACCGATCTACCGCGATGGTGTCAGGGTCGGCTCAACCACGTCCGGCGCCTGGGGCCACCGGGTCAACAAGTCCCTTGGCATGGGCTATGCCCATTGCGAAGAAGGCGTCACAAAGGACTGGATTGACTCAGGTAAATGGGAAGTGGAGATCGCCTGGAAGCGCTATCAGGCAAAGGTTCAGTTTGCCCCGTTCTACGATCCGAAGAGCGCGCTGATCCGGGCCTGATTGACCATATCGCCTAGTCCTGCTTCGCGTCAGCTTTCTCCAGCAATCGCAAGATTTCTGTGTAACCTCGTGATTTTGCATGTTCCAGAGCGGTGACACCCTCCTTGTCGCCAATTCCGGTGTCCGCACCCGCCTGCAGCAGAAGACCCACAATCTTCTGATAAGTCTCGCCGCCATCGCCGAGTATCACTGCCTCCAACAGGGCCGTCCAGCCAAGAAAGTTGACATGATCAATATTGGTGTCGGTGGTGAGCAAGTAGCGCACGACTTCTGTATGTCCGTGGTGCGCGGCCGGAATCAGAGCAGTTCCCCCATAACGGTTCACAGCGTTAAGGTCGGCACCTGCAGCAATCGTCATTTTCAGTATCTCCAGACGACCTTCCGCACCGGCATAGAGGTAAGGACTGTCCTGCAGGTCGTCCTTGGCGTTTACATCTGCGCCTGCTTCGATCAGCGCCCGCGCGGAGTCGATGGCATTGGCACGCGTGGCGATCATCAGCGCCGTCCTGCCGGATGCATCAGCACTGTCGACCGGAATCCCCGATTCCAGTCCGGCGATCACGCTGCCCATATCATTTGCGCTTGCGGCAGCCAGAAATCCCTGCAGCACCGGCTGCTCAATCGTTGACGGCACGGTGTTGTCCTGTCCATCGGCGTTGCTGATCACCAAACCAAGAATTGCGGCCGCCGCAAATAGCTGTCTACTCAAAGCCATAGAATTCTACCTGCACAATTGCGGCGCACCGGCATCATCAGCATTTCGGCCATACACCAGGCTCTCAACTCCAGCCCAATAAGCCGCAGCCTCGCACATAGGGCACGGCCGTGACGATGAATACATTACCGTGCCGCCAAGGCGTCGCGAATTGAGCCGGCGGGCAGCATCCCTGATGGCCGAGACCTCGGCATGTCCTGTCGGATCCTGGTCCAGCACCACCCTGCTCCACGACTGGCCAACGATAACGTTGTCCCGAACGATAATCGCGCCATAAGGTTGATCGCCCTTGTCGACCGCAAGTTGCCGCATCTCAAAAGCGCGCTCCACGAACGCCGGCGCGCCGGGCGCTGCGGGTTGAACAATTGCCGCATCGCCATCCGCAAGGGTTTGGCGGCTGCAGGCGGTCAGCACACTGCTGACAACCCCGGTTCGCAACAGTTGTCGCCTGGAACATGAGACACTCATCAAACTTTCCTCATAGCGCGGTTGGCATGTGCTCAGTTTAGCTCAGCTTTCAGTTTGTGCTCGATGAAATTAGTGAATACCTGAACCCTGGCCGAAACCATACGGGTTGGCGGGCGCACGGCCCAAAGGCTCCACTCCGGTTCGACCACATGGTCAGCCAGCACTTCCACCAGTGTTCCCGCCGACAGTTGGTCCAGGATATCCCACCTGGACTTGAGCGCGATGCCCACACCGCTGGCAGCCGCTTCGGTAACTGCTTCGCCATAGCTGGTGGTGAAATTGCCTTGTACATTGATCGCGGTTTGTTTGCCGTGTGCATCTCGCAACTGCCAGGTTCGGGTTGTACCCAGCAATAGACAATTGTGGTCAGCAAGCGCTGCCGCGCAAGCCGGGACACCATGGGTTTTCAGGTAGCCGGACGACGCGACAAGAATGCGGGGATTGTCGGCAATTTTTCTGGCCACCAGTGTGGATGGCGCGAGTGTTCCGATCCTGAGGGCGAGGTCGAAGCCGTGCTGAACGATATCGAATACACCGTCGCTGAGCTCCAGATTTACCGAAGCGCCGGGGTGTTCGCGCAGAAATTCACCGACGAAAGGCGCAATGTAGCGGCGCCCAAAAGAGGCAGACGCCGTTACGCGCAACTCGCCATTGATAGTCTTGTCGGTGCCCTGAAGATCCGTAACAGCATCTTCAATATCATCGACAATCTTTCTGGCATGAACCAGGAACTTCTCGCCGTCAGTCGACAGGGACACAGTGCGCGTCGTCCTGTTGAGCAGTTTTGATCCCAGCGCCTCTTCCAGCGTCCGGATGCGCTGTGAGGCTGCGGTAGGAGAATAGCCGAATTCGCGGCCTGCTCTGCCGATTGCACCGGTTGCCGCCACACGGATAAACAGTCTCACGGATTTGATATCGAGATCCATTATCCCGATTTAACAAATAGTCCTTCCCGCAACAACCAGATTATCCCGAACTAAGTCTACTATATACAGTGAAACAGTACGCGTTGCAGATGTGCTGAGCAGCCACCTGCACGTGGATCCATACTCTCCCTTCCCGCTAAGAAAAGCTGGTGCAGCCCGAGGTGCAAACAATGAAAGCCGTTGGTTTTACTCACTATCTGCCGATCGATAACCCGAACTCTTTTCTCGATGTCACACTGGATCAACCGACACCTGCAGGCCGCGACATACTCGTGGCGGTGAAGGCTGTCGCTGTCAATCCGGTCGACACCAAAGTGAGAGCGCCCAAGGATGGCGTGGAAGACCCGCCGCGCGTGATCGGCTACGACGCCAGCGGCGTGGTCGAAGCCGTTGGTGACGAGGTCACGTTGTTCAAGGCCGGCGACGAAGTCTTCTACGCCGGCGACATCACCCGTTCCGGCACAAATGCCGAGTTTCATCTCGTCGACGAACGTATTGTCGGCCACAAGCCGAAGTCGCTGGGCCACGCTCAAAGCGCCGCCCTGCCGCTGACCACCATAACAGCCTATGAGGCTTTTTTTGACCGTCTCAGAATCGACCGTGACGGCGGAAACAAGGGTGAAAGCCTGCTGATCATCGGCGCCGGCGGCGGTGTCGGGTCCATCGGCATTCAGCTTGCCAAGGCAGCCGGACTGGTCGTGATTGCCACCGCGTCGCGCCCTGAAACAACAACATGGGTGCAAGACCTCGGTGCCGATCATGTCGTCAACCACCGTGAAGACATGGTCAAACAGGTGCGTGCGCTGGGTATGCACCATGTCGATCACATCGCCATCTTCAACGACATGCGCCACTGGGATGCAGCCGTGGAACTCATCCGGCCCCAGCACGGCATTGTCTCCATCGACAACACCGATCAGCCGATGCCGATGGCGGACATGAAAACCAAGTCTGCCAGTTTCCACTGGGAGTTCATGTTCGCCCGCGCCATGCACCAGACGCCGGACATGATCGAACAGCACAAGCTGTTGAGCCATGTCGCCAGCGAAATCGACGCCGGTCGCATCCGCACAACCGTGTCTGAAGTCCTGTCTCCCATAAATGCCGCCAATATGCGCGAAGCCCACCGCCTTGTGGAAACCGGTAAGGCCAAGGGGAAAATTGTTGTGGAGAGTTTCTGAAAATGGTGTTCTTTGAATTGCGGCAGTACCAGGTGAAGCCTGGCAAAATGGATGCATGGCTGAAACTGATGGAGCGCGAAATCATCCCGTTCTCGGTCTCCTGCGGCATGAAGCTTTAAAGAGAGTCTGGACCGTATGGCGCAATACGCAGATGAATTTATCGACCGCCTGCACCTTGTCTGGGGTCCCGGTTTCCTGTCACCCGGCGGGCCGGAAGAGGTCGCCGAAGTCTGCCGCGGTCTGGATTTGAAAGATGCCCATGTACTGGACATTGGCTGTGGCACCGGCGGACCTTCCATTGCGCTGGCCCGCGACATGGGTGCTCGAGTCCTCGGCATTGATATTGAACCGCAATTGCTCGATCGGGCCCGCACACTGGCGGATGAGGCCGGCGTTGCCGGTCAGGTCGAATTCCGGCAAGTGACACCCGGCCCGCTCGCGTTTGACGATAACAGCTTTGATGTCGTGTTTAGCAAGGACGCGCTGATCCATATTCCCGACAAGCAGGCACTGTACGCGGACATCATGCGGGTTCTGAAACCCGGCGGCGCTTTGACCGCCAGCGACTGGCTGTCCGGTGAAAACGCAAACGACGACGAGGCGTTTCAGCATTACCTGTCTCTGGTACCTCTTGATTACACGATGGCAACGGCGCGACAGACGGCAAACGTGATGCGCAACGCAGGGTTCGAAGACGTCGAAACCAGGGACCGGAACGCCTGGTATGCCGAACTGGCCCCAACTGAAGTTGCCCGGATCGAGGGGCCGCTGCGTGAAAAGATCATCGAGGTATCGGACGCGCAAACCTATAAGACATGGCTGGCAATCCGGCGCGCACTGGCCGCCGCAGCACAGTCCGGCGGCCTGCGGCCCACCCACTTGCGCGGGTACAATCCTGCTTAGGGCAGTTGGCCTTGAGTCTGCACTGCCGCCATCCCAACCTTCGTTGGAATGACGACTGGAAAAAACCAAGAGATTTTATCTCGTACTCTAGCCAAGCACAGAAAAACTGGATTCCTGGTTGATCGACCGCTTGCGCGAATAGAAGCCGACATTGATGGTGCGCTGGATGTACGGCAGCGCGAACTGCAACGGCTCATCATCGTGGTCATTGCCGGCCTCGCAATAAGCCACGAGCGCCGCCATCATCTTGCCGGCAATGGGAGCGTTCTTGTACTGGTTGCCGCTGCTGCCACAGGCCATGTAAAATCCGCCCAATGCGGATTTGTCGTAGATCGGTATCCAGTCGGTCGAAGCATCGTAGAGATCAACCACGCCGCGGCTGGTACCGGGTATGCCGAGGCTCGGAACACGTTGCGCCATGCGCATCGCCTGTGTAGTCCACTGATCGGAGAAGTTGCGGTCATAGTCCCTGTCGTCGCCTACCCACTGGTGGTCGTCACACTCGGGATCTTCGCTGCCGACGAGGATATTGTTGCCGTGTTCCGGCCTGCAGTAGCAGGCAATATCACTGTCGGACACAATGGTTCCATTGGCCTCGAAATCAAAGCCTTCCGGTGCCGGCACATGCACAACCTCCTGGCGCAACGGCCTGGTCTCGATTGTCATGTCATCGGTGACACCAGCCATGCGGTTGATGATCGAAGAGCCGGGACCGGCCACGTTGACGACAACTGGTGCATGGATCTCTTCACCATCGGCGAGCTTCACACCCTTCACCTTGCCGCTTTCGCTCAATATCTCGACAACCTCGGCGCCCATGCGCAACTGCGCACCATGTTTGCGGGCGGCATCCGCCATGTTCTGTGACGACAGAGCCGGATCGGTGACATAGCCCGCATGAGGCCAGAACACCGCGCCGTTCAGATGGCTGCCGTTTGGTTTGCCGAAGTCTGGATCGGTCATCCGCTTGGCCGGTGCATAACTTTCCAGCGAATAGACAGGCAGTTTTTCAACGATCTGGTCAGGTGTCCATTCTTCGAACGGGCAGTCCAGCGCCGCGGAGTTTTCCATATGGCTGGCCAGGTGGCCATTGGCGTCGGTCTTCATCACCAGGCAGCCGATTTCGCGGAACCTGGCCAGGTTCGCATCGCTCCCAAGTCCCAGATAGTCCGGCCAGTCGCGCCAATAATGATATCCCTCCCAGGCAAAGGCGGTGCCGTCGAAGGTGGAGTAGTGCATGCGAATGATTGCACACGACCCCGCAGTAGACCCGTGACCGGCCTGGGAATTGCGATCCAGCGACAATGTCTTGAACCCCAGCTTGGCCAATTCGAAAGCCGTCGCGGTGCCGATGACCCCGGTTCCGATGATGATTGCGTCAAACGCTGAACTCATGATTTTGCTCTCCTGCTGGCTGTGATTGCATAGTCGCGCAGCGCGTTCACTTCTTCTGGTCCTGCGTGGCGCCCGGTGAATGCATGCAGGTAGTTCGGCACCATCTTCAGCCGCTGTGACAGCGGTTCATTCAGTTCAGCCAGAGTGTAGCCGATCTGCATGTAGTACAGCACCCGAGCCCTGGTCAGCGCCTCTGACGGCGAATAACCGTAGCGCGCGAACATGGCCTCAAGTGCCGCCAGCCGCGTCTCGTCGGACTGATCCAGCACCCGGCGCACAGACCCCGATCGGCGCGCCCATTCACGGATGGCGAAATCCAGCCAGGTATTGAACAGGCTGTCGTCGACAAAACACCGGAACACGTTACAGATCGCCGCTGTAATCGTGTCAGCAGGCAATTCCGCCTGGCGCACAAGTGCCGCGGTATTGGTTTCGCCCCAATGCTGCAGCAACGCGTTCAGCAGGTCCTGGCGGCTCTTGAAGTACCAGTAGAAGCTTGACCGGGACACATTCAGCCGTTCGCCCACCGTCAGCACCTTGACCTGCTCAACACCGTCACTGATCAGAATATCCATGGCCACGTTCAGCCAGTCCTGGCGGGTGACCTTGGTGTTTCCGATCAGCGGTTCGCCGTCCGGATCATTACGCTGCAGCAGCGGTTCAGTATTCTTTCGTGCCATTGCCACCCTCAACTTTCAGGCGCGGCACCGCCGGCGGCGGTTCGCTTTTGTATGGAAGCCATCAACTGCTCCACCCTGTCATCCTCCAGCTCCGGTCCGGCGAAATCATTAAGAATTGCCTGCCAGGTTGCGGTCGCGCGTTGGTTGGCATCCTTGCTGCCGCGCTCGGTCCAGGTGCCGAAGTTCGACCAGTCACCGGCCATCGGCTCATAGAACGCCGTCTGGTAACGCTGCATCGTATGTGCAGCACCGAAGAAATGCCCGCCCGGCTGCACTTCTCGCAATGCATCAAGCGCTATGTCATCCACACCACACGGTGTCTGCGCGCACAGTTCAGCCACCATCTGCAACACTTCCATGTCGGTGATGAACTTTTCATACGATACGGTGAGCCCGCCCTCCAGCCATCCCGCCGCATGAATGATCACCGTGGCGCCTGCAAGCAGCGATCCCCACAGGCCGAACTGGGTCTCGTTGGCTGACTGGGCGTCGTTGATGTTGGCGGCACTGCCGGTGGCACAGCGCCACGGCAGGCCGAGCCTGCGCGCAAGCTGGCCCGCGCCAAGGCTGGCCTTGAAATGCTCCGGCGTGCCGAACGCCGGCGCACCGGATTTCATGTCGACGTTTGATGTAAACGTGCCGTAACACACAGGCGCGCCGGGACGTGCCAGCTGCGTCAGTGTGATGGCGGCAAGAGCTTCCGCGTGCGAAAGGGTCAGCGCACCTGCCACAGTGACCGGCGCCATGGCGCCCATCAGGCAGAACGGCGTCACAATGGACACCTGCCCAGCCCTGGCAAAGTCGATCAGCCCCTGCGCCATGGGAATGTCCAGCTGCCGGGGTGAGTTGGTGTTGATAATCGTATAGCAATGAGGCGACTGATGAAATTCATCGTCTGACAAGCCGCGAAAATCCCTCAGCAATTCAAAACAGTCCTGCACCTGCCCGGTGCCGCGGGCAAACACGAACGGCACTTTGTCCGACAGCGTGAGCTGTGCGTGCAGGGTCTCGTAGTGCCGCACATTTACCGGCACATCCTGCGGCTCGATCAGCGGCGGGATCATCTGCAGCACATCGAAGTGCTGGGTCAGTTTGACCAGTTCTGAAAAATCAACCGCCGTACCCGGCCGCCTGCCCCGTTTCAGATCGGTTGTGTGGGGTGATCCCGCACCTGGTTGAAACACCAGCCGGCCCAGCTCCAGCTCGACATCGCGCACCCTGCTGGCGGCCCGCATGCTGATCTTGCGTGGCGCGCTAGAGAGTGCGGCTTCAACCATGTCACGGCCGATCCAGACCATCTCGGTGCTGTCATCCACCCGCGCACCGCCGGATTTGAACGCCGACCGGGCCTCTTCCAGCAGCACCTTGATACCGAGTTCCTCAAGCACGTCGAGCGCTGCTTCATGTATGGCCTCGATCCGGTCATCGCTGAAAGCGGCCATCGGCGGCACGGGATTGCGCAGGTTGTGGTAGTCGACATTGCGCCCCTGAGATGCTGCGGACGACCGAGCGCCGCGCCTGCGTCGGCCGGCCCGCAATGTCCGCTTGGCTGTCATGCGCGCATGGCCTTTCCTGACGGATCATAGGGAGAAGCCGCAATGACACTGGCAGGCCGCTCGACACCGACAACATGGACACTGAGTGCGGTTTCTTCCGCAGCTTGGTCACGGTTCACCAGCGCCATGGCCAGTGATTTGCCTGTCATGTGACCGTATCCACCGGACGTCACGAACCCGACACGCTGCCCGCCCGACCAGATCGGTTCGTAGCCGCTTGCATCGGCATCATCGGCCTCGATCTCTAGCGTAACCAGCACCTGATCGGGTCCACCGCCATCGCGCTCACTCTCAGCAGCCTGCCGGCCGATGAAATCCGGCTTCTGCCAGTCGATCCATCGGTCCATGCCGGTCATACCCGGTGTGTAACCCTGGGTGAACTCGGCGGACCAGATGCCAAAACTCTTTTCGAG
>JBPCVV010000121.1:0-13763 GCA_051010195.1 Anderseniella sp. | reverse complement strand
AGGATATTTTGCCTCTGACAAGGCGAAAGGGCGCAGGAAACCGTCCGGTTTTCAAGTCCTTTCAACGCGGTCAGGGGCAAAATAGACCCCGCCCTTCGGGTTTGAAGGAAAACACCCGCCTGAAGGCGAAAAATGTTCGACAAGGCACAAAGCCTTGCCTTGCGCTTTTTCACCGTCATTCGAATGATTTCATTCAAACAGAATTGTATAAGATTAATGGGTCCTGACCCTAGAGCCTTGCTAACGCCTTGGGCTGTCAGATGTTCAGATGTCGGTGCCGCCGTCATATTTATCGAGGAACGCCACGACGTCCATCTGGGCCATGTCCTCCACTGTGTCCGCCAGTCGGTCATGGCTCCAGTTCCACCACTCAAGCTGCAAAAGCCGCTGTGCGGTCTCAGGATCAAAGCGCCAGCGCACGAACCGCGCGGGCGTACCGGCGACAATGGCGTAAGATTCCACGTCGCGCGTGACAACGGCACCGGCGCCGATAACCGCGCCCGTGCCGACCGTTACCCCGGGCAACACGATAGCGCCATGTCCGACCCACACGTCATGGCCCAGCACCACCTTGCCCTGTTCCATGCGCTGTTCACGAAACGCCCGGTCAATCTTCTTGCCGACAAAGTATTCGTTTGGGCGATAGGTGAACTTGTGCTGGCTTACCCTGTGAACAGGATGGTTGAGCGCATTGAGGCGCACATTCGCCGCAATGGCGCAGAACCGGCCGGTCCGGGTATAGATCAGTTCCGAATGGCGTTCGACATAGCTGTAGTCGCCCAGCGCGGATGACCGCATCAGGACCCGTTCCTTGACCTCGCAGAACCGCCCGATCTTGCAGTCGCTCAGCGAAGCCGATGTGTGGATCACAGGCTCACCGTCGCGGCTGGCGCGATCATTGTGTCCGGATTTTCCTGTCATGGCCGAAACCCATCAGCAAAAAGGCCGCCCCTTTCAAGGAGCGGCCGGAACCCGTTAACAGGCTGAAAGCTTCAAGCGTGCAATACCGGTTCAGGCAGCCGCGTCCGCCAGCTTCTTTTCAACCTGACGCTTTACCCGCCTGGCCGACAGCGACAGATCCGTGTCACGGGCCTTGAGCAGGTAGGCATCAAGGCCACCGCGGTGCTCAACCGAGCGCAGTGCGGCAGCCGATACCTTGAAAGCGAAATCACGGCCAAGGCTCTCGCTCATCAGGTGCACCTGGCACAGATTGGGCAGAAAGCGGCGGCGGGACTTGTTGTTGGCGTGGCTGACATTGTTACCTGCCAGAACACCCTTGCCGGTCAATTCACAACGACGGGCCATGTCAAATACTCCAGTTTGTTCAGCAATTCCGGTTGCCGTAGGCATCTGGTTTCAGGGCGAACTCGGTGCCGGGCCGCAACGGCCTAAAACACAAAGTCCGGCGCCAGCGGGCCGGATCAAATTCATCGCGTGTCTATAGGCAAGCCTGCTGCAGCCGTCAAGCCCGGTTTTGCGGCACTGCCCGGCAATAACATCGCAGGAATCTCCCGAAACCACTCGACAAACAGGTTCAATACCTTGTGATGTGGCCAGGATTTACCATATTCACGGCACAAACCGGTCCTACGTCAGTTCGAACAAGTGCTTTCAATCAGCAACCGTTCAGGCATGATCATGCAAAAGTCGGTCAGACTGACACGACAGACAAGAACCGGGGTACAGCTCGCACCATGAAATCAGCCGTTATGAACACGATCGCAGCCACTGCGGTCGCCGCAACCGCATTCACCGCGACCATCACCACATCGCCGGGCTCCGCCGCGGCTGCCGACAAGCTGAAAGTGCGTTATGATCTCTTTACCCGCGGTATCCGGGCGTTTGCGCTGAACTATTCGGCTGAAATTGACCAGGGTTCCTTCAGTGCGAGGGCGAAACTGCGCCCCAAGGGTCTGGCATCGCTGTTTATCGACCTGAATATGGACATGACTTCGTCAGGTGCACTGACCAAGAAGGGCGCCCGGTCGGAGCAATTCACCATGAAGCTCAAGGAAAAGGGCAAGAATCGCAGATACGAAGTCAGCTTTGACGGTTTGCAACCGGTTTCCACCCAACGCCAACCGGCGGTGAAAAGCGATACCGAAGCAAAAATCAGGAAGGCATCGGCTGCCGGTGCACGTGACACACTTGCGTCGATCATGGACATAGCGGTAACGCCTGCCAAAAATCCCTGCGATGCCAGCTACCGCATCTACAATGGCAAGGAGGTGTTCAAGCTCGCCTTGCGAAAAATCAAGGATGACACGTTCGGCAAGAACGATGGCGGCGTGTATCGCGGACCGGCAATCGTGTGCAGTATGACCTATTCGACCCTTGCCGGCCTGTCTGCCAAGACCGAGGCGAAGTATCGAAAGAAGCCGCCGGTGTTCAGGGTCTGGTTCGCACCGGTCAGGTCGTCCGCGCTGGGCCGTGACATGAACGTGCTCGTCGCCGTGACCGGAAAGATCAAGGGCAAGGACTTCGTGGCCTACGCCAACCGGGCAACCCTGTCGGGCAAACCGCTCAACTCAAAGTCCCTGGCCAAGAGGTAAAGACCCGGCGTTGATACCGACTTGTGCCCGGTGATCACCCGGGACGCAATATATGGGGGGTGAACACAACATGAATCTGATGTGATTCATGATTCGGTCATGACATGTTCCTGTTTGAATCCAGCACCAGCTTGACCTTACCGCACATTCAGCCAGACATTGCGGCGCCTGCCGGCAGCGATGATTTGCACCAGATACACGCAAAGACCGACATGATACCTTGCTTAGTGCGTACCCTTTCCGAACCCTCAGTAGAACCCCCATGGATGCCCGCAGAAACGTAACCGCCCTTCTGGGGCCAACCAATACTGGCAAAACCCACCATGCGGTCGAGAGGATGCTTGGTCATCCCAGCGGCATGATCGGCCTACCGCTGCGCCTGCTGGCGCGCGAAGTCTATGATCGCGTCGTTGCCCGGGCCGGCCAGATGTCTGTCGCCCTCGTCACCGGCGAGGAAAAGCTGATCCCGCCGGCGCCGCGCTACTGGGTCTGCACCGTTGAAGCCATGCCCAACGACATACCGGTATCGTTTCTGGCCATTGACGAAATCCAGCTCGCCGCAGACAGCGAACGCGGCCACGTGTTTACCGACCGGCTGCTGCATTCACGCGGGCTCAATGAAACCTTGTTGCTGGGCGCAGACACCATCAAACCGATGTTGGAACAACTGCTCACCGGGGTGAACTATGTATCGCGCCCCAGGTTTTCCAAGCTCACATTCGCCGGCCAGAAAAAGATCACCCGCCTGCCCAAGCGCACCGCCATTGTCGGATTTTCAGCCAGCATGGTGTACGCGGTTGCCGAACTGATCCGGCGCCAGAGAGGTGGCGCGGCAGTGGTGCTGGGCGCCCTCAGCCCGCGCACCCGCAATGCCCAGGTGGAATTGTATCAATCAGGCGATGTCGATCATATCGTGGCAACCGATGCGATCGGCATGGGCCTCAACATGGACGTTGATCACGTAGCCTTCGCTGCCACCCGCAAGTTTGACGGGTTTCAGTTCCGCAATCTGACCGCTGCGGAGATGGGCCAGATTGCCGGCCGGGCCGGACGCTACATGAATGACGGCACATTCGGCCTGACCGCAGATGCGGTGAGTATTGATGCGGAGACCATTGAACAGCTCGAAGACCATCGCTTTGAACCGTTGCGCGTGCTGCAGTGGCGCAACCGCAATTTGAATTTCGCGTCGGTGGACCGGTTGCTTGGTTCGCTGAATGCCCTGCCCAACCGTCAAGGCCTGACCCGCACCAGGCCTGGCGCAGACATCGAGACCCTGACGCTGATCGCCCGCGACCCTGAGGTGATCGGGCGGGCCACGGCGCGCGAGAGCGTCGAATTGCTATGGGAAACCTGCCAGTTGCCGGACTACCGCAACATCACCGGCAGCGAGCATGCCAATCTTGTTGCCACTATCTTCAGGTATGTCGCCGATACCGGGCGCATTGACACACAATGGTTTGCCCGGCAGTTGGCGTATTGCGACAACACCAATGGCGATATAGATACCTTGTCAAACCGCATTGCCCATGTGCGAACCTGGACCTTTGTAGCCAACCGGCCGGACTGGCTGGACGACCCCGGCCACTGGCAGGAACTGACAAGGGCAATGGAAGACAGATTATCTGATGCCTTGCACGAAAGGCTGACCCAGCGGTTCATCGACAGGCGCACGAGTGTGTTGATGAAACGGCTGCGTGAAAGGGAAGAATTGATGTCGAGTGTCGATCAGGAAGGTGCCGTCCTTGTGGAAGGCGAGTATGCAGGGCGCATTGAAGGCCTGCGTTTCATCGCCGAGCCAACCGGCGGAGACCACTCCAAGGTGCTGATCTCCGCTGCCATGCAGGCGGTCACCGAGACCCTGACGGGACGCGCCCAGTCGGTGGTTGCCGCGCCTGACCCGGACTTCAGCCTGGATGCAGCCGGCAATATCATCTGGAAGTCCCATGCGGTCGGCCGCCTGGCCGGCAGCGAAAACTGGTTAAAGCCGCGTGTTGAAACACTGGCTGACGAACAGGTGGCGGCACCTGACCGCGAGGCCGTACAGATGCGCCTGTCAAAGTTTGTCTCGCGCCACATAGCCGGTCTGCTGGCACCGATGGTGTCGCTTGCCGAAGACGAGGGCATCGCCGGCATCGCCCGCGGCATTGCCTTCCAGATCACCGAGGCGCTTGGCGTCCTGCCCAGGGAACAGGTCGCCAGCGAGGTCAAGTCGCTTGGCCAGGACGAGCGCGCCCAACTGCGCAAGCATGGCGTGCGCTTCGGTGCCTTTCATATTTTCATCCCGACCATCCTGAAACCGGCGCCGACCTCGCTCAGACTGCTGCTGTGGGCGCTGCATGATGCCGACAAGCGCGGCCTGGATGCGTCCGCCCTGCCCGCGGTCATGCCGCAGCAGGGTCTCACATCGGTGCCGTTCGACAAGTCAACGCCGCGCGGGTTTTACCAGGTCGTCGGGTTTCGTGTCTGCGGCGAGCGGGCCGTGCGCGTCGACATGCTGGAACGGCTTGGAGACATGATCCGTTCCCGCGTGTTCTGGCGGGCGCAACGTGAAGGCGAAGAGCGCCCGGACGGATCGGTGGAAGGTGGCGGTTTCACGGTGGTGCCAGACATGATGTCCCTGGTCGGGTGTTCTGGTGACGAGTTTTCGTCAATCCTCAAGTCACTCGGGTTTTCCGCGCAGAAGCGAAAAACCCCGGACAAGCCTGAGCCTGAGCAAACGGCTGTCGACACTTCAAGCGATGCGCCCGCACCGGCCACAGCCGAGACAGCGGCTTCCGCAACATCACCCGAAACGGCCACAGCCGATGCTCCTGAACCTGCCGCAACAGTTGAGGCAGTGCCGGCCGAGCCTGCACCCGAGGTCGCTGCACAATCCAAACCTGGCGATGCTCCGGCCGCCGAGGTGGCAGACGCAACGCCAGCCGAACCCGAAACCGAAACCGAAGAAGATGCAAAACCGGCAGAACCTGAAATGATCGAGGTCTGGTGGCCGAAGGACACCGGTCCGTTCCGCCACCACAGACAACACGCGGGCAACCGCTCGAAGTCTGCAAAAGGCCACCCCGGCAAACCGGACCGCAACCGCCACAAGAAGGCGGGCGGCGGCAACAAGCCGTCCGGAAAGCGCCCCGCCCAGCCGCGCCGGGAAAAGCCCATGGATCCCAACAGTCCGTTCGCGGTCCTGGGCCAGTTGAAGCAGGGATTGACCAAGAAGTAGAGCGCTCCAACATGGCAGATGACGCTGCAACAGCAGTTCAGCGAATTGATCGGTGGTTGTGGTTTACCCGCTTCGTCAAGACCAGGGCGCTTGCCCAGCGCCTGGTTGTCAAAGGCAAGGTGAGGGTTAACCGCCTCAGGATCACCAAGCCCTCGCAGACGGTCTCACCCGGTGACGTGGTGAGTTTCATGAACCGCGATCACATTAAAGTGGTCGAAGTCGTCGCCATCGGCACGCGCAGGGGTCCCGCTCCCGAAGCACGCACGCTTTATAGTGAGATAAGCACGGCGACGGACGATGTTTCCGGTCCAGGCCCTCGCCAATCGGATGCCTGACATACGTACAAGTACGCTTGACGGCCCGCCAAGAAAATGCAAGTTCACCGGCAATCCCCTGAGCAAGGCAACAGTTGAGAGTTTGAGAGCCCGCACATGACCTATATCGTCATCGAGAACTGCATCAAGTGCAAGTACATGGACTGCGTTGAAGTGTGTCCGGTGGATTGCTTTTATGAAGGCGAAAACATGCTCATCATCCACCCGGACGAGTGCATTGACTGCGGCGTGTGTGAACCGGAGTGCCCGGCAGAAGCCATCAAGCCCGATACCGAGCCCGGCCTTGAGAAATGGCTCGAACTGAACACCAAGTTTGCCGACATCTGGCCGAACATCACCCAGAAGGGCGAGTCCCCCGACGATGCCGAAAAGCACGACGGCGAACAGGGCAAGTTCGAAAAGTACTTCACCGAAGAACCCGGCGAAGGCGACTAGACACCCTGACACCGCTTTGGGCCGTTATCCTGTGGCGGAATTGTGTGAGATTCGTAGCGATTTGCGTAATACCGCGTTAACCAATTCTTTACACTTGCGCCGCAGCGGGGCGAATGCGGCGTCGTTAAGGCGTTGAGAGGCTTTAACAATAGGTAAATTTGTGTTATACACCTTGTTAATGACATGAAATTCACAGCAACACATTGAGACCCGGGCTCGAAAGGCTCGGACTTTTTTTCGCCTGATCCAGTTTTTGACACGAAAGCAAGCAATTCACCCGGACCTGACAATCAGCGCCACACCGTTTGATGCAGGTAAAAACCGAACTGCCATTGTGACCCGTATCAACCATCACTGGCTATCAGCTGCGCACCCCTCCACCAGCATAAGGTGGTTTTTTGCCTTCCGGCAGGGAAGGTGAACCTGCTTGAAGCTTAACGGCGACAGGCAGGATGCGGCGAAATAGGTGTTGCTGAATGAAGCGTTGAACAGGCGAGTTACAAGGGAAAAATGACTATGGCCACAGAAAAAAAGACTGCATCGCGCAAGCTCAAGTACAAGATCGGTGAGTTTGTCGTGTATCCGGCCCACGGTGTAGGCAAGATTGTCGCTCTGGAAGAGCAGGAAATCGCTGGCGCCAAGCTTGAACTGTTCGTGATCGATTTCGAAAAGGACAAGATGCGCCTGCGTGTCCCGCTGAACAAGTGCGACAGCGTCGGCATGCGCAAGCTGTCGGACAAGAACATGGCTGAAGACGCCATGAAGGTGCTGACCGGCAAGGCCCGCGTCAAGCGCACCATGTGGTCGCGCCGCGCCCAGGAATACGAAGCCAAGATCAATTCCGGCGATCTGATCTCGGTGGCCGAAGTCGTGCGCGACCTGTACCGTTCCGACCGCCAGCCGGAACAGTCCTATTCCGAACGCCAGCTCTATGAATCAGCCCTCGACCGCATGGCCCGCGAAATCGCCTGCGTGAAAAAGCTCGATGATGCAGGCGCGGTCAGCGAGATTGAAGGTGTTCTTGAGAAGTCGTCGCACCGCGGCGAAAAACCCGCAGCACCCGGCGCAGAAGAAAAAGCCGCCTAAGCGCCACCGCTGAACAATTGACAAATATGCGACCCCGCCCGGGATAGTCCTCGGGCGGGGTTGTTTTTTGCCCGCATGAATTGATTTCAGATTTGAGTACATCACTCAAATGACGCTATAACCTTCGTCGCACAGCAGCAATGGTCCCGTAGCTCAGCTGGATAGAGCACCAGATTCCTAATCTGGGGGTCACAGGTTCGAATCCTGTCGGGATCACCAATAAAATCAATAGGTTATGCATATAATATCCTGCTCGCAACCGCTCCAGCAAGCACATAGCAAGCACGTTGACACCTTTTCGATAGACAAGGCCTAGGCTTCTGTGCGGGCCCAAGAGATCAGTTCGTCGACAGGCATCGGACGTGCAAACTTGTAACCTTGGAGCTTGTCGACACCTTGGTTCTTGGCAAACTGCCAATCTTGGTCCGTTTCGATGCCTTCTGCGACAATGCGCATGCCAAGCCTTCGGCCAAGCTGCGCACAGGTTTCAAATGTAGCTTTCGATCTAACGTTCGTGCTGGAGGATTGCACGAACCGCCTATCAATTTTCAATTCCTTGAAGGGAAACCGGGTAAGCTGCTCAAAATTTGAATACTGGGTTCCGAAATCGTCCAGAGATAGATCAAAACCCATTAGGTTGAGCCGTGCCAAAACTTCCATCGGAGCAATGGCTTCTTCAATCAGTTTGCGCTCGGTGATTTCGAGTATAAAGCGCTCATTGGTTTCGCCAGCTTCAGCAACCAATTTTGCAATTATGTCGGGAAATCGGGTGTCTTCCAGGACAGCCGCGTCAAGGTTGATCGAAACAGCAAGCTCCGGGTTGAGCGTATTGAGCAAATCGATATCGCGGAGGACATTGCCGATCATTTGAAGCGTGAGTTCCCGCATCTGACCACCTTGCTCCGCCAAGGGGATGAAAAGATATGGGGCCAATACCCCATAGACAGGATGATCCCATCTAGCAAGCGCCTCGACGCTAACGAGTTCGTTGGATTCAGCCCCGATGATGGGTTGATAGTGTGCAATGATCCTGTGTTGGGCCAATGCCGCGTCAAGGTCAGATGAACTTGGATTGAAACTTTCTGAAGCGTTTGCCACTGGGGTCGCTTTGTCAGGTGCAGTGAACAAGGCATCAAGGGTTTCCACCTTCAGTGGCTTAGCGACCGGCCCAACCACGTTCAGGCCATGTTTGAGCGCGAGGTCCGTTGCGAGTGACAACATTCCTGCACTTTCGCCACTCAAAATCGCAATTGTCCCTGGAAAGGACCTCAATTGCATGCGACGCAGAAACTGGACACCATCCATTTCAGGCATATTGAGATCGAGCAGAATGAAATCGAACTCGCGATCAGATTGCTCGATAATTTCCAGTGCTTGCTTGCCATTGTTGGCGACGGAGATGCTCGGCGTTCCGCGCTTGTGGAAGTAAAACCGGGCCGCTTCGCAAGCAATCGGATCGTCATCAACAACGAGCGCGGATTTCAGCTGTTCAATCAACATGGGGTTCAGCGTTTCTGTGTGTTAGACGAGCGCTCAGAATACATCTGGCTCTGTTGCTTTTTCGAGCGCCTCTTCAATGGCGAACGTCTCATACCTCCGAACCGCTTGCGCCAAGTGTAGTAGGTCGTATCGGTATTCCCCACCGACCGCAAGCTGTCGCAATATCACTACCTCTGGCAAGTTGGAGTTCGATCTCTCTACCTGCTGCCCATGTTTGGGCCACTCGGCTGGAAGTTTTTCGGGCGTTAAGCTCAGGATGGGCAGTGTCGCCACTTAGCGATTCATCAACAATAACGGGCGCCATCGACGTTTCAACTCATGCGTAAGTTTGGTGAGCCGATTTAGCTGCATATGCTTTCTCTAAAGTCCAAATCACCGAAACTCTTGATATAGGTTTCTGTAGTTGGCCAGCTAAATTCAGGCCTTGCCCCCTTGCAAGCGTGTGAGCCTGTCCGTCGGCGGATATGCGTCGGCAAGACCGGACCCGAAGGCAAGGCGGAAGTTCCATCGAGTGCTCGCAATAGTGCCGTTTGCGTAAATGATCTCCGCGCCATCTAATGATGGCGCGGGAGCGGTTCAATTACTGCCGGTTCCGCCGGTTTGCAGCTTCTCCAATACCTGATCAATCGAGAAGCTCCCTGGTTTCTGACGCGGCGGGAATTCTTTGAACGTTTTCAGAAAATTGCCCACAAACGCCTGTGCCGGAACCAAAAGATAGGTGCGATCAGCGCGCCAGCGCGCGTAGCCGATGGCCTCATGATCGGCCCGTTCGAACGGGTCGGCCCTGAGGTCGAAGATCTTCGGCAGTCTCAGAGGCGTGAACGGCTCCTGCCAGACATCGAAACCATGGGCTCGTTGTTCGGCAAACACGACCTTCCACTTGTTGTAGCGCAGGTTCAATAGATTGCCCGTGTCGGAGAAATAGAAGAACTCGCGGCGCGGTCCCTCATTCGCCTCGCCCTTCCAGCGCGGCAGGAAGTTGTAACCGTCGAGATGAACCTTGGTGTTGTCATTGCCGAACACCGGGCCCTTCTTCATCTGCTCTTTCAGATCTTCGTCCCCCAGCGCTGCGCCGATCGTCGGGAACCAGTCCAGATGCGAAATTATGTCGTTGGATATGGTTCCAGGCTTTGTGACGCCCGGCCATTTGACAAGCAGTGGAACACGGAAACCGCCTTCCCAGTTGTCATTCTTCTCGCCACGGAAGGGAATTGTGCCGCCATCGGGCCAGGAGAACACTTCGGCGCCATTGTCGGTCGTATACATGACGACGGTGTTGTCCTCGATGCCGAGTTCCTTCAGCTTGTCGAGGAGTTGGCCGACATGGCCGTCATGCTCAGCCATGCCGTCGGCATAGACGCCGTTTCCGGTAACGCCTTTGCTTTCTTCCTTGAGCCGGGTCCAGATGTGCATGCGGGTGGCATTCCACCACAGGAAGAAGGGTTTTTCCGATTTGACCGAGCGCTCCATGAAGTTTATGGCACCCGCGAGCGTCTCCTCGTCCACCGTCTCCATGCGCTTCTTTGTCAGCGGGCCAGTGTCCTCGATCTTGCCATCGGCAGAGGCTTTGATGACCCCACGCGGACCAAATTTCTCGCGGAACTCCGGATTCTTCGGATAGTCCTCGTTCTCCGGCTCTTCCTCGGCATTCAGGTGATAGAGATTGCCGAAAAACTCATCGAAGCCGTGATTGGTGGGCAGGTGCTCATCCTGGTCCCCGAAGTGGTTCTTGCCATACTGAGCGGTCGCATAACCCTTGGACTTTAGGTATTCGGCGATGGTGGGATCTTTTGGAGATATCCCCTCCTTGGCACCCGGAAGCCCAACCTTCAAGAGCCCGGTGCGGAAGCCGCTCTGGCCGGTGACGAAGGAGGCGCGGCCGGCGGTGCAGGACTGCTCGCCATAGGCGTCGGTGAAGATCATACCCTCTTTTGCAAGCCGGTCGATATTGGGGGTCTTGTAGCCCATCATGCCCATGTTATAGGCGCTGATGTTCCAGTAGCCGATGTCATCTCCCCAGATCATCAGGAAGTTCAGAGGTTTCTTGTCCTGGGCTTGCGCCGGGACGAGAGCGACCCCAACAAACAAAAGCGCGAAAAGTGCAACAAGCGACAACCAGCCTTGTTGAACGACTCTGTTAGGTACTCTCAACATGGTCATGGTGTTCTCCTGTACTTACCGCTTACCGCTTATCTGACGGTATGGCCGCAATCTGGCGGGATTGCGTGTTGCTGGTGATTTTCAGCCTTCTTTCCGGCACCGACCGCACTTCCCGTGAGCACCCCCAGGGCAACCGCCGCAGATCGCACCCTATCGCCCAGCAGGGCAGCAATCGGGCCACAAAGCACCTACTTCATGTTGTGCTCTTTCTTGAACGCCTTGATCATCGGCCCCTGGGCGTCATCAACGTTCCAGGCGCCGGCCTTCATGGCATCGCTCAGCGGGTCCGGTACGCCGGACGTCAATGGCTTGAGCGGAGGCTTGGCGCCCGGGACCGACCACGCCTGATCCGGCGAGACGGCCATGCGCTCGGTGATTTTGTCCTTGGTGATGTTCCAGACCATGTTGTCGGCGGCTAACGAAAGGGGACCTGAATAGGTCTCCCGAACACCGTCGTAGATGCCGTAGCGCGTGCCCTCTTCGTTGAAGAAATGGTAGCCGATGGCATGGCGAGGCTTGATGGTGCTCATGACCTTGCCGAACGCCTGGGGTGAAGTGTGGATCTGCGTGCCGACACCCAGGGCCTGCTGCGGCGACTGACCGTAGAATGCCACCAGTTCGCCCGGCGTCAGGAAACATTCGTGGATGGCGATGTCGGCGTTCTGGGCGTACTTGATGAACCACTTGTTCGGGAATGTGTCGCCGCCAATGACGATCTTCATACCGTTCCACTCGAGGGCAAAGCTGACCGGCCCGTCGCCAGCATGGATGGCCGGCCAGGAACGGATGGTCACGTCGTTTTCCTGGAAGATGACGTGGTTCTCGCCCTTGTAGTCGAACTCCTCGACCGAGATCTTGCCGGCGGCCGGGTTGAGCCGGAAATTGCGGGTCCTGGCATCCCAGGTGTAGGCCTTGAGGAAGTGTTCCACCGCATACTTGGTGCCCATTTCCGGGGTGGCGCCGCTTGGGCCCCAGATCTTAAGGGCGCCGGTGCGCCCCGCCGTCCAGCCGCCGGCCCAGAGCGTGGCCAGATCGCCCCAGTGGTCGGTGTGCAGGTGAGACAGGAACACCTTGTTGAGCATGTCATAGGGGATCATCAGGGCAGCCACATTGACCATCGAACCGGTGCCGATGTCGAACAGGAACTTGTCGCCATTGCCCAGTTCGACAAGAAAACAGGTGGCGGCCTGATCGCGCCGCGCCGCTGGCATGCCTGTGCCGCAAGCAAAAAGACGTATCTCGTCTTTGTCCAACTCTTCCGTACCGGGATAATAGACATAGCGGTCAGGTGCCGTCCCGGTTGGGCTGGTGACCTTACCGCCCGCCGCTATCGCGGATGAAATGACGTTCGGCCGCTGACCGACCCCGCTCAAACCAAGGCTGAGCGACAGACCAACTGCGGCAACAAAAGCAGCGGTTGAAATTGAACGTTTCATAACATTGACTCCTCAGTTTGCTTGGCGATTTGCGCATGCTGGTTCCAACACGCGAAACGTATCAACCATAAGCAGGCAGCACACTTTGACAATGTTCAATGGATTTGTGACTTGTGAAAGTGCGTTGATTCATGCAAAACTGTCATTATCAGATTTTTAACATACACAAATGTATGGTAAACAAGCGATCATGACAGCGTCAAGGGAAAAAGCGAAACCCAAAACTCGGCTCAGCCGCAACGATTGGGTGTCGACCAGCTTGGACGTCCTCGCGCATGAAGGAATTGCTGCCGTTACGGTCGATCGGCTCGCCAAGAAACTCGACATCACGCGCGGCAGTTTTTACCACCACTTCGGAGGACGCGAAGATTTGCTCCGGGCCATGCTCGAATACTGGATCGAGAAATGGACCCTGCAAGTGCGCGAGCAGGTCATGGCTCTGGGACTGGATCCGGCCAACATGCTCCAGGCGCTGAGCCGGATGATCCGCCATCATCGCGCGTCCCACTATGATGCCGCCGTCCGGGCCTGGGCGCTCAACCACGACCTGGCGCGCCAGTATCTTCTAAAGGCCGATATCGCGAGGCTGGACTATATCAAATCCCTGTTTGAAGAGGCGGGGTTTGAAGGCGCCGAGCTCGAAAGCCGTGCCCGATTATTCCTCTACTATGAAGCTTTCGACCCGATGATGTCGTTCCACGTAGAGCCTGAGGAGGAGGACGAACTCATCAGACGCCGTGTTGCGCTGCTGCTGCAGAAGTAGCGTGACGGTCGCAAGAGGCTGCCCTCAAGAAATACTTGGCGAATTTCACGACCGTTTTCGAGCCTAAATCGGACTATGGCGGTGACAGGCTTTATGTCTGGTCACCCAACAAGGACAGAATCGCGCCGCGTT
Source organism: Anderseniella sp. (assembly GCA_051010195.1). Taxonomy (GTDB): domain Bacteria; phylum Pseudomonadota; class Alphaproteobacteria; order Rhizobiales; family Aestuariivirgaceae; genus Anderseniella. The sequence continues at coordinate 144 of JBPCVV010000121.1, read as the reverse complement.
CGCGAGGGGCTGCCATGTTTTTTCCATCCCATCTGTGGCACAGGGCCAATCCGATACTGTGGGGAAGACGATTTGCACTGGTGGGCTGGATGAAGGGCAAACACGCGCTTCGATGACACGCCGGAAGCTCTCAATTGAACCCGA
>JBPCVV010000120.1:0-7853 GCA_051010195.1 Anderseniella sp. | reverse complement strand
TGGATTACTTAGGGTCAAATGGCCACGATGGAGTGAGGTTTTACCCGCCTACGCCATCGGCACACTTGCCATGTTCTGGTTTGCCGAGAGGACCCTTCCGATTTTTACCGATGTATCAACGCCATTTCTAGGAATTTGAGAGGGGGACAACGATTTGCTTGACAAATATCATACTGGCTATATTCGAAAGGCTTGGCGGACTTTGAGGGGCAAAGGCGCCTATTCTATCTCCTTTACACTGCTAGTTCTCGCTGGCATGGCGATGCCGGCAGCTGCAGATGAGACACCCTCCAGTGCGCAAGCCAAAACAACTGACCCGCCCGACCCAACGAGTACCCGTTGTTCAGTTGCCAACCAAAGCTTTAGCGGCACCGCCTCATAGATCTTTTGCCGCCGAAAACTCGCTGAACCTCGGCGTTTAACATAAGGAAGATCATTGGTGGCAGACTGATGCGGCAAGCAGAAAAATTTATATATGTGTTCCGAATGTCTCAAGATTAAAGGAACTTAAAAAGTAACGTGAAATGAGACAAGAAAAAATTCTTAAAGCAATATTTGAAACGCCGATTCACGAGCCGAAGCAAACTGTCATTACTTTGCCCGATATAGAGAGCAATGCCGCAGTCGCAGGGCATCTTAGTGAAAGTATTTGGGCGTACGAAAAATTACTCGGTTTTGATACGTGGTTGCACAAATTTTATTTTTGCAGTGCCGATACTGGCATTGGTCCTTGGCGGCTACAGCTAAAGCCAATGCCGGAATTGTCTCTACCGTTCCATTTGGGTGACAGACCTAACTTCGGTTTGGGCTATGATCTTTACTACAATGGTTTCTTGATCGGGACCGTCGAATTGCTACCTGAGGTCTTTGTCCAAGGCAGCGCCTGCAAAATTCCTGAAGACTATCGCTTTGTTAGTGTCTATCTGCTCATTAACCACGCATTACTACTCCCTTACGAGCACGTAAAAAGACTTCTCTTCATGTGCGCATATGCGCTTGAGCCTGACAAGTCGCCGCTTGAGCAATCTGACATTCAATACCAAGTGCAAGCGGCCCTCAGCAAATACAAGTGGGAAACAGAGCGTTCAAGAAATCGGCAATTGGCATTGAAATTTCACTATGAGGGGACAATTTCCAAGAAAAGCAGGAGGTTCGTCAACGAGATTCAGCACTCCTACACATTCTAAGATGACTTTAGTGAAATGAGTGATGGAGTTCTTTGGAAAAGAAGAGGATCCAATTGCCCCTATCCGCCTACCGACTTGCCAGACTGGAAAGGCATCGGCTCCAAGGTGCCTCAGATATTTGCATGTGCGACCAGCAGCTAGTGATAGAGCGATTTAGCGACGTCCCGTCTTGTCACATAACTGGCGTTCGTCTTTCTGCAACAAATGTCTGCAAAGGCCTCGCATCAGTCATTCGCTGAATTGCACCCGGATGGCCGCTTCGGGTCACTAGCAGACTCCCTGGGATGCCGTGTGATAGGTCTGCTTGCCCCCCAAGAGCAGACGTTTAGCCGCCTCTTCTATTCGCCAAGACATAGACCTCCGTGCCAATTACCGCTGCATTGTAAACATCAACAACATCCTCATTCAGCATTCGAATGCAGCCAGATGATTTTGCCTTACCAATGCTGGTCGGCGTATTAGTGCCATGGATACGGTACAGTGTGTCCTTGCCATTCTTATACAGGTACAAGGCGCGTGCACCGAGTGGGTTTTCCGGACCACCCGGCATGCCATTGGCATACTTCGCAAGCTTTTTGCTGCGCGCGATCATTTCCCTTGGCGGGGTCCATTTCGGCCACATCACCTTGCGCATGATCTTCGCACGACCGGACCAACCAAACCCCTGCTTACCGACCGAAACACCAAAACGCATGGCCCGACCAGAGTCGATTTTCACGTAAAGAAAGCGATTATGCGTGTCCACAACAATGGCGCCTGGATCGAGGTTGTTTGCATAGGGAACCACCTGTCGCATAAATTTATTGGGGATAACGCCAGGACCGATCGGATCTATCGGATAGGGATCATCCGGTGTCGCGTAGAAACTTTGGCCCGCAGGGCGCGCAATGATGGCAGGGGCAAACAGCGTGGTTGCAACAGCACCAATTCCCAGGCCAGTGAATGTACGACGGTTAAGCATCGAAACTCATACTCCAGTTCAGTCTGTTAAAATCAAAACTCACTTATGACGAGGCAAAGTTCTCGGATCGCTTATGGATTTCGTAACAATGGCAATAAACGCCATATAAGAATTAACTCGCAAGTTTTCCCCCTTATTGCAGCTTAATGCACTACTGACTATTCAGCACAGATACTGATACCTTGGGGTCATTCACATTAGCGCTTGCATACCGCGTAACGAGATTGTTCTGAAATTCTGTGACCGTTAGGCCTGTCGCCGGAACAGCCCCTAACGAAGGCAGGTTCACAGATCCGTTTTCGCCCACCACAAACTCGCCCGACAGCTGATCCTCGCCAAACACGTTCACACTGAGTTTGTCACCAGAGCTCAGTCGGTGGGTACTTGTATCAGTCACGCCAGAACCAGAATTTGACGCTCCATTGTTCGCAGGTGGCGTCGGCAAGGCGTCAAACTTAGCGCTGTCATTGTTTGAGCACCCTGACATCAGCAGTGCTGTCATAGTCAGGAGCATAATAGTTGCGTGCTTCATAATCTGGTATGACCTACCTCTAGAAAACCCAAACTAACCGAACAACCCCATTTGACCAGGGCGTGTACTCATTTGACCAGCCTCGTCTGATTGGTCCGATTTGAATGTTAGTTCATGGGTGGCCTTTGCCGCAATGGGATGATGGCCTCGGGTGCTGGAGGCCGCCTATCCGAGCGAGCTCTGTAGTCGCTTGGTGTTGTGGTGCTGGCGCGTGAACCACAAGAAGCGCAGACGGCTCTACCATCATGATGCCTCGGTAATCCGGCTAAGGCCCAAATATCCCAACCACATCGTTCGCCATCTCCGCCAATAGCTGCTTGTCCGGGGTCAGGTCAGCCATGAACTAACATTCAAATCGGACCAACAAGACGGGCTGGTCAACCTCCCCTCAACGGTCAGTCAGCTTCGGATTGATCTTTCCGCTCCGGGAGATCGCGCCTGAGCAGCCAAATCATGGCGCCGACAAAGACGAAAGTGATCAGGTTCAAGACTGTGTCAATTGGGTCGCCGATGAGCATCAGCAGGGACTTCCTCTCTAATTGCGCGGATAAAACAAACCAGCAAAAGAACGGTTATGAACGTGAACGGCAATGCACCAAGCGCAATCAACTTCTTCACGGCTTGGATTGAGCCGGTGAGGATCATTGCGAAACCGAGCACGCCCAGAAGCACGCCCCAGATCAGACGGATTCGCGGCCTGGGATCAGGATCGCCTCCGGTGGAGAATGTTCCAAGTACGAATGCAGCACTTACCACGCTGGTGACGATGAAAAGAAACGCGGCGATGATGGTTGCCAGCGTAGTCAGTGTTGTCAGCGGCAACCGCTCCAGCAGGGCAAAGGTGACACGCTCCACGTTACTCTCCGCAAGCGCCGCCAATTCGCCTGAACCCCGTAAGGTTTCGAAAAGGCCTATGCCGCCGAAAGCACCGAACCAGATCAGGGAAAACAGTGTCGGCCCAATCAGGACGCCCAGCACGAACTCCCGTATGGTCCGGCCCTTCGAAATGCGTGCCACAAAAACGCCAACGAATGGTCCCCAGGCAATCCACCATACCATGTAGGTCAGCGTCCAGTCGTTGAACCATTGAGAGATGGTGTCATCAAAGAAGACCGGAGTCTTGAAGCCTCGCGTAATAGCTGAAGTTAGGTAATCGCCGAACCCAGCCATTACAGAATTCAGAAGGAATTCAGTGGGACCGAAAACGATGGTGAAGACCACGAGCGAAATCGCGATTGCCACAGCGATGTTTGAGAGCCGAGACATTCCGCTTCCAAGGTCTACCAGCAGCGGCGGGATATAGGTTGCGACCAGCAATAGGAAAACAACGCCGACTAGCCACGCAGATGCTTCGTTCCCGCCAAGCATGACATCCACACCATCGGCCACCTGGAATACCCCCATCGCAATCGAGCCGCCCACGCCGATTGCGATCGCGACAATCGCCATGAAATCCGACAACCAGCCAACGACTTGAGCCCACGTCTCGCCGGGGAACAGGTAGCGTATGGGCGCGCTCACCAGCATGGGCGTGCCGCGCCGGAAGCTGAAATACGCGATGGCAAGTGCCGTGGCACCATAGATCGCCCAAGCATGAATGCCCCAGTGAAAGTTCGTCGCAAGCAAAGCCTGGTGTGCGGCGGTGCCGGCATCCATATGCTTATGTGCAAACGCAAAATGGGTCAGTGGTTCGGCCACGGCCCAAAACAGGAGCCCTACCCCCATGCCGGCGGCAAACAGCATTGCAATCCATGACGGAGTGGAGAATTCTGGCCTGTCATCGTCCGCGCCCAGGCGGATATCTCCATAGCGTGAGAACGCAACTGCCAGACACAGGACCAGCATGCCGGATACGGCGAACATTACAAACCAGCCACGACTGCGGAAGTACTGATCGACCAGGACCGTGGCAATTTCGACGAGACCGGAGGGGTCCAAAACGCCCCAGACGCCGATAGCAGCAATCACAGCCAGGGACGCGGCGAGCAAGCTACTGCTTCCCGTCATGGCCGCTCTTTCTCAGGATCACCGCGCCGGTCAGCTGCTGTCGCGTGGCAGTTGCAGCGGCCCTCACCGTGCTCTTGAGCCGCTACATTCATGGCGCAACTTCGCCGTCTTTGACCCTGAACACAATGGCGTAGAGGGTCGGGACGATAATGAGAGTAAGGATGGTTGCGAAGCTCAAACCCCAGATAATCACAACCGCCAGTGACGTGAAGAATGGGTCCCATAGCAGCGGCACGACGCCGAGGACAGTTGTGACCACGCCGAGGCTGACCGGACGCGCCCGGCTCACTGCACTATCGACTACCGCGACCATGCGGGGCTTGCCATCGGCGATCTGGCTATCGGTTTCGTCGATTAGGACAATCGCGTTCTTGATCAGCATCCCGGTCAAGCTGAGGACGGCAAGGATCGCCATGAACTCCATCGGCGTGCCGGTCACTACGAGCCCCAGCACGACACCGATCAGGGCCAGCGGCACTGTGAGCCAAATGATCAAGGGCTGCCTGTATGCATTGAAGAGCAGAATAACAATCACGATCATCGCGCCAAACCCGAATGGCATCGTTGAAGCAAGACCGGCGTTGGCGTCCATGCTGCTGCCATATTCACCGCGCCATTCCAGCGCGTAGCCCGGCGGCAACGGAATAGCCTCGATCTTCGATCTGACTGAATTGAACAATTCACCACCGTTCACGCCAGGGGCCGGGTCCGCTTCGGCCATGATCGCAAGGGAACGGTTAAATCGGCGCACCTGCCGGTTCTCGAATTCAACATCAAATCGGTCCACAACCTGGGCAATAGGGATATACTTGCCAGACGTCTGGCTGAATATATGGACGTCGCGAATGCGATCGATCTCGCTGCGATCTTTCTCTTCCGGCCGGAAGATGATCTGACGCAGTTCGTTGCCTTCGCGAAAGACGCCGATTGCCGTGCCATCAAATCGCTCCGCGATCGCCTTGGAGATATCGGCTTGTGACAGTCCGACGCGCCGTGCATTTTGCTCATTGATCCGTGGTTTGATTACCTTGACCATTTGTCGCCAGTCATCTGACACACCGACGGCGCCAGCATCAGCCAAGATGTCTTTGGCCTTGTTGGCGAGGGTGCGCAGAATGACCGGGTCGGTGCCAGTAAAGCGGGCCTGAATCACCGCATCGCCGCCTGGCCCGAGAACAAATCTCCAAACCCTGGAATATGTGTCGGCGTGCTGCGCTTGGATGTGGGCTTGAATTGTCGTCAGCAGCGGTTCGATCTGACTGAAGTCTTCGACGTCTACGAGGATTTGCGCATAGGACGATTCAGGGCTTTCGGCGTTATAGGTGAGCATGAAACGCAAATGCCCACCCCCAACCGCGGTGTTGGTGCCGGTCACACCGTCAAGCGTCCGTATCCAATCGCCGATCTCGAGAATGTCCTGCGATGTCTTTTCGATATCTGTGCCGGCAGGATGATTGAAATCGACGACAAATTGTGCGCGTGTCGAAGCCGGAAAGAAGCCCTCCTTGACCTGGCTGAAACCGGCGACTGAACAGATGAACAGCACCAGCACACCTGCAACGGTTATCCAGCGATACTTGAGAGCAAGGTTCAGCAACCTGCGGTACAGGTTGAGAAGCGCGCTCTGCCGCTTCGCGCGATTGCTGGTGCCCGGATCAGGTTTCAGGAGCAATGTGCAATAGTATGGAGCCAACCAGACAGCAACAAGCCAACTGAACAGCAGCGCAATCGTAATCGTCCAGAAAAGAGAACCGGCATATTCGCCGGTATTGTCCGGCGAGAAGCCGATTGGCGAGAACGCCAGAAATCCCACGACAGTGCCACCCAGCAATGGCCAAATGGTCTTGTTGGCGACGGCAACTGAAGCAGATGCGGCGTCTTCCCCGGCTTGCGTACGCACGAGCGCACCCTCGACCACTACAATGGCGTTGTCGACCAGCATTCCCAGGGCAATAATCAAAGCGCCCAATGAGATGCGCTGCATATCCAGGCCCCAGAGGTACATGCCGATCAAAGTGCCAGCAACAGTGACCAGCAATATGCCTCCCATGAGAATGCCCGTACGCAGGCCCATAAACACCAGAATCGTACCAACGACGATCACGAGAGCGAGGATGACGTTGTTCACGAAATCGGCAACCGAAGTGCGCACGGATTCAGCCTGATCGGAGATCGGCAGAGCCTCGATGCCGATCGGACGGTTGTTATCGAACTCTGAAAATTTTGTTTTGACGGCATCGCCCATATTCACGACGTTACCGCCCAGCGTGTTCGAAATGCCCATACCGATGGCAGGCCTGCCGTCACGGAATAAACGCTTGTCTGCTGGTTCCTTGAAACCACGCTGCACGGTTGCGATATCACGCAGACGGAACGAGCTGCCCGTATCCGGATTCGCAATGACGATGTCTTCGATTGCGCTCAGTGAAGCGACGGTTGTTGAAGGGCGGACGATGAGCCGAGTTTCGCCGGCAGCGACACTGCCCGCCGAAAAGACGGAAGATTGGCCTTCGAGAACCTGTGCGATTTGTTGGCTCGACAAGCCGAGCTGCACCAGCCTTGCAGGCTTGTAGTCAATATAGATCACCTCCTGCGGGACGCCCTCCAGTGTTACCTTGGAGACGCCTTCCACCAGCACAAGCTGCTTCTGGATCTGCTTGGCGTAAGCATGAAGCTCGCTCAGGCTATACCCCTCGCCAACGATCGCATAGTAGAGCGCATAGACGTCGCCGAAATCATCAAATACCAATGACGGTGCAACATTGGGCGGAAGTTTGGCCTGGGTGTCGGAGATTTTTGCCCTAAGCTCGGTGAATCTCTGGTTGAGGGCCGCCCGCGTCTTGGCGGCAGCAATGGTAAACTCAACGGTAATCTCGGACTCTCCGATTGACGAGACAGATTTGATTTCTTTCACGCCCTGCAATTGCTGAATGGCGTTTTCCAGGACATCGGTAACTTCTTCCTCCACCTCGCGCGCACTGGCGCCGGGATATGGCGTAATGATCTGCGCCTGGCGAATGATGAATTCCGGATCTTCGAAGCGTGGAAGCTGAGTGTAGGCAAAATAGCCAGCCAACAGGATAAGGACGGTCGAAAGTGCACTGACAACACGCTTGTCTATCGCAAACTGGGCGAGGTTCACGGATCAGTCACCAATCTTGCTGAC
>JBPCVV010000119.1:0-2752 GCA_051010195.1 Anderseniella sp. | reverse complement strand
GGCGATCCCTCCAGGTCATTGTTTGCAACCGTTCCCGAATAGGCGATGGCTTCCTGGACGGCAAAACTGTCATCACCTGCCAATGGCGGGAGATTGTAAATCTGTAATTGAAGAGAATGGCTGTAGTTTGCGATGCCTTCGCTCGCAATGACAACAATATTGTAAATACCATCACTTGCAGGCCCGCCTTGAGATCCGTCCGCTGTAGAGGTGCCTGAAATCACACCGGTATTGGGATCAATCACATAGCCATCTGGCAATCCGGTGGCGGTGTAGGTCGGGCTTGTAAACCCGCCAAAGGCATAGGCAGTTTCGAATGATTCAGACAAACCATCCACTGTGCTTTCGGTGCGTGGTGCAGGCGGCAGCACCGCGATATCGACAAACGCTTGCGAGCTACCGTCACTTTGCAGTTCATACTCGAACTGATCCATGCCGACATATCCCACGTGCGCCTGATAGGTCAGATCTCCAAGATCGGTCACCGCAATGACCTGGTCTTTGACCACCAGGACGCCGTTCAGGTAGAGGTCGCCATGGGTCGGAACTTCCTTGATCTTGACATCGCTTGAGGCGTCTGGCTCCGAGTAGAAATCGTTGTCCAGCACACCATCGAGTGCAATTGGCTGGTCGTTCCGGGTTTCGTAAAAATCGTCTGCGGCGGCTGTCTTATCGGTTCCCGAGACCACAAATGTTGCGGTTGCCATTGTCGTTTGACCAGTGGAATCTGTCACTGTGTAGTCAAACGTAAACGTTCCAGTGGCGCCGCGCGGATCGAAGTCGATAGTCCCGTCAGGATTAACCGTTGCTAGCGGCTCGTTGGTGTCAGCGGTATCCCAGGAATGCCCGGATGTAACCAGCGTCGTAGGATCAAACGTGCCGGGGGTTTGGTCATTTGCCAATACGTCAACCGTGAGCGGCGTATCTTCATCGGTGCCCCAGGCATCATCGTAGGCGGCAGGTGCCGTAGGGGTTTCTTCGGATGGCACCACATTGATGTCGACGGTGGTCTCAGAGTTACCCTGACTGCGCAGTTCATAGGAGAATTGATCTGTACCGATATACCCGCTGTCAGGCGTGAATATCAGGTCGGCAAGACTGGTTACCGGAATGAGCTGGTCCTTGATAACCAGCGTTCCATTCAGATAGAGATCCCCATGCGTCGGCAGGTCTTTGATTTTGACTTCGTTCTGCGGGTAATCGGGGTCGAAGAAATCATTTTCGACCATGCCATCAAGAACTATGGATTGATTGGTGTTAATCTCATAGGTATCAGGAGCCGCCGAAGACTGGCCAGACTGGGAGACCTCAATAGTCGTTTTTGCTGTCGTGCTCTGACCGGTTGAATCGGTAACCGTATAGTCAAAGGTGAAGGTGCCGTCGTTGCCGTTTGGGTCAAACGCAATGGTGCCATCCGGATTGACGCTCAGTTGAGGTTCGTCGGTGTCGGCAATGTCCCAGGAATAGTTGGATGTCAGCACAGTGGCCGGGTCAAACGTGCCCGGCGTTTCATCGTTGGCCAGCACATCCACCGTGATGGGAGTTTCCTCATCGGTGCCCCATGCATCATCGGCAGCGGCAGGTGCTACGGGGTTCGACAATGGCGGTAACACGGAGATATCGACGACGGCCTCGGAATTGCCATCGCTGCGCAGTTCATAATGAAATTGATCGGGCCCAGTATAACCGGCATCCGCTTGGTAGGTGAGGTTGGCCAGATCGCCAAGTGTCACGATCTGGTCCTTTACGACCAGCACCCCGGCCAGATAAAGATCGCCGTTCGTTGGCAGGTCCTTGATCTTGACGCCTTCTGCGCCTGCAACGGTGTAGAAATCATTGTCGACGATGCCGCCGAGATTAATCGGCTGACCATCATCAGTTTCATAGTAATCGGCTGCAGCGGCTGTCTCATCGGTGTTCGCAACCACAACGGTTGCAGTCGCAGTGGTCGACTGTCCGGTCGAATCCGTGACTGTGTAGTTAAAGGTGAACGTCCCGGTGTCCCCGCGAGGGTCGAAGTCGACCGTTCCATCTGCCTTGGGCGTTATCAGTGGCTCATCGGTTTTCGTTGTATCCCAGCTCTCCCCGAACACCGATACAGGCCCAGTGTTGACAAAGGTGCCGGGCGTTGTGTCATTGGCCAACACATCCAGGTTGATCGGCGTATCTTCATCTGTGCCCCAGGCATCATCTTTCGCAACTGGCGGGCCGACGACTTGTATGCTGATGAGGCCAGTGTCGCTCTCGCCAAACGGGTCAGACGCTGCATAAGCAATATAATCTGTGCCTGTGAAGCCGGCTGGCGGCGTATAGCCAAAACTGCCATCCGGGGCGACGGTGATACTGCCACCCATAACCGTGGTGGAGCTGAAGTTGCTGACTACCAGGCCGTCACCGTCAGGATCGGTATCGTTGGCCAAGACACCATTGACGGCGTTGATGGTGAGCACCTGGTCTTCCGGTGTTATGTAGGAATCATCATCAACGGTAATCGGTGCAGAGTTGCCGATCATTATTGTAACGGACGCCGTATCCGTGCCGCCATTTCCATCGGACACGGTGTAGTCAAAGCTATCCGTTGCGGTTTCGCCAACAGTCAGGCCGGTAAACTGCCCGTTGGGATCGTAATCGTATGCACCACCGGCATTTACAGTGACCAAGGCGCCGGAAGCCAAGGTGATCTGGGTGCCGACGGAGGCTGCATTACCCTCAACAGCACTGACGCTCAGCGTGTCGCCGTCCGGATCGCTAT
>JBPCVV010000118.1:0-66098 GCA_051010195.1 Anderseniella sp. | reverse complement strand
GTTGCAATCGTTCCTTAGACCAACATGGGTTCGAACGAAGCCATACAGTTGCTCTAACACTTTAGAAGTGCGAAAGGATTGGCAATGGCCGCCAAACTGCGTTCCGACTCGATCCCCGAATATCTTACCTTTGACGACGTGTTGCTGAAACCAGCGGCTTCCGCCGTGTTGCCGGGCGACGTGCAGACACGCACGAAGCTCACCCGCGACATTGAACTGTCATTGCCCATCCTGTCGGCGGCGATGGATACGGTGACCGAAGGCCGGCTGGCGATTGCCATGGCGCAGGCCGGTGGCCTGGGTGTTGTCCATCGCAACATGGACGCGGAATTGCAGGCCAACGAGGTCCGCCAGGTCAAGAAATTTGAAAGCGGCATGGTCGTCAACCCGATCACCATCGGCCCGGAGGCCACACTGGGTGATCTGCGCGAGCTCAAGACTATGCATAGGATTTCCGGCATTCCGGTGGTCGACGACAATGGTAAGCTGATCGGCATCATCACCAACCGCGACGTCCGCTTTGAAGACGATCTGAATCGCAAGATCGCGGACCTGATGACCCGTGACCTGGTCACGGTGAAAGAAGGTGTCGACAAGGACGAAGCCCGCAAGCTACTGCACAAGCACCGCATTGAAAAACTGATCGTTGTTGATGACGACTTTCACTGTACCGGTCTGATCACCGTCACCGACATGGACAAGGCCGCCCTGAACCCCAATGCGGTCAAGGACGAGCAGGGCCGCCTGCGGGTGGCTGCGGCAACCGGAACCGGCGACGCCAACTATTCCAGGGCGGAAATGCTGGTCGACGCTGAGGTCGATCTGGTCGTGGTCGATACCGCCCACGGTCATTCGCAGTACGTGCTGGACCAGGTGCGCCGTATCAAGAAATTGTCCAACAAGGTCCAGGTGATTGCCGGCAATGTCGCCACGGCTGATGCCACCCGGGCCCTGATCGATGCGGGTGCTGACGCCGTCAAGGTCGGTATCGGGCCCGGTTCTATCTGCACAACCCGCGTGGTAGCCGGCGTTGGCGTGCCGCAGCTCACCGCCATCATGGACTGCGCCGAAGGGGCCAAGGAAACCGGCGTCCCGGTGATCGCCGATGGCGGCATCAAGTTCTCCGGTGATCTAGCCAAGGCGCTGGCAGCCGGCGCGTCCTGCGCGATGATCGGAAACCTGCTGGCCGGCACCGATGAAAGCCCCGGCGAGGTCTACCTGTATCAGGGCCGGTCTTACAAGTCGTATCGCGGCATGGGTTCGGTCGGCGCCATGGCGCGCGGCTCCGCTGACCGCTACTTTCAGCAGGAAGTCAAAGACAGTCTCAAACTGGTGCCGGAAGGCATCGAGGGCCAGGTGCCCTATAAGGGGCCGGTTGGCGCTGTGTTGCACCAGCTTGCCGGCGGCCTGCGCGCCGCGATGGGTTATACCGGGTCAGCGACCATCGATGATCTGCAGTCGCGGGCGGAGTTCCTGCGGATTTCGGGTGCCGGCCTTCGCGAAAGCCATGTCCACGACGTGCAGATCACACGTGAATCGCCAAATTACCAGCGCCAGGGCTGAGGCGTGGCCAGCCATCCGCAATTGCTCGTACTGGCGGCATGCGCGCAAGTCCTGCTGACCATCGTCGTGTTGCTGGTACTGGGTGCCCGGCGCCGCACTGCATACAAAGCAGGCAAAGTCGACGAGGAAGCGATGCTCGATGACCGGGTATGGCCGCCGTACGTGATGAAGGCCAGCAACAACTACAAGAACCAGTTTGAAATTCCGGTCTTGTTCTTCGCTGCCGTGGCAACGGCACTTGCCATTCAGGCTGTTTCCGTGATGTTCGTCTGGCTGGCATGGGGATTTGTCGCCGCCCGCATCGTGCATTCGGTCTGCCATTGCGGATCGAACAGATTAGCGGTCCGGTTCACCAGTTTTCTGACCAGCGTCTTCGCTGTCACCGTCATGTGGCTCATGCTGGCAGTCGATACTTTTTCTACAGGATCCACCTGATGCATATTTCCGGCAGGCTTGCCGCTGCGATCGAGGTCATTACAGAGGTTAACGACCGTCATCGCCCGGTCAACGCGGCATTGTCCGATTGGGGCAGGGCGCACCGGTTCGCCGGCTCCAGCGACCGCGCTGCCATCGGCAATATCGTCTACGACATTATGCGCCAGCGCGCCGTTCTCGCATCCATGATGGGGTCGGATGCGCCGCGGGCACTGGTTCTGGCCTGTGCTGTCGGGCTGATGGATATCACCGTTGAAGAGCTGGCTGAACTGTGTGTGTCTAGGCACGGGCCCGGAGAGTTGACGGCAGAAGAAACAGCAGCCCTGTCGCGCGATCTTGCGCCGGACGCGGCGCTTCACATTCAGGCCAATATTCCGGAATGGCTGATGCCATCGTTTATCAAAGCATTTGGCGATGGTGCTGTGCGCCAGGGCCGGGCGCTCAGCGCACGCGCGCCGGTGGACATCCGGGCAAACACGCTGAAGACGACGCGGGAAAAACTGCTCAACCAGCTGTCCAAGTTCGACGCGCTGGAAGCACCGTTTGCGCCTGATGGCATCCGCATTGAAGTGCCGGACGGGTTGAGGCGCACACCCAATCTGGAAGCAGAACCGTCGTTCCAGCGCGGCGCCTTTGAGATACAGGATGCGGCATCGCAGGTCGCAGCCCGCTTGTGTGCGGTGGAGACGGGCCAGCAGGTCGCAGACATCTGTGCAGGTGCAGGCGGCAAGACTCTGGCGCTGGCATCCGCAATGGGCAACAAGGGACAGATACACGCCTGGGATGCTGACAAGAACCGCTTGAAGCCGATCATCGCGAGGCTGAACCGGGCGGGGGTGCATAACGTTCAGGTTGTTCCCGCTGACGAACCTGAAAGGCTGGATGAACTCGCTGGCCGCATGGACCGGGTACTGGTCGATGCTCCGTGTTCAGGTTCCGGCTCGTGGCGGCGCAAGCCCGACGCAAAGTGGCGGCTGACGCGCGAAAGCCTCGTCAACCGCGGTGTTGACCAGCGCGCCGTACTGGCCCGTGCAGCGCCTCTGGTCAAACCGGGTGGCCGACTGATCTATGTGACTTGTTCCTTGTTGCCGGAAGAAAACACTGGCCAGGTTGAGTCTTTTCTCGCATCCAATGCGGAATTTGCCGTCGTTCCCTATGCCGACGTATGGAGGGATTGCCTTCCCGGGGAGCCTCCGGCGTCATCGGACGGCAGCACGGACACGCTTCTCCTGTCGCCCGCCGATCACAATGCCGATGGCTTCTTCATTGCCGTAATGCGTCGCAACGACAGCGCACCGAGCGATTGATTTACAATGCTGTCGGCACCTTTGAAACAGGTCCGGCCTTCACGCACTGGTGTCCGGGAAAAACGTAAGACTTTGAACCTGAGCCTGATCAGGAACAATCTTCAACTCACATGTGATCCGCGCATCTGCATGATGGCCTTGCGAACCTGCATCCAGGCTTCCGCATGCTGATGCTCGCCCGAATTGCGCAATTCGTTGGCCTTCTTTGCCGCGTGCGCCTCTGCCTTTTCGCCATACGCATCAATCAGAGCGCGGGCGTGTTCGGCGGTTTGTATCGCGTTCATAAACAGCGTCTCCTCTTAACTGAGCAAACGCCCTCCAGCCATAATGCCTCATGTTACCACAAAATCCGCCGGAACTGTGAATAGCCGAAGGTGTGATTGCCTGTTTGTCTTGCGGACTCGGCGGCTTTTCTGTATCCGCTCGCTATGACAGACCGTCTCCTTATTATCGACTTCGGTTCGCAGGTCACCCAGCTCATTGCGCGGCGTTTGCGCGAACTGAGCGTGTACTGCGAAATCCACCCCTTCCAGAACGTCACGGATGCTTTCCTGAAAGAGTTTTCACCCAGGGCGGTCATCCTGTCCGGCGGGCCGGCATCAGTGTTCGATGACGGGGCGCCCATGCCGCCTGCATCGGTGTTCGACATCGGCGTTCCGGTGCTGGGGATCTGTTATGGCCAGCAGGTGATGATGCATTGCCTGGGCGGACTGGTTGAGCGCGGTGAAGGTACTGCAGAATTTGGCCGTGCCTATGTGACTCCGGAAGGCGGCAATCTGGCTTTGCTGGACAGCTGGTTTGATACAGGTGAAGAACAGGTCTGGATGAGCCATGGTGATCATGTGTCAAGGCTCGCGCCGGGGTTCGAGGTGTTCGGCACGTCGCCAAATGCGCCGTATGCCATCACGGCGGACACGTCGCGCAATTTCTTTGCCGTGCAGTTTCACCCGGAAGTTCATCACACACCGCGCGGTGCAAAGCTCTATGAAAACTTTGTCCGGCTGGCCGGTTTCACCGGTGACTGGACCATGGAGGCCTACAAGGACCAGGCAATTGCGGCCATCCGTGACCAGGTCGGGTCCGGCCGGGTCATCTGCGGCCTGTCCGGCGGTGTAGACTCATCCGTTGCGGCTGTCCTCATCCACCAGGCCATCGGCGATCAGCTGACCTGCATCCTGGTGGATCATGGCCTGATGCGCAAAGACGAAGCGCAGCAGGTCGTCACCATGTTTCGCGAGAACTACAATATCCCGCTGGTGCTGGTGGATGCCGCCGACACATTCCTCGACGCACTCGAAGGCGAGGCCGATCCCGAGACGAAGCGCAAAACCATCGGGCGCCTGTTCATCGAGGAGTTCGAACGTGAAGCCAAAAAAGTCGGTGGTGCGGAATTCCTTGCGCAAGGCACATTGTATCCGGACGTGATCGAAAGCGTGTCGTTCTCCGGTGGTCCGTCGGTCACCATCAAGTCTCACCACAATGTCGGCGGTCTGCCGGAGCGCATGCACATGCAGCTCGTCGAACCGTTGCGCGAATTGTTCAAAGACGAGGTGAGGGCGCTTGGACGCGAACTGGGCCTGCCGGAAAGTTTCATCGGCAGGCATCCGTTTCCCGGGCCCGGTCTGGCCATCCGCTGCCCGGGCGGGGTCACACGCGACAAGGTCAGGATCCTGCAGGAAGCTGACGCCATCTACCTCGACGAAATACGAAAAGGCGGGCTTTATGACGATATCTGGCAGGCATTTGCCGTGCTCCTGCCGGTCCAGACGGTCGGTGTCATGGGCGACGGTCGAACTTACGAATTTGTCTGCGCGCTGCGCGCCGTCACCTCCGTCGATGGCATGACGGCGGATTTCTTTCCCTACGAAATGGATTTCCTCGGTCGCGTCGCCACCCGCATCATCAACGAAGTGCGCGGCATCAACCGGGTAGTCTACGACATAACCTCAAAGCCGCCCGGGACTATCGAGTGGGAGTAGGCGGCAAACCTTAGTCAGCTATAGAAGCTCTAGTCCCGGCCGTCACCGACCGGATCCACCGGCACATCCGGTTCCGGGGGAGAATATTCCGGCTGTTCGCCGCCCGGTTTCGGCGGGCTGGATTTGCCGCTGGCAAGCTTGGCTTGCGCACATTCCGCCCATTCAAGAGCCTTGGTAAGGCCTGAAAGTGAAAACCGTACCTTGCTGGGTTCCCCGCGCTTTAGCGTATAGCTCCAGCTTATGTTGTCGCCGGGTTTTGCTTCTGTCAGCGCCGTGCTGCTCAGGTCTGCGTCAACCGCATACTCATTTACGGAAATCGGTGTGGTGATGGCCTCTCCGGCGATCTTCAGGGCTGGCTTGTTATCTATTTTCAATTCGAACCCGGCAGTGGTATCGGTGAGCTCGAGGACGTTAACGAGCAGCACCTGCCACTTTGATGCCGGGTCGGCGCGTTGAAATGCCAGCGTGTGGCTGAACCCCAGCGGCGCTTTCTTGTCCAGTCGGTGCGTCACCAATCGGCATTGTGCTCCCGGTTTGCAGGTCGCGATGAAGCTGCGCGCATAGATCCGGGTTTCATCAAATTTCTGATGCACTTCCTGATTGCACAATTGCTCAGCCTGGGCACCGGGGCTCATGCTGAAAATACATGCTGCCGCAAGCCAGATGGATCGTCGCCGTATCATGTTTTCCCGCCGCTGGCACATTCCACACACACCGCAGCCGCAGGGTCCACTTCCAGCCGTGCCGCCGCAATTTCGTCCCCACAGGTGATGCACCATCCGTATTCGCCTTCTTCAAGGCGTCGCATGGCTTGGTCCAGCCGGGCAAGTTCCGCCGTGCGGGCTCGTTCCTGGGCCTGGGCCATTGCCTGACGCTGCATGGCATCCATGCGCGACAGCCGGCCCACCGACTGCTGGTCCAGCTCAACGGCATCACGGTCCTCCGCCGACATCGACGACAGCCTGTTGAGCTCGTCACGCCGCGCCGTCAGCCGGGCCCGTGCTGTATCCGGATCAGGTGTCATTTGGCCTGTGCGCAATCAACCCATTTGGTGGCTGCCGGCAAATCGCCGAGCGCGATTTCATGAACCACTCTCTTGCCGCCGATCAACTGCACGGTTGCATTCATGGTCTTTGATTTGAGCATGGTTGTCAGGACAATGTCCGAGACATCGTCATCGACACGCACGCTTTTCATGTCTTCGGCCGCGATCAGGAAATCCGGTACAATCCGGGTTTCGTTCTCGCCGTCAAAAACCAGATCGAAACCTGCGCCGGAATCAATTGAATAGGTGCTTGTCACCAGTGCCAGCCAGGATCCTGACACCGACGCTCGTTCAAGGGCAACGCCGACATCTTCGACGCTGGACAGGGAGATCGAACATTTTCCCTTCGGCATGCATCGGGCTGAAAACTTGCCAGTCTGTACCATCATGCCGCCATCACTGGCCGTTGCTTCGATGCCACAGATTTCTGCGCTCAGGGCCGGTGTAGCCAGCCCAATTGTGAAAAAAGCGGTGAGGGCAGTGCTCAGACGTCTGTTCACGGATAGTCTCCTGTGCGTGGGGGCGGCGGATGCCAAAAGTACTTGTATGTCGCCGGTTGTCACAAGCGCTGAGCGCTTGATGCGACCTATTGATGCCACTTCGAGGATGTCATGGTCAATCACTGTGGCAACAGTTAGAATGAAACACAGATTCTTTTGTGACAAACCAGCAAGCCGGAGTGGGTAAGAACACTATGACGAAACTGATCTGGGGCATGGTCCTGTTCTTCGGCGTTCACTTCATTTCGCTCACCCCGTTGCGCGCCGTCATCGTCTCAAAACTGAATGAGAATGCCTACAAGGGAATATACTCCCTGATCTCGCTGGCAGGGCTTGGCCTGATGATCTGGGGGTTCATCCTGGCCCGGGCCGGGCCGGATGCCGCGCGCATCGTCTATGATCCGATAGTCGGCAGCAGCCACGGCACCATGTTGCTGGTGCTGGTTGCCCTGATCCTGCTGGCAGCAGCACATGGCAAGAGCCATATCAGGTTGTGGGTCAAGCATCCCATGTCGGCTGGTGTCGGCCTGTGGGCTGCCGGTCACCTGCTGGTCAACGGCAATCTGTCGGAGGTGCTTCTGTTTGGCGGCTTTCTTGTCCTCAGCGTACTCGATATCATCGTGAACACGGCAAGGGGCAAGGTGCCGTCCTATGAGCCAAAACTAAGGTCCGACATCATTGCGGTGGTTGCCGGTGTCGTCGTGTACGGGGTGTTTATCAGCCTGCACCAGACACTGTTCAGCGTATCGCCAATCTACTGATCTGCCGGGAGTATGGAAATGCGTGCCTTCATAATCGGATGAAAGGCGCAGAAGTACATGGTTTCCATGCCGGCCGTAAAGGTGATGCTGGCTTCTGCGTCTTTAACCAGTTCACCGGTGTTCCAGCCACCATCGATCGCGGTTGCCGTGTGGGGTGCAATGTCCCGGTTAACCCAGGTGATGGTGTCACCGGCCGATATCTCAAGCCTGTCCGGTGTGAACCTGAAACCGCTGATTTCGACACGATGCCGGCGCGGCCGGGCAATTGCTTTGCCGGGCCTTATAAGAGACAGGGCGGGAAAGGCCGCAGCAGCAATCGCTGCTGCCGCCTTGTTAAGGAACAAGCGCCGTTTCATGGCGCTTACTTGCTCACTGCCTTGACCATCATTTCGGCGTGATGCTCGTGCGCCTTGAATATCTTCAGCCCGGTTTCGAACAGCGATTTTACTTCCGCGTTCTCAATGTTCGGAATGAAGGCGTTGCCGACCAGGTCATTGACCGCCTTGTGATAGGCCAGTTCATTTTCCGCATAGCGCTTGTCAAACTCGGCACCGCGCAGCTTACTCATCTCGTCGACCAGCTTTTCCGAGTTTGCAGTAAGCTGCTTGCTGAGAAAATTGTCTTCAGGTTGCGCATTGAGCTTTTTCAGGAGTGCAAGGGCCTGTTCGTTGACCGCCGTATGGTCGCGGATCATGGTGCGGGCAAACTCGTGAATGGCGGGGTTGGTGGATATGGCCAGAGCCAGATGCGCATAGCGTATGTCGATATTGTCGGCCACATAGGCAACATGGGCAATCTGCAGATCGTTGAGTTCGGCCGGTGATTGCGCGGTTGACGGTGTCACCTGCATTGCGAGTGCAAACAGCGAGGCGGCGAGGAGTAGTTTCTTTTTCATGGGGGCTGCGTCCTTTCAAATTGACCGGCTCAGGGCGTCCTGAGCGGTGAACGCAGTAAAACGAACGACTTTCGGACGTTCAATCTCAGATCGTCCGAAATTTTTGATCGATAGTCCCATTTCGTTGTGAGTTATCGGATTTTGATGTATCAAGCCATGATGGATCTTTTAAGCGACATCCTGTCTCGCATGCAGCTTGCCGGCACCTTGTATTTCCGCACGTCATTCACTTCACCGTGGAGTATTGCGGTGCCGTCGTTTGAAAACGTGGCGCGGTTTCACTTTGCTCATCGTGGCCGCTGTTTTGTCCGGGTCGGTGGCGCAGATGAACCGGTGCAACTGGAGCAGGGCGACCTGATCATCATCATGCGTGGTGCTGGGCACACGTTGTTCTGCGACCCGCGCACCGAGAACCAGGCAGTTCAACTGGACCGGGTTGTCCAGGACTCCGGCTTCACCGGTGCCGGCACGCTGGTGTACGGGGAATTGGGGACGGACCAGGAGACCCAACTGGTCTGCGGTCACTTTGCGTTTGAGAAAAATGCCCGCCACCCCCTGCTGGACGCCCTGCCTGATCATATCCATGTCCGCAATTACGGCAGTGCGGCAGGCACCTGGATGGAGAACACGCTGCGGGTGATCGGTGCAGAAGCCGGCAATGGCCAGATGGGCAGTGATATGATTGCCCTGAAGTTGTCGGAGATAGTATTTGCCCAGGCGCTCAGAACCTATCTTGCGTCCAGCGGGGCCGACAAACCGGTGCTGGCCGGGTTTGCCGATCCGGCTATTGCCCGGGCGCTTGAAGCCATCCACAAGGACCCGTCACATGGCTGGTCGCTCGAAACCCTGGCCAGAATCGCCGGTCTGTCACGTACCGCATTCGCCGCCCGCTTTACCTCGACCATGTCCAGCACGCCGATGGGGTATGTGACCCAGTGGCGCATGCAGATTGCGCGCCAGCGGCTGGCGGAGTCCCGCCTGGCGATCATCGATATTGCAGAAGAGGCGGGCTATCAGTCGGAAGCTGCTTTCGGACGGGTATTCAAGAAGCATCTCGGCGTGGCACCGGCCAGTTACCGGCGCCAGGTCCAGCAGTTGCCGGTGTGACCTCCCGTCCATTGGCCCGGCGCCGGGCTTCCTGTATCAGTCAGCACGACGAACCCGTATTCAACCCGGATTGATTGAATTCCAATGCTGCTGTTCTTCGCTGTTGTCCTGTTTGCTGTCATTCACCTGATCCCGGCGTTTCCGTCTCTAAAGTCGCGCCTTAAGGACAGGCTCGGAAAAGCTTACGGCATTTTGTTTGCCGCAGGCTCAATCCTGTCACTTGTGCTGATCGTGCTGGGTTGGCAGATAGCGGACCGAACCCAGATCTATGATCCACCTGGCTGGGGGTTTGCGGCCAATCTCGCCTTGAGTTTTGTCGCCTTCCTGCTGATCGGTGTGTTCCTGTTTCGGGGCAGGGCACGCCAGGTCCTGCGCCTGCCGCTGGCCATGGCAGTGGTGTTGTGGGCGACTGGTCACTTACTGGCCAACGGCGACCGGGCAAGCCTTATCCTGTTTGGCGGGCTGCTGGCCTATGGGGCAACGCATTTCGTTGCCGGTTTTGCGCAAGGTTTCAGGCCGTCCCCGGAGGTTCGTGGTGGCCATGATGCCATCGCCCTGTTCGTGGGCGTCGCGCTCTACGGCGTGATGATCCAGATGCATCAGCACATTATCGGCGTGGCGCTGTTCTCCATTCAGGACATGGCGATCTTTGCAAGATGAGGCCGACAAAACCGGCCGACTGATCGGCATTGCGCGCCGGCCGGCACGGCTGGCGCCCATGCGGCAGATTCGATCTGGCAGCATCACCATTGCTGCTGGCCTGGAGGGCGATCACAAGGGAGTCAAATTTCCGAACCGGCAGATTACCGTGCTGGCGGCGGAAGCATGGCGCGAAGCAGCACGTGAGGCTGGCGAGCCGGATCTGGACTGGACGGCGCGCCGGGCAAACTTGCTGGTAAAGGGCGTACATTTGCCGCGTGCGGCAGGCGGCGTGTTGCGTGTCGGGCCGGTGCGGTTGGAAGTCACCAATCAGACGGTGCCTTGCCGGCGTATGGACGACGCTCTAGACGGCCTGCGCAAGGCGCTTCACCCTGACTGGCGGGGCGGGATCACGTGCCGGGTGCTGGAGGGCGGCCAGGTGACGTTGGGCGACCTGGTCGAAGTGCTGGTCTCTCCGCCGCAACGAGTGATAAGATTGCCCTGAACGATTTAGTGCCTACCAAGGAGCCTGATTGCCAATGTCCGTTCAGAAACAGGTCCGCCGTCTGACCGCCCCCGATATTGCCTCCCGCAAGAACGCGGAACCTGTCGTTTCCCTGACCGCCTATCACGCCCATACCGCCAGCATTGCTGACAAGTACTGTGACTTTCTGCTGGTTGGGGACTCGCTCGGCATGGTGATGCACGGGTTTGAATCGACCGTGCCAGTGCCACTTGACCTGATGATCATGCATGGCAAGGCAGTTGTGCGTGGTTCCGAACGTGCCCTTGTGGTCGTCGATATGCCGTTCGGCACTTATGAAGAAAGCCCTGCCGTTGCCTTCAGGAACGCGGCTCGCATCATGAAGGAAACCGATTGCGGTGCGGTGAAGCTGGAGGGCGGCGCCCACATGGCCGAGACCATTAGGTATCTGGTGCAGCGCGGCATTCCTGTCATGGCGCATATCGGCCTGACACCGCAGTCCATCAACACCATCGGCGGCTTCAAGACGCAAGGCCGGCAACGTGATCAGTGGGCAGCAATTGAAGCTGATGCAACGGCCGTGGCGGAAGCCGGGGCCTTCAGTGTTGTGCTGGAAGCAATGGCAGAACCTCTGGCGGCGCGGATTACCAGGTCCATTGACATTCCGACAATCGGCATTGGTGCCTCGGTTGCCTGTGACGGGCAAATCCTGGTCATGGAAGACATGCTGGGCCTGAGCCCGCGCGTGCCGAAATTCGTCAAGGAATTCGGCAAGGTTGGCCGCGCAATAGAACGCGCCATCAAGTCGTATTCTCTGGATGTGCGCAACCGGGCATTCCCGGCACCTGAAAACACCTACGATGTAAAGGACTGAGTGACGCCCATGCACCTCGACCGCCGCCAGATGCTCGCCGGATCCGCCGCAGCCTTTGCTGTGACCGGTGGTGGGCCGGTGATAATGCGCGCTCATGCGGCAAACGATGGCTTCACTGAACTGAAGATTCAGAAGGTGCCACATGTTATCCTGGAAGGGGGCGAGGAAACCCGGTTATGGACCTATAACGGCGTCAATCCCGGTCCGGAAATTCGTGTCAAACGCCACGACCAGGTGAAGGTTCGTCTGATCAACGGCCTGGATGAACCCACCATGCTGCACTGGCATGGCATCCGCATTGACAATGCCATGGACGGCACGCCTTTGACGCAAAACCCGGTCGAGCCGGGTGAAGCCTTTGAGTATGTGTTTACCGCACCGGATGCAGGCACTTACTGGTATCATCCGCACATCAACTCTTCCAGGCAGGTGGAACAGGGCCTGTATGGTGCGTTGATCGTTGAAGAGAAAAACCCGTTTGCCGACACCGCAGAGCTGACACTGGTGCTGGACGACTGGCTCATCAACGATGACGGCACCCTCAATCAGCAGGCGTTCGGCGACATTCGCATGGCCGCGCACGGCGGCAGGCTGGGTAACTGGTTCACCGTCAACGGCGAGTCCCGGCCACGCCTTGCTGCGGCGGCAAACAAGCGACTGCGCCTTCGGCTGATCAATTGCGCCAATGCCCGCATCATGAACTTGCAACTAAAAGGCGCGGAGCCGCACATCATTGCTCTGGACGGTCAGCCTTTGCGGAAAACCCGCGACCTGGGGTCAAGCCCGTTGCAACTCGGTCCCGGTGGCAGGGCTGACCTGATGATCCGGCGCGGATCGGATGAGATCGTTCTGGCCAACCTGAACCAGGCCAACGAGCCATTGGAAGTCGCCTATATCGATCGGACCGGTGCCGCCGGAGAGGCAGATACCGGCGGCATGCCGGCCTTGCCTGACAACGGGTTGCCGGCAACAGTGGACATTGCCGGCACCACTCCACGTGAACTGGTCATGGAAGGTGGTGCCATGGGCGGCCTGGCAGGCGCGAAACTGCGTGGGCGGGACGTTGACATCCGCGAGCTTGTGAAAAATGGCATGGCCTGGGCATTCAATGGCGTGGCAGGCATGACCGAAGAGCCGTTTGCCAGCCTGAAAAAGGGTGAAACAGTGGTGATTGACTTCGTCAACAAGACAGCCTGGCCCCATGCCATGCATTTGCACGGTCATCACGTGCTGCCGCTGGCGATTGATGACAAGCCGGTCGCCAATCTGGATTGGCGCGACACGGTCGTCATGTCGGCGAACAGCCGTGTGCGGGTGGCGTTTGTCGCCGACAACCCGGGCAAGTGGATGCTGCATTGCCACATGCTGGAGCATCAGGCAGCCGGCATGATGACCTGGCTCAGCGTGGAAATTTGAATGTGACCACGTATCTGCATATTTCCTGATCAACTCAATTTGCCTTGATCGGTTTGAGCGCCTGCTTTACCCAAGGCGCAACCAAGCGCGGTGAAATTGGAAATGTGCCGCCTTTTATCAACACGTGGATCGACCGATGAGTGACGACGGACTGTTTCGTGAGGTGGATGAGGAAGTCCGCCGCGACAAGCTCACCCAGATATGGAACCGCTTTGGCACCCTGATTGTTGCCGGCTGCATTGGCATTATTGTACTCGTTGGTAGCTACAAGGGCTGGCAGTACTGGCAGGCCCAGCTGGCCGAAAAGGCCGGCATGGAATGGTACAATGCAATCACGCTCAGTGCTGCTGGCAAAACGGCTGAAGCGGACGCAGCCTTTGACGAGATTACCAAGTCCGGGCACAAAGGCTATTCGGTACTTGCCAGGTTGTCTCAGGCCGCCCGGATTGGCCAGGACGGCAACAAGGCCGAAGCGGTCAAGATTTACGATGGTGTGACCGCCGACGGTGCTGTCGACCAGCCACTGCGCGACCTGGCGCGTGTCCGCGCGGCGTATCTCCTGGTGGATACGGATAGTGTTGCCGACCTGTCTTCCCGCCTGTCAGGCCTTGACAGTGAAAACTCCTCATGGCGCCACGCCGTGCGTGAAATCCTGGCGCTGGCCCACGTTCGTGCTTCCGATTTCAAGGCTGCCGATGAGCAGCTCAAGCTGATCCTGGCCGATCCCGCGACACCAGCAGCCCTGCGGGCTCGTACAGTGCTTGTATCAGCGCAAATTCAACCGCAAGTGCCGGCAAGCGCCAACTAGAAAGCCTCACCATGGCCTCGCAGACGGCACAGGCCGGACGGCTTCCCACCCTCGCTATTGTCGGCAGGCCGAATGTTGGCAAGTCGACGCTGTTCAACCGGTTGACCGGCAAGCGCCTGGCGCTTGTCGACGATCGCCCCGGGGTGACCCGCGACCGGCGTGAGGGTGACGCCAGCATTGGTGGTTTGAAATTTCGCATTGTCGATACGGCGGGCCTGGAAGATGCAGGTCCAGATACGCTGGCGCGCCGGATGACCGAGCAGAGCCGCGAGGCGATCCAGCAGGCGGACGTATGTCTGTTCATGATCGATGCCAGGGCCGGCGTTACGCCGTCGGATGAACACTTTGCTGAACTCGTCCGCAGAACCGGCAAACCGGTCATAGTCGCCGCCAACAAGGCCGAAGGCGGCAAGGGTGAGGCAGGTCGCCTGGAAAGCTATTCGCTTGGACTGGGTGATCCGGTTGCGATTTCAGCGGAGCACGGCGAGGGTCTGGGCGACCTGTACGACGCGCTGGAAGAGGCTTTCAGACTGCACGGTCCCGTTGCCGACGACACAGATGGAGATGGTGACGCAGATGACTTCGATGACGTCATTCCCTTTGATCCCGATGATGAAGACGATCTGACCCCGGACCGGCCTTTGAGGCTTGCGATTGTTGGCAGGCCCAATGCCGGAAAATCAACGCTGATCAATCGGCTGGTGGGTGAAGACCGCATGCTCACCGGTCCCGAAGCCGGCATTACCCGGGACGCCATAGGTCTCGACTGGGAGTGGAACGGACAGCGTATCAAGCTGTGGGACACCGCCGGCATGCGCAAGAAGGCGCGGGTCAACGACAAGCTGGAAAAGATGTCCGTGTCCGACGGCCTGCGCGCCATCAAGTTCGCTGAAGTTGTCGTGTTGCTCATCGATGCGACCCAGCCCTTGGAAAAACAGGATCTGCAACTGGCATCGCTGATGGCGCGCGAGGGCAGGGCCATGGTGCTGGCGATCAACAAATGGGACCTGGTCGAGGAAAAAGACGATTTACGCCGAGACATCGAGCTGGAAGTCACCCGGCTTTTGCCCCAGGTCTCCGGCATTGCAGTTGTGACGTTTTCCGGCCTGAGCGGCCGCGGTGTGCACAAGTTGATGCCCGCCGTCATGGAAACCTACAAGCTGTGGAACTTGCGGATTCCCACCAACAGGCTCAATGACTGGCTCGAGGAGCAGGTACAGCGCCACCCGCCGCCGGCACCAGGTGGCCGGCGCATACGCTTGCGCTACATGACCCAGGTCAATGCCCGCCCACCGACTTTCGTGGTGTTCTGCTCCAACGCGTCAAGCATGCCGGAAAGCTATAACCGCTACCTGATCAACGGTTTGCGCGAAGATTTCGGCCTTTGGGGCGTGCCCCTGCGCATCAACCTGCGCGAAGGCAAAAACAATCCATACGCCCACAAGGCGAAGAAACGGCGGTAACTGCTTGATGTGAATCTAGTTAAAGCGTGCGCTGACTTCACCCAAGCCCGCGCACGTGCTGATGATCTCGTCGCCGGGGTCGACGTAGACCAGCCCGGTGACAACACCGGTCGTGACCACATCTCCCGCTTTCAGTATCAATCCTTGGGTGTTGAGATAATTTGCAAGCCACGCCAGTGCAATGTCCGGTCCACCCAACGCATTGGCGCCGACACCGGTCGTAGCCGGCTGATTGTTCTTGCTGACGTGCAGTTCCAGTGCCGCATAGTCGCCTGCCGGCAGTACCTCATTTGCAGGCCCGAGCACGAAGGCGTCGTTGCATCCGCCGTCCGCGATATTCCACATATTGCCGTCTTCAAGGCCACCCGGCAGACGCCGGTTGACCAGTTCCAGCGACAGGTGAACTGACGCGGCGGCGGCAATGGCGTCTTCGATGGAGTGTTGTGAAGCTCCTTTCGGCAGGTCGCGCGCCATGACGAAGGCAATTTCCGGTTCAACCAGCCGAATGGCCGCATTACTCATCGGCACGTCGCCATCGTCGGGAAACGTACGTTCGGCATAGACGGGGCCGGGGAAGGGGCCATCTGCCCGCAGCATGTCCTGGGCCATTTTGCTGGTGCAGCCGATTTTCCAGCCGGTCTGCGTCCATCCGGTCAGGCTGGCGGCCTCACATTGAACCGCAAAGGCGGCGGCTTCACTGTCCGGGGCATCCCCCGGATACGCATCCAGCTTGCGCTCTTGAGTGCGGGCGTCTGCCAGCGCCTGGGCGATATTCATGGTTTCAACTCCGTTGTGTCAGCACACCATCCTTGAAATCATGAATGGCACCGTTGGACGTTTCATCCGGCGAGCATAGCGAAATCATCGCATCCGCCAACTGCTCCGGTGTGGGCAGGTTTGCCTGGTCTTCACCCGGCATTGCCTGGCGCCGCATCCGGGTGGCGATGGGGCCGGGGTTCAGCAGGTTTGCCTTGGCGTTGGTTGTCTCAAGCTCCGCCGCCCAGGTCCGCACCAGCGTTTCAAGCGCTGCCTTTGACACCGCGTATCCGCCCCAGTAGGCCCGCGCCTTGTGTGCAGCACCGGAAGTCACGAACACGGCGCGTCCGGCGTCTGACGCCTTGATCAGTGGTTCCAGTGACCGGATCAGCCGGTAGTTGGCGGTAACATTGATCGCCATCAGGTCGTCGAATGTGTCCGGTTTTAGATGCTGCAGCGGGGCCAGTGACCCGAGGATGCCGGCATTGCCGATAAGAATATCAAGCTTGCCCCAGCGTTCTGCGATCGGCGTGCCCAGCCGGTCGATGCCGGCAAAGTCTTTGATGTCCAGCGGCACCAGCGTTGCCGAACCGCCGCCTGCCTGGATGTCGTCATCAAGCTCCTCAAGGCCGCCGACGGTACGCGCCGTGGCAATCACATGGGCGCCTTCGCGTGCAAGCC
Source organism: Anderseniella sp. (assembly GCA_051010195.1). Taxonomy (GTDB): domain Bacteria; phylum Pseudomonadota; class Alphaproteobacteria; order Rhizobiales; family Aestuariivirgaceae; genus Anderseniella. The sequence goes on along the minus strand of JBPCVV010000118.1, from coordinate 49,385 downwards.
GCAATGCAATCGCCCGGCCAATGCCGCGTGACGCGCCCGTAACCAGCGCGATGCGCCCAGCCAGTGATTTTGCCATGGATCGTTTCCTGAAATTCAAACCGCGGGTGAAACCAGTGTCGGGCCCGGTCTATCCCGCTTCAGCCAGCAGCGACAACTGATGTGGGTTACCGCCGTCGCTATAGTCGGTCAAGGCGGTTGGATAATCGCCGGTGAAGCAATGATCGGTGAATTGCGGGCGGACAGGGTCCCGCTTTTCATAACCGGCCGCTCGGTAGATACCGTCAACCGACAGGAAGGTCAGCGATTGCACGCCGATGTATTCGCTCATTTCCTCAATCGTGTGGGTTGCAGCCAGCAACGCCTTCTGCTCCGGCGTGTCGATGCCGTAAAAATCCGGATGCGTGATGGGCGGCGATGCGATCGCCATATGCACTTCCCTGGCGCCGGCCTCGAACATCATCTGGACAATCTTGACCGATGTCGTGCCGCGCACGATGGAATCATCCACAAGCATGACGCGCTGGCCCTTGATAATCGCCCGGTTGGCATTGTGTTTGAGTTTTACGCCCAAGGCACGGATCTGCTGTGTCGGTTCAATGAAGGTGCGGCCCACATAGTGGTTACGGATGATGCCCAGTTCGAACGGCACGCCCGCTTCCTGTGAATAGCCCAGAGCAGCCGGTACGCCTGAATCGGGAACCGGGATGACAACGTCGACGTCTGCGCCGGCCTCGCGGGCCAGTTCGCGGCCCATCTCCTTGCGCACCTGGTAAACCGACCGTCCTCCGATAACACTGTCGGGGCGGGAGAAGTAGATATACTCAAAGATACACGGCCGCGCCTGTTGTGGCGGGAACGGTTTGATGGATTGAACACCATCTTCTGTTATGACGACCACCTCGCCATTTTCGATCTCCCGCACAAAACTGGCGCCGATAATATCCAGTGCGCAGGTTTCGCTCGACAGTATATAGGCGCCGTTCAGTTCCCCCAGCACCAGCGGCCGAATTCCCAGTGGATCGCGTACGCCGATCATTTTCTTCGACGACATGCAGACCAGAGAATATGCGCCTTCCAGTGCCTTGATGGCATCAATGAAGCGGTCAACCAGGTGGCGCTGGCGCGACCGGGCCACCAGGTGCAGCACGGCTTCGGTGTCGGATGTCGACTGGCAGATCGCGCCCTCGGCAATCAGCGAGCGGCGCAGCGCCAGCCCATTGGTGATATTGCCGTTGTGGGCCACGGCAAATCCGCCGGTGGACAGTTCCGCAAACATGGGTTGCACATTGCGCAACACCTGTTCGCCTGTTGTGGAATACCGGGTATGGCCAACGGCCGAGCGTCCCTTGAGCCGTTCCATGGTGGACGGTTTTGAAAACGCATCGCCGACCAGTCCAATGCGACGTTCAGAGTGGAACCGCTGGCCGTCGAAGGAAACGATGCCGCAGGCCTCCTGGCCACGGTGTTGCAACGCATGCAGTCCAAGCGCTGTCAGGGCGGAGGCATCGTCATGGCCGAACACGCCGAAAACGCCGCATTCTTCGCGCAAGCTGTCGCCGTCCATATCCAGTTCGAAGGTCAGTCTGTCTTGAGCGTCCGTCATCATGCTCTGCCTTTTGGGTCTCACTGGCCGCAGACTGTATCATTTACTGCTGGCCCTGCGTACTTTCAATAATCTGGTCGAGCGTATTTCGCTGGTTCGACTGGTATCCTGAATTGCCCTCACCGGTGCTGCTGCGAGTGGTTTCGCTGTTCGCACGCGATCCGCCTGAAATCCTGATCTTGCCATTGAGGTCCTCGGCCAGGGCCGGCTGCATCCATCCTATGGTCAGCATGGTGTCCACCAGGAAAAACGACGAATTCTCCACCAATGGCAACATGGCTGCATCGCGCAACTCATTAGGCACCTTTTCGCGCGGAATGTACCAGACGAAAAGTGTGAACATGATTACCATCAGGACGAGACCGCGCGTCAGGCCGTACATGAAGCCCAGCGTCCGGTCGATCGGGCCCGCACCGGATTCAAGCAGCGAATCGGACAGTTTCACAGTGATGATCGACAGAACGATCAGCATCACCAGAAACACTATTCCGGCAATTGCAATGATGATCAGGGTGTCATTATTATCCAGGTAAGGCTTCAGCACGTCCGATGCTTGTTGGCGCAATTCCGGTACCGACAACACAAGAGCAGCCGCTCCTGCCGCGCCGCCCCAGGCCACAAGTGACATTATTTCACGGAAAAATCCTCGCATGACTGCGAGAAAACCGGAAATCAACATGATAGAAACCAGCACTACATCGAGCCATGTGAAAGACATGTTCAAAAATACTCCCCCGGCATCAGCCGGCGCGGTCAAAACGGCAAACGCACGTCTATGCAATGCACACTAACAGGACAAGCTGGCCCGCCGGTCAGCAAGTCGGCTCTGTGTGACATGGAAGCCTGTCAAAATCAATGTGACAGAGTGGTTACACACACCGTATTTGCATAACTTGCATGATGAAATTCAAGTTTGGACCGGTTCGCATCCGCAACGGCTGACCTGCGTACCGGGGGCAGGCTGGCGCGACGTTTAATCTAACCTTTGGGCAGTCCCGCAATATAGGCAACCAGGTCGGCCACGCTGGCCATCTGGCGCAAGGCCGGCGCTGAACGCTGTTTCATTTCGCCTTCTTGCGCCACTATCGCGGTCTCCAGTCCGAGCTTTGCCGCTTCCCGGGCGCGCTGGTCGCTCTGGCCGACCGGGCGCAGCGCGCCGGACAGCGCGATTTCACCGAACAAAGCACATGATGGCGGGATCACCGCACCGGTCAGGGATGATACCAGGGCTGCTGCCACCGCCATGTCCGCGGCCGGTTCCTTGACCCTTATGCCGCCTGCCACATTCAGATAGACGTCCTGCTGACCTACATTCACGCCGCCGTGGGCTTCCAGTACCGCGAGCACCATGGCCAGGCGGTTCTGGTCCCAGCCGACCACGGCGCGCCGCGGCGTGCCAAGCGCGGATGGCGAAACCAGTGCCTGGACTTCCATCAAAAGTGGCCTGGTGCCTTCCATGCCGGCAAAGATTGCCGAACCCGGTGTCGGCGTTTCACCGGAGCCCATGAACAGGCGCGAAGGATTGTCCACCTCAAGCAGGCCGGCGTCCGACATTTCAAATACGCCGATTTCATCTGTCGGGCCGAACCGGTTTTTGACCGCGCGCAGAATGCGGAACTGATGGCCCCGGTCGCCTTCGAAATAGAGCACCGTATCGACCATGTGTTCGACTACCTTGGGCCCAGCAATCTGGCCGTCCTTGGTGACATGCCCGACCAGCAGGACCGCCGCTCCCTTCTGCTTGGCGAAACGGATCAGCGCTTCTGCGCCGGCGCGAAGCTGCGAGACGGTACCCGGTGCGCTTTCGATCACTGGAGACCACAGGGTCTGGATGGAATCGATCACCACCACAGCCGGCGGTTCACCTTCGCTCAATGTGGCCAGAATATCGGAGACATTGGTTTCAGCGGCAAGCAGGACAGGAGAGGTGCCGAGCCCGAGACGCCGTGCCCGCAATCGTACCTGGTCAATTGCCTCTTCACCTGAAATGTAAACCGCCTTGTGTCCGGCATTGGCAACGCTGGCCAGTGCCTGTGTTAACAGGGTGGATTTGCCAATGCCCGGGTCTCCGCCGATAAGGATGCCAGATCCCGGTACAAATCCGCCACCGGCAACCCGGTCCAGCTCGGCAATACCGGTCATGATGCGCTCCGGCATCGGCGTCTCGCCCTCCAGCCCGACAAGCCGGGTTGCACGGCCTTTCGGCATAGCGGCACCCTTGGCGCCTGAGACCGGAACCTGTGTCGAAGTTTCTTCAGATAACGAGTTCCAGTCGCCGCAGCTTTCGCAGCGCCCGGCCCATTTCGAATATGCAGCGCCGCAGCCCTGGCAGACGAATCTCAGTGTGATCTTTCCCATGCCGCGTCATAGAACAAAAAGAGAACGATGTCGAGTCGAATTTTTGACCGCATGCACAGCGATACATGGCGGCAACTGAATGATGGATCACCTGAAACGTTCACATCGGCGTTATCCGGCCGGAGATTTTCGCGAGGTGAAATGCCGGCATCCGTTCCCGGGCAACACGCGTTGAACGGTGTGCTTGGGACAATTCAACTGTTCAGATAAACAAGGGAATACTCACATGACTCGCATTCGTTCGATCTTGGCGGCCACTGCCGTCGCAACTTCACTGGCTCTTGGTACCGTGAGTGCCAAAGCCGCAGATATCGTAGATACCGCGGTTGCCGCCGGCTCCTTCAACACCCTCGTTGCCGCCGTCAAGGCAGCTGGGCTCGTCGACACCTTGAAGGGCGATGGGCCGTTCACGGTGTTCGCACCCACCGACGAGGCTTTTGCCAAGCTGCCGGCCGGTACCGTGGAAGATCTGCTGAAGCCTGAAAACAAGGACCAACTTGCTGCCATTCTCACCTACCACGTAGTACCCGGCAAAGTGATGGCCGCCGACATTGCAGGCAAACAAACCATGGCCAAGACCGCTCAGGGGTCGGAAGCCAAGATCGTTGCTGACGACAGCGGCGTGATGATTGACGGTGCCAAAGTCGTGACTGTCGATGTCGCAGCAGACAACGGCGTCATCCACGTTATCGACGCCGTGATCATGCCTAAATAACAGTACGGATTGATTTCCGTAACAGCGCCCCGGATCTGGTGAAAACCCAGTCCGGGGTACGCTTTTTCAGATTGATTCCGCCGCCAATTGCTATCGATAGCCGCCGCATCATTTGAATTGAACCTGAAGTTTTCGCTTTCCCAATTCCGACAGCCGTGAAATATTTTCCGGACATGTGGTGATCGGTCCTCGCCCTGGTGCGGTCTGATCTGGAGCCGTCGTGAACAGGGTGGGATCATGGCTATCGACGTATTGGACCTGGTCGATCTGGACAAATATCCCGTGCATTTGCGTTCAGGCGGCGACTTTAGAGCTTTGCTTGCACAAACACGGGCCCAACTCAACGATGACGGATGTGCCGTGTTGCGGGGCTTTGTGCGGGCCGACCGCATCTCGTATTTCATCGAAGAGGCGGACCGGGTCGCTGACAACGGGCACCGCTCGTTCAACCGCACCAATGTTTATTTCACCAGGGATAATCCGGCCTATCCTCCAAGCCATCCATTGCGACGGTTTTTCGATCGTTCCAATTCGTTTGTCCCGGCGGATAATTTCGGGCCTGACAGCTTTATCAGAAGCATTTACGAGTGGCCAAAGTTTTCAGCATTTGTCCAACTGGCGCTGCAGCAGGACCGGTTCTTTCGATATGCCGATCCGCTCGCCGATGTCATTGTGAATGTCGCTGAAGAAGGTGCCGGATTTCCATGGCATTTCGATACCAACAATTTCACCGTGACACTGGCAATCCAGAATGCCGGGCAGGGCGGAGAGTTTGAATATTGCCCGAACCTGCGGACCCCTGATGACGAGAATTATTCAGGGGTGGCAGCCGTGCTGGATGAACAAAGCCCGGATGTGAAGGCACTTGAGCTGCAGCCGGGCGACCTGCAGATTTTCAAGGGCAGATATTCATTGCACCGCGTGCGCCCCCTGGCGGGTCCGCGCAGGCGCTATGTAGCGATCTACTCGTTTGTTGAAGAACCCGCCATGGTCGGCAGTCCCGAACGAACCCGGCAACTGTACGGGCGCGTGCTTCCAGTTCATCTGGAGCGAGCCGGAATGCGGGCAGACCCGCTGGTGGACTGATGAAAGCAGGAAAACGCCCGTTCAAAGCTCGATTTCAATCGGGCCTTCCTCGCGGCCGTGGATGAACTGGTCCACGTACGGGTTGTTGCTCTGGTCAATTTCATCTGCCGGTCCGCACCAGACGATCTTGCCCTTGTAAATCATGGCAATGTCGTCGCCGATCTTGCGGGCCGATGCCATGTCGTGGGTGATGGTGATGGTGGTGGCGCCCAGGTGTTTCACACTGTCGACAATCAGGTTGTTGATGACGTCGCCCATGATCGGGTCAAGCCCGGTGGTCGGTTCATCGAAGAAGATGATTTCCGGTTCAGGTGCAATGGCACGTGCCAGTCCAACGCGCTTGCGCATGCCGCCGGACAGTTCCGCTGGAGAAATATCCGCAAGTTCCGCACCCAGGCCTACCTCGGCCAGTTTGTCGATGGCGATCACACGTGCATCAGCCGGCTTCATTTTCCTGCCCTGGATCAGCCCGAAGGCAACATTGCGCCACACACTCAGGCTGTCGAACAGGGCGGCCCCTTGAAACAGCATGCCGAAGCGGCACATCATCTCATCCAGCGCGTTGCCTTGCAGGCCGATGATTTCCTGGCCGTCCACGCGGATCGAACCCCTTTCAGGGTGCAGCAGGCCGAGGATGCATTTCAGCGTCACCGACTTGCCGGAGCCAGATCCGCCGATCACCACCAGCGAGCGTCCCCTGCCGACGCCCACATTGATCCCTTTCAGCACGTGCTTGGTGCCGAAGGTCTTGTGGACGTTTTCCAGTACGATGTGCGGCTCAGGCATAACCCGCCTCACTCGGAAAACAGCAGCGATGTCAGGGCGTAGTTGGCTGCCAGAATCAGGATCGAACCGGACACGACCGCGTTGGTTGTCGCTCTGCCGACGCCTTGGGCCCCGCCCTTGGAATTGAAGCCGTGATAACATCCCATCAGCGCGATGATGAAGCCGAACACGGCAGCCTTGATCAGGCCCGAAGTCACGTCGGCGACTTGCACGAAGTCAGTGGTGTTCTTGATATACGCCGCATAGTTGAAACCAAGCGATGACGTGCCGACCACAAAACCGCCGAAGATGCCGATGATGTCGGCAACGCCGACCAGTATCGGCATGGTGATCACCGCAGCCAGAATGCGGGGGCCGACAAGGTACTTGAATGGATTGGTCGACAAGGTGGTCAGGGCATCGATCTGCTCGGTCACGCGCATGGTGCCGAGTTCGGCGGCAATTGCCGCGGCCACACGTCCGGTCACCATCAGTCCGGCCATCACCGGGCCAAGTTCCCGGGTGATGCCAAGCGCCACGATGGATGAGACCAGGTTCTCGGCGTTGTAACGCGTGCCGCCGATGTAAATCTGCAATGCCAGGGCGCCGCCGGTGAAAAACGCCGTCAGTCCGACCACCGGCAGGGAGTTGTAGCCGATGCGGATAATCTGTTCAAACAACCGGCGAAAGTACCACGGCGGCAACAGCCCGCGAATGACCGCATCGCGCGCAAACAGGCTCACCCGTCCAACTTCCGCAAACATGGAAAGAATGAAACTGCCGATGGGAGCCAGGAAAGTCACCGGTGGACGTTGCCTCTTGATACCGTTGGTCGTCGCGCACTCATTTTGATGCACTCTCCAGGGCCCAGTCCCCGAAATGCACTCAAGACGAGTACACTTTTGCGTAGCGTCTGCCAAGAGATGTCAGGATTTCATAAGAAATGGTACCTGACCATCGCGCCCAGTCATCGACACTGATATTGGCGCCAAGCAGCTCTGCTTTGGTGCCGCGGTCAACCTGTTGCGGATCCAGGTCTGTGACGTCAATGGTGATCATGTCCATGGACACCCGGCCGACAATCGGGGCCATTTGCCCTGCAACAAATGCCTTGGCGGGGCCGTCGTGTTGTGCAGGCCATGACATGGCACGCAACAGGCCGTCTGCGTACCCGGCACCGACAATGGCAATGCGCGACGGCCTGTGGGCCTGCCATGTCGCGCCATATCCGACACCGTCTCCTTGATCAACATGGCGCACCTGCAATATCGGGGCGGACAGGGAAACCACCGGTTGCATCGGGTTCGGTTTGCCGCTCAGCGGATTGCCGCCGTAAAGCGCCACGCCTGGGCGGACGAGGTCGTGGCAATAATCAGGCCCGAGAAATGTGCCCGGCGCATTGGCCAGCGAGGCCGGCAGATCCGGAAAAAGGCTGCGCAGCTCGGCGAACCGGTCGCGCTGGTTGGCGTTGGAAGAGTTTGCTTCGTCTTCACCGCTGGCCAGGTGACTCATCATGAGGCACAACCCGGCACGCTTCATCATGGCCGCATCGGCGGCAAGGGCTTCTGCTTGCGCGCGGTCAAACCCGAGCCGGTTGATGCCGGTATCGATGTGCACTGCGGCCTTGTGACTGCCGTTAACGGTGTCGGCCCATTCGTTCAGGTCTGCCGGGTCCACCAGGCAGGGACGCAGGTCATGGGCAATATAGAAATCGGCCTGTCCGGCCAGCAGGCCATCGAGAATATAGATGACTGCCTCGGGCAGGGCGTCGCGTACCTGCTTGCCTTCCATGGGCAGGGCGACGAAGAATGTTCTGCAACCGGCGTTCCAAAGCGCCTGCGCCACTTCGCGCGCACCGCAGCCATAGCCATCGGCCTTGATGGTCGCTGCGCATTCGGCGGGCGCCACCGTCCGCGCGATCAGGCGCCAGTTCTCCACCAGCGCGGCAAGGTTGATGGTTAGCGTGGCACCGGCCAACTCAGGTGGGACGGTCATCAGGAAACTAGTCGCGAATATCTGGTGCGTAACCGGGACGCGCCAGATTTTCAAAGCGGGTCAGGTTCGCATCAAAGTGCAGCGACACGGTGCCGGTCGGACCGTGGCGCTGTTTGCCGATAATCACATCTGCGATGCCGACAACACCGTCCATGCGCTCCTGCCACTGCAGGTGCTCGTCCGTGTTGGGCTTTGGTTCGCTGCGGCCCAGGTAGTACTCCTCGCGATAAATGAACATCACCACATCCGCATCCTGTTCGATGGAGCCGGATTCCCGCAGGTCTGCCAGTTGCGGGCGCTTGTCATCGCGGTTTTCCACCTGGCGTGAAAGCTGCGACAGCGCCAGGATAGGTACATTAAGTTCCTTGGCCAACGCCTTGAGCCCCGTGGTGATTTCAGTCACTTCCTGCACTCGGCTTTCCGATGCCCTGCGGGCTGATCCGGCCAGCAGTTGCAGGTAATCAACTACAATCAGGCCCAGCGTCCCACGCTGGCGCTTGAGCCGTCGCGCCCGGGCGGCAAGCTGGGCAATGTTCAGGCCGCCGGTTGCATCAATGTATAGTGGCATCGCCGACAGGCGCTGGCTTGCCTCCACCAGCCGGTCAAACTCGTCAGGGGTGATCTTGCCGCGCCGGATACGTTCAGACGAGATTTCCGCCTGCTCCGACACAATACGGGTGGCGAGCTGTTCCCCCGACATTTCCAGCGAGAAAAACGCGACAATGCCGCCGTTTTTCACATTCATTGTGCCGTCTGCATTGTGTTCGGCCTGATAAGCGGCAGCAACGTTGTAGGCCAGGTTGGTGGCAAGTGACGTCTTGCCCATGGCCGGACGCCCGGCAAGTATCAATAGGTCGGATGCCTGTAAACCGCCGAGCTTCTCATCAAGGTCTTTCAGTCCTGTCGATATGCCCGACAGCCCGCCATCGCGCTGATAAGCGGCCGCAGCCATGTCGATGGCTTCTGTCAGTGCGGTGCCGAATGGCTGGAAGCCCTGGCCATATTTTTCCGACTCAGCGATCTCGTAAAGCTGCTGTTCGGCTTCTTCAATCAGTTGCCGGGAGGATTTGTCCACCGGTGTGTCGAAACTGTTGTTGACGATCTCCGAGCCAATCCCGATCAGCGCGCGTCGCTGCGCCAGCTCGTAAATGGTGCGGCCATAGTCTTCCGCATTGATGATGGTGGTTGCAGATGCCGCCAGCCGTGCCAGGTAGGCCGGGCCGCCGATGTCCTGCAGGGTCTCATCCTGCTCGAAGAAGGATTTCAGCGTGACCGGCGATGCCAGCTGGCCGCTGCGAATGCGTGTGGCGGCGGCTTCATAGATGCGCGCATGCACTCCTTCTTGAAAATGTTCCGGCAGCAGAAAGTTGGAAACCCGGTCACACGCCTCGTTGTTTACCAGAATGGCACCCAGCAACGCCATTTCTGCCTCCAGGTTATGCGGCGCAGAGCGATATTCTTCGGCGTCAGACTGGTCGCTGCCATCCTGATCGATCTTGAGAACTGATTCCATAACCTAGTTGATAGCGCGCCCGGCCTGATGCTGCGAGGGCCAATCCGCCGTGGCACCGACCTTTCCACTATTGCTTGCTTACCTGTGGATAATGCCGTGATTCGGCAGCCGATGCCTTCACAACCGGTTTTCTCGGAGCCCGCCGCTTGCGCCGGTCGTAAACCTTGGCCTCGATTCCCCGCAGACGGGTTTCTTCACGGGCTATGTAATTCCTGGTCAGCGGCAGGGCATGCTGGTTGTCCGCGGCTTGCAGCTGGAAATTATTCAGGCCGAGATAACGGAAGCTCAGTTCGGACGAGGCGAGATAGAACTCCCACATGCGGGCGAACTGCTCGTCATAAAGCGCGATGGCTTGTTTTCTGTGTGTGTCAAAGCGTTTGCGCCATTCTGCCAGTGTCCGGGCGTAGTGCAGCCGCAGTATCTCGATGTCGGTCATGTACATGCCGCTTTTTTCGACCTCAGGCAGGACCTCCGACAGGGCAGGGCAGTAACCGCCTGGGAAAATGTACTTCTGTATCCAGGCACTTGTTGCTCCTGGACCATCGGCCCGCCCGATGGAATGCAGCACGAATATGCCATCCGGTGCCAGCAATTCGCGGACCTTGCCGAATAGTTCGCCATAATGGGCCACACCCACATGCTCGAACATGCCTACGGAAACAATCCGGTCGAACTTGCCGTCCAGTTCCCGATAGTCTTTCAGATGAAAGCCGACCTGATTGTCCAGGGCCGCCTTGCTGGCCCGCCCATTGGATACCTTGAATTGCTCCTCCGACAGGGTGACCCCTGTCACCTGTGCACCCGTCACCTTGGCCAGATAAAGTCCGAGCCCTCCCCAGCCGGACCCGATGTCGAGTACTTTCATGCCGGGTTCGATGACCAGTTTCGCGGCAAGATGGCGTTTCTTGGAAAGCTGTGCCTGTTCCAGGCTCTGACCGGTCTTTTCGAAATAGGCGCACGAATACTGGCGGTCATTGTCGAGGAACAGATCGTAAAGGTCGCCCGACAGGTCGTAATGATGCGCCACATTGCTGCGGGCCTGGGTGATGCGGTTGTCCTGCTGCAATCGCTTCAGGCGTTTGCGGATGGCATACGGTATGCGCACGGGTACCGGCGTCTGCGCGGTTTCCAGATTGGCCATCAGCAATTTCAGGACGTCATATATGCTGCCTTCGGTCACCGTCAGCTGACCGCTTGTATAGGCCTCTCCCAGATAAAGGTCAGGGTCTATGAGCAGGTGCAATACCGTGGCCTGATCATGGATCCGAAAGCCCGTCGGCTTGCCGGTTCCATCGCCAAATAAAGTTTCGCTGCCATCGGGCATGAAAACCTTCAGGTTTCCGTGCTGCACCATATGGCTTAACATCTGTTTGAGCAAAGTCTGCATCGGTTCGATTCCTCGATCCATTGCGTCCCGATCTCAACAATATCGGTAATTTTGGCAAACACTTTGCCCGTGGTCAATTTCCCTAAGGTCAGCTGTGGGTGCAGTAAAAAGCCGCCTGTGCATGGGCACAGACGGCTTGTTTGTCAGCTTGACAGCGTCTTGCGCGTGCGGCGGACTGCCGTCAGCCGGCGGTTTTTTCTGCTTCAGCTTCTTCAGCTTCTGCAGACTCTTCTGTTGTGGCGTCTTCTTCCGCTGTGCCTTCGGCAGCGTCGTCATCACCTTCTTCCGCCGCAGCGTCTGCTTCTGCCTGCTCGAATAGTTCCTCGGCAGCGCGGCGGATTTCATCGCGCTCGTCTGCATTACCGGTCAGGTCTTCACCGCGCGCCTGGGCCTCAGCTTCATCCTGGGTGCGGGCGACGTTGATCTGTACAGTCGAGGATACCTCGCCGTGCAGCGCAATGCGGACTTCGTAAATGCCGATGGTCTTGATCGGATCAGGCAACACAACGTGATTGCGGGTCACGTTGATACCGGTTTCGCTGGCTGCCGCTGCGATATCGCGGGTGGAGACCGACCCATACAGCTGGCCTGACTCGCCGGCCTGGCGGATCAGCACGTAGCTTGCGCCATCGAGCTTTTCGGAATCTGTCTTTGCGGCTTCAACCGCTGCTGCATTCTTGGCTTCAAGATCTGCGCGCTGGGCTTCGAATTTCTCCATATTTTTTTCCGACGCCCGCAGTGCCTTGCCGCGCGGCAACAGGAAATTGCGGGCATAGCCGTCCTTGACGCGGACTGTATCTCCCATGGCGCCGAGCTTTTCGACCCTTTCCAGCAGAATGACTTGCATGATGTGTTACTCCTTGATTGGTTCTGTGATTTCGTTGTTGGACTTGACGGGTAACTGCCTCATTCGGGCGGTTTGTTTCGTTTGCGGATGTTGAAACCCTGGTCGAACATGCCGAGCATGATCAACGGGACGATCGCGATGGCCGATAAAAACAGCATGGACAGGTAGAACAGACCGAGCAAAAAGCCACGCATCGGATGGTTTTCCAGCAGGCCGTGCATCACGGCGAGACCCAGGATTGCGTAGGCCAGCATCAGGGCTGCGGTAAACACCCAGGCGATTGCACCCAGCGTGCCAGGCAGGAAGGTTGCCACAGCCGAAGCCGACAGTAACCAGATCGCCCAGCGCGGAAACGCCATCTGGCCAAACGGCGCCCAGGGCCGCAACCCCGCGCCGGCCCTGCGCAGCACAGCGCCGGCGAGATACATGTTCACCATGGTCGATATGCACCAGACAATGCTCAGCGCGGCAGGCAGCACCACGACGAAAAATGACCGGATCTGTTCAACCTGGTCGCTTGGTGGGGCATTCGGCTGCTTGGCCATTTCATCGAAAAGCGGCTGCAGGATTTTTCCCGCCTCGCTGCGGAACGTATCCACATCGGGTCCCATGGCAAGAATGACAAACACGCTCAGAACGGCGCTGGCGATGGCGGTCCATACCACCAGACGTCCTTCCGGATACCAGGCGGTGTCGGTGTCGGAAACTTCGCCTTCATCAGACGGGGCGACCGAGGCGGGCCGGTTTTGCAGCGCCAGATGACTCAGCGCCACCGGCGCGATGCCGGCGCTCAGTGCCACGAAAAACGCCGCCTTCCAGCCGAAGCCGATCAGGTAGCCGACAATCATGACAAAGGCGCCGAGTGCCGCGGTGATGGCACCCCAGCCCAGACCTGCCACAAAAAGTGGAAAAGAGGCCAGATAGATCATGACCAGGCCAACCGCATTGCCCGAGGCGCCGCCTGCCTGCAGCAAGCCTGCCGTCAATCCGGCAATAATGCCGACTATGATCCAGTTGTTCATCATCTGGGCTGTCCCGCATCTTGCGATGGGTTAGAGGCAGTTCAAAAAGGCCTGCCCCAACCGGTTAATACCGATAAGCCCTGACCAGGCTGAATTGCCTGACCAGGGAAACACCTTGTGTTACTTCACGACGTAGGGCAGCAGGCCCAGGAAACGCGCACGCTTGATGGCCTTGGCCAGTTCGCGCTGCTTCTTTGCCGAAACCGCGGTAATGCGGCTTGGTACGATCTTGCCACGCTCGGATATGTAACGCGACAGCAGGCGTGAGTCCTTGTAGTCGATCTTCGGCGCGTTATCGCCCGTGAAAGGGCAACTCTTGCGACGGCGGAAGAATGGTCTGCGTGCACCTGACATCAGCTGTCTCCTTTTGAGCTGGAGGCGTCTTCACGGGGCGGACGCGGAGGCCGCGGACCCCTGTCACCGCGGTCGCCTGGACGGTCGCTGCGCTCGCGGCCGGTACGCATCTGGACGGAGGGCTCGTCATCGTGTTCTTCAACACGGATTGTCATGAACCGGATGACGTCTTCATTGAGACCCATCTGGCGTTCCATTTCAGCAACCGCGGGTGCCGGCGCGTCGAGGTTCATCAGCGCGTAATGGGCCTTGCGATTCTTGCGAATACGGTAGGTGAGTGGTTTCAGGCCCCAATATTCAGAGCGCCCGATTGAACCGCCATTATCGGTGATTACGGTTTTGAACTGGTCTGTAAGTGCATCCATCTGCGCGGTGGAAATGTCCTGACGCGCCATGAACACATGCTCATACAATGGCATGAATTCAGCCTTTCTGTTTGATCCAAAGTCTTGTTCTCAAACTTGTTTTCCGGCGCATAGCCTCCCCCGAGCCCATCGGAAAGAAAGGCTCGAGACACCGGTTCCTCGAAAGAGCAGGGACACGGGAAGCCGGGCTTTCAAACCCTGTCATGCTCAGGTAACGAACATGACCTTCCGTTCAGCCCCCGACCGGAAAACCGCTCAAGAACGGGCGCTTTATACGTCAATTTGTCCAGTTTGCAAGGTCAATCAGTAGAGAAATTTTCTAGGGGAGCGGTGTCCTGCCATCAAGCACGGTCGCCATCTTTGCAGTATCTATATTACCGCCGCACAATATGATGCCGACCCGTTTGCCGGCCATCCTGTCGCGTTGTGCCATCAGGCCGGCGAGCGGTGCGGCCCCCGCGCCTTCCGCGACATTGTGTGTGGCGCGGTAATACAGCCGGATCGCATCGGCCACCTGGTCATCCGACACCTCGACAATTTCTTCCACGCCCTTCGAAATGATCTCCAGCGCATCGGGATGCGGTACCCTGACTGCCATGCCGTCGGCGAAGGTGGCCGCCGAGTTGGTTTCAACCGCCCGGCCGGCCTCGACCGAAAGTTTGTAGCAATTGGCATTTTCGGAGACAACCGCAATCACCTTGGTCTTGAGGCCCAGATGATCACGGGCTGATATAACGCCGCAGCATCCCGATCCCATACCGATTGGCACATATATGGCGTCCAGCTCATCGGCTGCCTCGAACAGTTCATGCGCATAGGTTGAAACCCCCAGCACCAGTTCGCGGTGAAACGAGGCCACCATGTCCAACCCACGATCTGCCGCCATCTGCATGCAGGTCACCCGGGCTTCATCAAAATCGGCACCCGTTTCAACCAACTCCGCTCCCAGTGCCCTGATCGCGGCATTCTTTTCAACCGAATTGCCGTGCGGAACCACGATGGTGGCCGTCACGCCGTTGCGGGCAGCCGCATAGGGAATTGACTGGCCGTGATTACCCCGTGTTGCGGTGATCACGCCGTTGGTTTCGCCTCGCTCGGTGCGTTTGCGCATGTGCACCAGGCCGCCACGCACCTTGAAGGCTCCGGTTGGCGTGTGGTTTTCATGCTTGACCCAGGTTTCGATACCCAGTTCGGCCTGCAGCAGGGGCCAGGCATATTGCGGTGTCGGCGGCATCGCTTCGTGGATGATGGAGCGGGCATCGGCAATTTCGTCGGCTGTGAACATGAGGCTCGTCTGCTGCAGAAGTTGAGCCGGGACGCTGGCACAAGCCAGACTTCTTGACAATACATGTCTGCCCATGCTGCAAGCCCGCTACATCTTGTTCATGATTTTCACTGACTGGAGACCGCTGACGTGACAGTTGCATTTACATTTCCGGGCCAGGGCTCGCAGGCCGTCGGCATGGGCAAGGAGCTTGCCGAAGCGTTTGCTTCTGCCCGTGCGGTGTTTGACGAAGTTGACGATGCGCTCGGCGAAAAGCTGTCGGCAGTCATGTGGGAAGGTCCTGCAGATACCCTTACTCTGACCCAGAATGCCCAGCCGGCCCTGATGGCCGTTTCGTTGGCTGTCACGGCTGTCCTGGAACAGGACTTCGGCATCACCGTCGCCGGTACGGCCGGGTATGTGGCAGGACATTCGCTGGGTGAATACTCGGCACTGGCCGCGGCGGGAACGTTTTCACTGGCCGATACCGCCCGGCTGCTGCGCACCCGTGGGGAAGCCATGCAGGCAGCCACGCCGGTCGGCACCGGTGCCATGGCTGCCCTCCTGGGCCTGGATTTTGAAGCCGCGATGAAGGTGGCCGAGGAAGCCGCCCAGGGCGAGGTCTGCCAGGCGGCCAACGACAATGCGCCAGGACAGGTTGTTGTATCCGGTTCAAAGGCCGCCGTTGAGCGCGCTGTCGATATTGCCAAGCAGCACGGTGCCAGGCGCGCCATGCTGCTGCCGGTGTCTGCACCGTTTCACTGTTCGCTGATGCAGCCTGCCGCCGACGTCATGACCGGTGCTCTTTCGCAGGTTGGTATGAGCGCACCGTCAGTGCCGCTGGTGGCCAACGTGGTCGCCGGTGCGGTCAGTGACGCGGGTCAGATCCGTGACAATCTGGTCGCCCAGGTGACCGGAACCGTGCGCTGGCGTGAATCTGTGTCGTGGATGGTCGACAACGGCGTTACAAGCTTTATTGAAGTCGGCGCCGGCAAGGTGTTGACGGGCATGGCCAAACGCATGGCGCCTGATGCCACATGCATGATCACCGCGTCTGTTGCGGACATCGAGGCTGCTGCACAAAGCCTGAAGGCCTAGCCACCTCGTTTGCCGCACAACCAGGAGAGAAGAACATGTTTGACCTAACCGGCAAGAAAGCCCTCATTACCGGTGCCACCGGCGGCATCGGAGCAGCGATTGCCAGGACATTGCATACCAATGGTGCAACGGTCGCCCTGTCCGGTACCCGGGCGGTGGTTCTGGACGAGGTGAAGGAAAGCCTGGCCGACCGCGCCCATGCGCTGACGTGCAACCTGTCCGACCCGGATGATGTCGAAAAGCTGATCCCGGCCGCAGAGGATGCCATGGGCGGCCTCGACATCCTGGTCAACAATGCCGGCATCACCAGGGACAACCTGGCCATGCGCATGAAGCGGGAAGACTGGCAGGCGGTATTGGACGTCAATCTGACCGCGGCGTTTACGCTGACAAAAAACTGCATGCGCACCATGATGAAACAGCGCTGGGGCAGGGTGATTAACATAACCTCCGTTGTCGGCGTGACCGGAAATGCTGGCCAGGCCAACTATGCCGCGTCCAAGGCGGGTATGATCGGCATGTCCAAATCCCTCGCCCAGGAGCTTGCCTCTCGCAACATCACGGTGAACTGTATCGCCCCGGGGTTTATTGAAACTGCCATGACCGACGAACTCAACGACAAGCAGAAAGAGGCCATTCTGGCTTCCGTCCCCGCGGGACGTTTGGGGCATACGGACGAAATTGCCGCTGGAGCGGTTTACCTGGCCAGTGAGGAAGCAGCTTATGTCACGGGCCAGACCTTGCATATCAATGGCGGCATGGTCATGTTGTGATCCGCCACTTGCCTCGTCCACAACCTCGCATTGTTTCGGTTTTCGGGCTTGGAGTAGCGGGTAAATGTGTGATAATAGGCGCGGTGTAGATGTGGGAATGCTCAGCCTGTCGGGCTGAAAATCCGGTATAAACAAAGGCTTACCCACTGGAAATTTTACTGAACCGGATTCGGTTCCCGCAGGGTGTGGGCAATCTCGGACGCCGGATCAACTTAACGAGGGTTATATTGAAATGAGTGATGTTGCTGATCGGGTCAAAAAGATTGTCGTTGAGCACCTCGGCGTGGACGCTGACAAAGTGGCAAAAGAGGCCAGCTTTATCGACGATCTCGGCGCAGACAGCCTTGATACCGTTGAGTTGGTAATGGCGTTCGAAGAAGAGTTCGGGATCGAAATTCCCGACGATGCAGCTGAAACCATCCAGACCGTTGGTGATGCGGTTGGATTCATCGAAAAGAATGCGGCCTGATCCGGTCAGGCCTTACCGTGTGCCGGCAAGCGGTACACAGCTTCAGTTACGGGTTTGAGTACGGTGGCAGTGCACAACACTGCCGCCGTATTTGTTGAATGCCGAACGCAGGCATTTGTTGCGGGCGGATAAAAAGCGGTTGTCCTGATCCGGGGAGTGTTTTCATGCGCAGAGTCGTAGTCACAGGTATTGGCATGGTATCGCCGGTTGGCGCCAATGCAGACGATAGTTGGAGCAACCTTATTGCCGGGAAGTCGGGCGCGACCCGTGTGACCCGCATGGACGTGTCTGACATGGCCTGTCAGGTCGGCTGCGAAGTGAAAACCGGCGACGGCAGCAACGGCACCTTCAATTGTGACGACTGGATGGATCCGAAGGAACAGCGCCGCTTCGACACGTTTATCAAGTACGGCTATTCAGCCGCCAAGATGGCGGTTCGAAATTCCGGCTGGGAACCGAAAACCGACGAGGACCACTGGCGTACCGGCGTGTTGATCGGGTCCGGTATCGGCGGCCTGCCATCCATCGAAGCGACGACCCACCTGCTGGCCGAGAAAGGCCCGCGCCGGGTCAGCCCGTTCTTTATTCCCGGCTCTCTGATCAACCTGGTATCTGGCATGGTGT
The DNA here is from genome assembly GCA_051010195.1 of Anderseniella sp. Lineage (GTDB taxonomy): Bacteria > Pseudomonadota > Alphaproteobacteria > Rhizobiales > Aestuariivirgaceae > Anderseniella. The sequence goes on along the minus strand of JBPCVV010000118.1, from coordinate 31,147 downwards.
CCATCGAGTTCGGGTTCAAGGGCCCGAATCATTCGGTTGTCACGGCGTGTTCGACGGGTGCCCATGCCATTGGCGATGCCGCGCGGATCGTGGCGCTCGATGATGCCGATGTGATGATTGCAGGTGGTGCAGAGGCAGCCATCAGCCGCATCGGTTATGCCGGCTTCCAGGCCTGCAAGGCACTCTCAACCCATTTCAACGACACACCGCAAAAGGCGTCGCGCCCCTACGACCAGGACCGGGATGGTTTTGTCATGGGCGAAGGCGCTGGCGTGGTGGTGCTTGAAGAGTACGAGCATGCAAAAGCCCGCGGAGCAACAATCTATGCCGAGGTTGTGGGCTACGGCATGTCCGGTGATGCTTTTCACATTACAGCCCCTGCAGCAGACGGCGACGGCGCATTTCGTTGCATGACCGCTGCATTGAAGCGGGCAGGAATTTCCGCCTCCGACCTCGATTATGTAAATGCTCACGGGACCTCGACACCGATGGGAGACGAGATCGAACTGAAGGCGGTGGAACGCCTCCTGGGCAACCAGGCGGACAAGTTGTGCATGTCGTCAACCAAGTCGGCGACAGGTCATTTGCTGGGTGCAGCTGGGGCAATTGAAGCCATCTTCAGCATCCTTGCCATGCGCGACAACACGGCGCCGCCAACACTCAATCTGGACAACCCGTCCGTGGAAACTCCGATTGACCTAGTGCCGCACACTGCCCGAAAAAAGGAAATCAACACAGTTCTGTCGAATTCATTTGGTTTTGGTGGCACCAACGCTTCTCTGATTTTCCGCCGCGTGGACGCTTAAGGTCCCGCATCCGGGCAGTTCGGGAGCGGGGTCAGGATTGAGGGACAGCTGATTTCCCGGTCTGTTTCAATCTGATCAATGCCGATTTGTCGGGGCATCCTCGCGGTATCATCTGCGTCGGATTGCTTCAAAGCACACACAGGAATGCAGACCTGAATGAGAGCGTTACCCAACCGCAAGTCGAAACCTCGCAGGGGCCTGTTTAGCAGGTTGATACGGTGGATGTTTGCCCTGGCTTTCGTGGGCACCCTGACTGGCGGTTTGCTGTGGTTTTTTGCCTCCATTGAAGGTCCCCTGGCCAAGAACAAGATCGTGAACATCCCAAAGGGCAGCTCAACCGTCGACATTGCAGTCAGGTTGAACGAAGAGGGCGTAGTCGACAGCAGCATCGTGACAATGCTCGGCATAACAGCCGTTCGCCTGGCATTCGATGTCGACCCCAAGGCAGGTGAGTACGAGTTTACAGCTGGCAGCTCCCTTATCGATGTGCTGCGCAAGATCAAATCCGGACGAACCCTGTTCTACAAGGTCTCCATGCCCGAGGGGTTCACCTCCTGGCAGGTGATGGAGCGGCTCAAAGCCAACGAAGTGCTTGTCGGTGAGATTGACAATCCACCATTGGAAGGCGAGCTGCTCCCCGACACTTACCTGTTCACCCGCGGCAGCACGCGCCAGTCAATTATCGACCAGATGAGCTCGGCGCAGAAGAAGTTCATCGAGGAAAAATGGCCGGCACGTGCCGAAGGACTACCGTTCAAGACGCCGGAGGAGGCGCTCATACTGGCATCCATTGTGGAAAAGGAAACCGGCCAGCCCGACGAGCGGGCCCAGGTGGCCGCAGTCTTTGTGAACCGGATGAGACGCGGCATGCGGCTGCAATCTGATCCGACCATTATCTACGGAATCACCAAGGGACAGGGAAAGCTAGACCGGCCCATCAGGCGCAGTGATATCCGCGAGAAGACCGACTACAACACCTATCAGATAGATGGCTTGCCGCCGACACCCATTGCCAATCCCGGTCGGGAATCCATTGAAGCGGTTCTCAATCCGGTAGAGACAAAGCATTTGTATTTTGTCGCGGATGGCACTGGCGGACATGTGTTTGCAAAGACCCTGACAGAGCACAATGCCAATGTGAAAACATGGCGCAGCTGGCTTCGTGATCAACGTGAACAGCAGGAAGCTGAAGACCAAGCCGCCACGACCGCTGAAGACCAAGCCGCCACGACCGAGGAGGCCACAACTCCTCCCGCCGCCGAAGATGAACCCGCCGCTGCGGCACAGGAAACAGAAGGCGAGGCCTCTGAAAGCTCTGCAGCGTCTGTTCCGGCTCCGGCCCAGCCGGCTGCTGAGCAGCGACAATCATCGGTTACCCGTGTCGTAGAGGTCGCAGGGCGCAGCGTGCCCATTCCCAAGAATAAACCGCAACGCCAGTGAAGTGTCCCTGCATGGCATAACGGGCGGGCTGCCGGTAGACTGGAACAGGGGAGTGATTCTTGGTGGACCGGCATCAATGCTTTGACGGTAGCCAAGCCGGCGCAAGGGGCGAATTGACATGACTATTTCCAGCATGACCGGTTTCGGCCGTGGCGAGGGAAGTTCCGGTCCGTGGACATTCCATTGGGAAATGCGGTCGGTGAACGGCAAATCGCTGGATGTCCGGTTGCGGCTGCCAACCGGCACGGAAACGGTGGAGCAGGCCATTCGGGCCAGCGCCGCAAAGTACCTCAAGCGAAGCAATGTGCAGGTATCCCTTCACCTTGAGAAGGACGAAGCGGTCTCCAGCATAAGGGTGAACGCCGATGCGCTTGCTGCTGCCATCGACGCGGTGCGCACGGTGGAAAAGGCAAACGCCGGAGTGCCGGCGTCCACCGATGCCATTTTGGCGATGCGCGGCGTGATCGAGTATGCCGGTGAAGACCCGGACGAAGACGCCCTGGAAGCCCGCGACAAGGCACTGATCGAAGCCGCTGATGAGGCGATTAGGGCGCTTGCTGCAAATCGCCTGGCCGAGGGAGAGCGTCTCGCGACAATTGTTTCCGGTCAACTGGACAGCATCGAAGAATTGACGGCACAGGCCATAGCGAACCCGTCCCGCTCGCCGGACGCGATTCAGGAACGTCTGGCTGCAGCTATTGAACGGATCGTCGGAACCACTTCATCAATGGAGCCTGAACGATTGCACCAGGAAGCCATGCTGGCAGCTGCGAAAGCTGATATCCAGGAAGAACTGGATCGCCTGGTGGCCCATGTTGCGGCGGGGCGGGAACTGCTCAGTTCAGGTGATGGCCCGGTCGGCCGCAAGTTCGATTTCCTGGCCCAGGAGTTCAACCGTGAAGCCAACACCTTGTGTTCAAAGTCCACCGACACGTCGCTCACGCACATCGGACTTGAGCTGAAAACCGTGATCGATCAACTCCGCGAGCAGGTACAGAACATTGAGTAGTCCGGCCACTTCATCCGACATAGCCCGGCGCGGCCTGCTGTTCGTGCTGTCGTCACCATCCGGTGCCGGCAAGACTACTTTGTCCAGGAAACTGCTGCAGCGCGAACCTGACATGGTCATGTCGGTATCCGTGACAACACGCGAACCGCGGCCGGGAGAAACAGATGGCAAGGACTATCATTTCATTTCGCGCGCACAGTTTGACGACATGGTGAAAGACGGCGAGTTGCTGGAGTACGCAGAAGTATTCGGCAATGGCTATGGTACTCCCATCAAACCGGTTCAGGACTGGCTGGCAGACGGCAAGGATGTGCTGTTCGACATCGATTGGCAGGGTACGCAGCAGATACATGCGCGCATGACCGATGATCTTGTCCGGGTGTTTATTCTGCCGCCCTCTGCTGAGGAGTTGCGCGAACGACTGATTCGCCGGGCACAGGACACCGCAGCCGTGGTGGCAAAACGCATGGCGGAAGCGTCCAATGAAATCAGTCATTGGGCAGAATACGATTATGTGCTGATCAACGATGATCTCGACCGGTGCGATCGCGCAATCAGTTCGATCCTCGACGCCGAGCGCTTGCGCCGGCATCGCCGCGTCGGCCTGGATACGTTTGTGAAGCGCCTCAGAAAACACTTGTGACGCCTGCTCGCCGAGGTCTCGGCTAAAGCAACTGCTTGGTCAGCCGGAAGCGGCTTTGGCCAGTTTGCAGAAGCCTGCAGCATCAACCTCTTCAGCCCGCATGGTTTCTTGCAGGCCGGCCTGCGCAATCAGGGCCGCGGGATCACCGCCCAACGCCTTCAGACTGGAGCGCAGCATTTTGCGCCGTTGGCCGAATGCCGCTGCCGTTACCCGTTCCAGCACGGCCACATCGCAATCAACCAGCGGCTCGGCCCGCGGCGTAATGTGTACAATCGATGAAGTAACCTTGGGTGGTGGCGTGAATGCCTTCGGCGAAACATCGAACATCTTAATCGGGTCACTGCGCCATTGCGAAATCACCGACAGGCGACCATAGGCACTATCCCCCACATTAGCGCAAATGCGATGGGCCACCTCCTTTTGGAACATCAGGGTCAGGGACGACCAGAACGGTGGCCATGGATGTTTGGTCAGCCAGCCCGTCAGTAGCGGCGTGGCTATATTGTAGGGCAGGTTGGCGACAATCTTGACCGGGCCACTCCCGGCAAGTGTCCGCCAGTCCGTTTTCAGTGCATCATCGTTGATCACTGTCAGTTGCCCCGGCCGGGCAGCTGAGATCTCAGCCAATGCTGGCAAGGCGCGCTCATCCCGTTCAACAGCGATGACCCTGTCGGCACCTTCCATGAGCAAGGCTCTGGTCAGACCGCCGGGTCCGGGCCCGACCTCTATTACCGTGAAACCTTCAAGGGGCCCGGCAGTCCTGGCAATTCGCCGGGTCAGATTGAGGTCAAGCAGGAAGTTCTGGCCGAGGCTTTTTCTGGCTGACAATCCGAAACGATCGATAACCTCGCTGAGGCGCGGCAGGTCGTCATCTGCAGTTTCGCTCATGAGGTATGCGATGCGGCGAGATCGCGCACCACCGGCGTTGCCCTGGCCATGCGTTCAGCCTGCATCAGCGCGGCAATGAAACTGGACGGGTTGGCCTCGCCGGTGCCTGCCAGTTCCAGGGCGGTGCCGTGGTCGGGGGATGTGCGGATGAATGGCAGGCCCAATGTCGTGTTGATACCTTCATGAAAGCCGATGGCCTTGACCGGTATCAGTGCCTGGTCATGGTACATACACAAAGCCGCATCATAGGTTGTGCGGGCCTGTTCGTGAAACAATGTGTCGGCCGATACCGGACCGAAGGCGGTTGTTCCGCTTCGCTTGAGCGTCTGGACGGCCGGTGCGATGATGTCCCTGTCTTCAAGGCCGATAGTGCCGTTTTCGCCGGCATGCGGATTCAGTCCTGCTACTGCGATGCGTGGTTGCTCGATTTCAAAGTAACGCTTCAGGTCGCGATCTATGATCTGGGCCTGGGCTACGATGGCTGCCTGTGTCACCGCCATTGGTGCCTGTGCAAGAGGGATGTGTACGCTGAGCGGGATTGTGCGGAAATCGCCGGCCGACAGCATCATAACCGGCTCCGCGGCCTGGCCTGCCGCAACAGCAAGATGCGCCAGATAATCAGTATGGCCTTCGTGTTTGAAACCTGCCTGGTAAAGTGTTTCCTTGTGTATTGGGCCGGTTACAATCGCTGACACCTCGCCGGCAAGCGCCAGCTCTGCCGCCGTGTCCACCCACTTGACAACCTGCCTGGCAGAATGTGACGACGGCGCTCCTGCCTGCGGTTCATGTTGCAGGGCAAGGTCAAGCACAGGCAAGCCGCGTCCAAAAGCATCCTGGATCTGCGAAGCCCGGGAAATCGGGATGACTTCAACCGCCGCATGTCCGATCAACTGCGCACGGCGGCTAAGCGTGTTTGCACACCCGATCACACCGAACGCCGATAATGAATGATCTGCCGATTGCTGATAGCTGGATAGTATTATGTCCGCACCGATACCAGCCGGCTCGCCCATCGTTACGATCAGGGGTAGGGGTGAGGTTTGGTTCATCATTGCCGTTCTGAAGCTTTTCACCCTTAGATGGAAGGCTCTAGGGCCCGGTTCCAGAGCGCAGGGTTTGGTCCCTATGGTCTGAGCGTCGGATCCTTGTAGTCAATGAAGCTGTCTTTGCGGGCCTCGGCCATCGCCTGTTGTATCACGGCTTCGAACCGCTCATTACGAAGCGAAGCCTTGACCTGCTCGCGGCTTGGTTGTGGCGGAGTAATTTTCCGTATGCCACAGTTTGCGATCAGTCGAATGCTTGACGGTCCGCGGATCGGACCGATCATTTTTCGGGTACCTGCCTTGCGCAGCGCATCTTGCAGCTGTTTTGGCAGTTTGCCGAGATCCGCTTCAACGAGTTTACCCACTTTGACGTTGAATACATCCTTGCTGGCCGTCCTTAACGATTTGCAACCCTTGTAACGCTGCATGATCTGCTGGGCTTCAACGCTGCGGGCATACAGAAGCTGTTGACGGATAGCCTCGGTTGTTTTCTCTATCGGCAGGTCAACCTGCTGCAGCGACACAACGGAGATAGGCTGCAGGCGCGGATCGGAAATGATTTCGTTGTATTTCGCATCCACGGCCGCCTCGTCGACCTCTACCTTGGTATCAGTCTGTTGTTGCGACATGACCCAGCGAATATACAAGGTTCCTTCAATCTGGTCTTTGAGAGTTGTTTCGTTTACGCCTTTTTCTCCAAGACGCTTTCTCAAGCCTTCGCGGGTCAGTTCCATGCGCTTGACCATACTGTTCAACCGCTTGTCCAGATCCCTGTTGTCAATCTTGAAGTTCACCTTACCCGCTTTTGATTTCGCCACCTTCTCATTGACCAGCGTGCCAAGAACGCGTTTTCGTGTTGCAAAGTCAGCTTTGAGCCTGCCACCCAGCGCATTCTCCAGATTGATCCGCTGAGAGATGTCGAAGTTGGTGACGGGAAGATCATCGACAGTGACTGCGACGCCTTGAGCGTCTTTCAGGCTGACCTTTTCTATACCGTTTGACGGTCGCGCATTGGCCAATGCGGCGTCAGTGGCACCAAGCGTGGAATTGTTGACAAGTGCATTGGCCGGCTGTGCGCCACCGGTATTCTGTCCGGGCACAGTGGCGTTTGCCGACGGGGTGGCGGCTGGCTTGTCGTCGTCGAAGTAGTCGTACAGATCAATCTGCTTGCCGCAACCTGCGAGCAACAGAACGACAGCCGCCAACGTGCCGGCTGTCCGGATTGATTTTGCAGGGCCGGTCGGCCGCAGCGTTTTCATAGTTCCACCTGTTCTTCACTCACCTGACAGACTCGTTCCGATGGAGGTGCTGCCAAGCGTAACCAGTTCAACATCGAGAAGGAACGAACGCTCCCTCACAAGATTGCGGTCGGTCAGGAACTCTTCCTTGTACCGGAACCTGACTTTGGCGCAGTCACAATTGAAGCCGAGACCAACATGGCGATCGATGAATTTGTCTTCGAGGATATCATACCGACCACCGCCAAAGACACTCACACCCCGCCCGATGTCCAGTTCGGCCGATCCCCAGATTTGCTGCAGATCGTCTGGGCGACCGTAGGCCACTGCCTCATCCACTTTCACGTAATTCAGGGCAGTTTTAAGGCGTGAGAAGGTGGCGGCTATGCCCACATCCTGTTCGCGGATTGACAGGTTGTCTTCTTCGAAGCGGGCCTGGTAACTGAACTTGTAGTGCTCGTTAGGTTGCAGCCAGACAGCGGCAACCAGATCTGAAACCGTTTCTTCCAGGCCGGAGCCCGTGACAAAGCTGTTTTGTCCGGCAATGTGGTAGGACTGCCCCAAACTGGCATTGATGGAACCGCCGTTCGCGAAGCCGAGCGTGTACAGGAAGCCCGCATTTACACGGGTACCGCCTTCATAGCGGTCATTGCCCGTGAAACGGTTTTCCAGGAAAAGGTTTGTTGTTGCGTAGTTCAGCGAGATCGCATCTTCATTACCCCATTCGGAAATATCGCCTTCGCCCCTGGAAGAAATGATCTGTGCGATAGGGGTGAGTACATGCGTACCCATATCGTCCACCTTCAACAGCGGCATGCGAACATCGACACCGCCCGATGGCAGAATGCGACTATCCACTTCTTCACCGAGGGTGGGAGCGGGATCCGGATTGACAACCTCCTGTTCAGGCACGCCGTTTGACAACAGTAAATCTGCCCGCACGCGCCCAAACGGCGTTACGATCACTCCAGGGTCCGTCACGATCTCCTTGCGCCAGTGAAGCTGGGTTGTTGCCCGCAACTGGCGTGTGCCCTGCACCACGTCAAGGGTCTGCGGGTTGGTATCGTAGGCGACGAATGAACTGTCCCGAAAGACACTGTAGATGTCCGTGTTCAGACCCAGTTCACCGCCCAGCACAGGAAAGTCGAACGTGTAATCATGCCGGAAGTAGGGGGCCGCTGTCGGAAAGGTAGCCTGGTTGTCGTCTTGCAGCAGGCCCTGGAAATGATAAGCTCGTATCGTCGCATAATTGCGATCGTGGATCCCGTCCAGATAAATGAAATTGGCTATCTCTGTACGTTCGTCAAAATCGTATTCGCGGCCAAATGTGTCATCGGACACGATGGTGCCGTCCCAACCCCACTTCCAGCGTCTGTTTATGGCAAACTTACCTTCGGTCCGAACCCAGCCGCGCCAGCGTTTATTGCCCGGTGCGGGTAGATCGTCCGGCTCAAACTGATAAACGCCGACACCGTCCACGTAGTACTCACCCTTGGCAAGTCGGTGCCGGAACTCCGCTCCCAGCAAAGGCCCTTGCTTTGTCGTGAACTTCGGCAGAAGTGTCAGGTCGACATTGGGTGCGATGGCCCAGAAATAGGGTTGCTCATAGCCATAGCCGAAAACCGTGGAATGGCTGAAACGTGGGATAAGAAGGCCGGATTTCCGCTTCACCGTGGGATCGGCGTGTGAGAGATAGGGCCAGTAGAACACCGGCAGGCCCAGAACTTCCAGCCTGGCATTCGTATGCTCGATTACGCCTTCACGCTCATCATGAACGGATTCGCTGGCCACCAGTTGCCATGCCGGCGTACCGTCCTCAGTCACGCAACTTCTGCAGCGAGTATAGGTCGTACGTTGATAGGTTGTCAGATAGCCATCGCGCCGCTTGGCGTAGTTGGCAGTCATGATCGCTTCATTGGTCAGCAGTAGCCGCAGATGCTCGGCAAATCCGTCGCGGAACCGGTTCTGCAATTGCAGAATATCAGCTTCGAGAATGTTGCCGCCCGGTTCGCGCATCCTGATTTCACCCTCGGCGCGCATGGTATCGGTACGCCGGTTGTAGGTTACCCGGCGGGCGATGAGAATGTAGTTGCCATAGGTCAGAACCACATCGCCTGTCGCGATTGCTTCTCCGGTGCGTTCATCGAACACGATCTGATCGGCATCCACATCGACGCGCGTACCTTTCGGCGGCGTCTTGCGGGGGGTGCGGGGCAGTTGCGAAAAGTCCGACTTGCCGCTCGTGACCGACTGTGCCTGCACTGAGATTGCCGATACGCCCAGACTGCCGATCACCAGAACACTGATCAACGCCATCGCGGCCGCGACTCGCGCGATCGCGCTTACACACGCGCGCGCGTAGGAGACCCGTTCCGCAGAACCATATCTGGGCAGTTGTGCTATCCCGTTATTCCCCTGTATCCCGCTTGCCGTTCACTGCGCTATCCTCCGGCTGTTTCCCCACTTCCGGCAGACCCGATCGTCCCAAAGACCAGGTGCGAAAACCATACCAAGCCCGCGCAAGCTGAAGCCCACGCACTCGAAATCGGTACACACTTCAACTTTTAACCTGTTTTGCCCTGCAATGAGAAGGGCTTGACAGTAGTTTATTCGTAAATTTCCCGCCTTGATTCGGTCCCCTGCCGCAATCTGGTAAACACATGGTGAACTCGTTGTCAGGTCTGGCACACTCAACCTGCACGGCAGGCATTGCCAGCGCCAAAACTGGCGGTTACTAATTGCCGTAAAGCAAGGCTCCGCCCGACTTTCACACACCTTCCTTCCCGTTAACAGGATTCTCCAATGAAAATCAGTTTTTCCAGTTTTTCCGCCCCAAAATCAGGTATTGCAGTTGTTCTGGCTGCCGAGGGCGGAAAATTGTCCGATGACGGCACTGAAATTGACAAGTCCGTGGACGGTGCAATCAGCAACGCCATGAAAGTCGCTGACTTCAAGGCAGAACGAGAAAAGACCCTCGATGTCATCCTGTCAAAGGGGTCGGGACCTGAGCGTGTCATTGTCTTGGGAGTCGGCAAAACCGGTGAACTGGACGAAGCCGGCGTCGAATATCTGGGCGGTGCAATTGCCGCCGCCGCCGGCAAGATTCAGGCAGCCGGTTTGACGGTGTCGGCCATGCTTCCGGGCAAATCGGACATCATGGAGGCGGCTGCGGTGTCGGCCAGGCTTGCTTCGGGCATCCGGTTACGCACCTACAGTTTCACCAAGTACAAGTCGAAGCCGTTGAAAACAAAGCATCTTGCAAATGTGAAAATCCTGACCGCTTCAGTTGCTGGGGCGAAAACCCGATATGGCGCGCTGGATGCGGTCGCCACCGGCGTTCACCTTGCGAGAGATCTGGTAAACGAGCCGGCAAACATTCTTCATCCGGAAAGTTTTGCCAGCGAAATCAAGAAACTATCAAAACACGGACTGGCCATCGAAGTGCTCGATGAAAAGCAGATGGGCAAGCTCGGCATGGGCGCGCTGCTCGGCGTTGCGCAAGGGTCCCGGCGCAAGCCGAGGCTGTGCATCATGCGCTGGGACGGCGGCAAGAAAGGCGACCAGCCGGTGGCGTTCGTCGGCAAGGGCGTAACCTTTGATACCGGCGGCATTTCCATTAAACCATCGGGCGGCATGGAAGACATGAAAGGCGATATGGGCGGCGCTGCCTGTGTTACGGGCCTGATGGCGGCTCTTGCCAAGCGCAAGGCCAAGGTCAATGCTGTCGGCATTGTCGGCCTGGTGGAAAACATGCCGGACGGAAACGCCCAGCGCCCCGGCGACGTGGTCACATCCATGTCCCAGCAGACCATTGCGGTTCTCAACACCGACGCCGAAGGCCGCCTCGTTCTGGCAGACGCACTCTGGTATACACAGGATCGTTTCAAGCCTAAATTCATGGTCAATCTCGCAACCTTGACAGGCGCCATATTGGTTGCCCTTGGCAAGGAGCACGCCGGCCTGTTTTCCAATGACGACAAATTGTCGGAACAACTCGCCGGTGCCGGGAATGATACGCGCGAACGGGTCTGGCGCATGCCGCTGGCGACAGAGTACGACAAGTTGATCGACTCAGACATTGCCGACATGAAGAACATCGGCGGCAGAATGGCGGGTTCCATTACCGCCGGACAATTTCTGCAGCGTTTTGTGAATGACGTGCCATGGGCGCACCTGGACGTGGCCGGCACGGCCATGGATGCTCCAAAATCTCCAATCAACCAGTCCTGGGGGTCTGGCTGGGGGGTGCGGCTGCTCGACCGCCTGGTGGCCAGACACTATGAAAAATGAGGCCTGAACTGCATCTGAAACCACAACGGCGTCAACCATGACCGAAGTGCTGTTCTATCATCTCGAACGTGCTCGCCTTGAAGACGTGCTGCCGCAACTTGTCCACAAAACCCTGGAACGCGGATGGAAGGCGGTCGTGCAGACCATCGATCCGGAGCGGGTGAAGACCCTGTCGGACCGGTTCTGGCAGTGGCGCGACGACGAGTTTCTGGCGCACGGAAGCGAGGCTGACGGTAACGCGGAACAGCAACCGGTCTGGTTGACCACCAGCGACGACAATCCCAATGGTTCCAATATCAGGTTTCTTGTGGATGGCGCGCAGTTCGACAAGCCGGACGGGCTCGACCGGCTGATCATACTGTTTGACGGCAACGACGACGGCGCCCTGGCAGCGGCGCGTGAGAAATGGAAGACCGTCAGTTCGCAAGGTTTTACCGCGACCTACTGGCAGCAGGATGAACGCGGCGGGTGGATCAAGAAGGCCGAGTCCGGTTCCGGTCAGGCGCAACAGAAAAACGAGCCGGCATAAGTCATGAACGAGGACTTTGCGTCAAGGCGCCGGCGCGCGCGCGAAACAACCGGCTCGATCTTTGCCGAAGCCGAAGCTCGCGGCGATACTTTGGGCTGGTATGATGAGGTTTACCGCAGGGCCGGCGGCGACAGCGCCATGGTACCTTGGGCTGATGAGGAAACTCATCCCGGGCTTGCGGAGTGGATCGCTCGTTCCGGCACCATTCACGAAGGCCGCGCCCTCGATATCGGCTGCGGACTTGGCGACAATGCGGAGGCCCTGGCTGCTGCAGGTTACGACGTGACGGCCTTTGATGTGTCACCGATTGCCGTAGAGTGGGCCGGAAGGAGATTTCCCCATTCCAGCGTGGACTATGTAGTTGCCAGTGTCCTGGCTCCGCCAACCGATTGGTTGGGCAAATTTGATCTTGTGCACGAAACCTACACGCTGCAGGCGCTCCCGGGCCCACAGCGCGCAGCCGCCTTTCCCGCAATCGCAAGCCTGGTTGCCCCCGGCGGTACACTTCTGGTCATCGGTCGCATACGGGACGAGGCGGACGAGGTCGACGGCCCGCCCTGGCCGCTCACCAAATCAGAATTCATGCAGTTTGAGGTTCTGGGGCTGACGGTGCGGGCCTATCAGAGCTTCACACTGCAGGATGGGAAAAACGCTGCGGCGCATGTCAGGTGTGTGTTTGAACGACCCAGTTGATTGTATTATTATTTATATAAAACAAAAGGTTGACCATGAGTGATAAACTGCGATACCGGCTTTTGACCGGGAAGGATGATCGCGATTTTTGCCAACGGATTTCAGCTGCTCTCGAGGATGGATACGAGTTGCATGGTTCGCCGTCTATTACTCACAACGGTGAGCACTGCGTGGTTGCGCAGGCGATTGTTCTAAAGCCGCGCGTGAATGCTGGCGAATGAAACTCTAGGAGCTTTGCGGTGACAACGGACAGCGCTTTTCGCCCTATTGCTGGCACCGGCAAGGCGGGCATTGGCAAAGGGGTTATGGCTGGGTGGTGATCAGCCCGACTATGCGGATTGGGTCTTGTTTGGCACATTGATGTGGCCGCATGTTGTATCCGATTTTTCTGTTTTGGAAAAAGGCCCGATTGTGAACTGGTTCCATCGCTGTGGTGAGCTGATGGCCGGTGGCGCGGAGGTAAGGCTCTTGCTTGCTGCCTAGGTTTGCAGGACCGAATTGTTGTCAGGACTGATAATCTGCTCGATCAGGTCGCGGGCGTTGGGAATGTTTTGCTCAACGCTCGGCAGGTCGTTCACGCAGAGGAATTTAATCGCCGGGGTAGCCGCCTCGAGCAGGTGCTCGGTGACTTCGCGCGTCGACCATTTTTCAAATGCGCCGGACGCCAGGTGAATATAATCCCGTTGGCCCAGGGTTTTGTAGGCTCCGGTCCTGATGCTGGCATGATTGTACAGTCCCTGTGGCAGAAACTGATCGGTAACCCGGAACCGGTGCGAGATGTTGTGAACGAATTCATCCCGGTGGTCTTCAAACAACTGTGCCATCACCGGTTTGGTCATTGGATGAATTGCATGAGCTCCATGAAAAAGTCTGCTCGCATCAAAACCCATCAGCTGCGCTGACCTGATCTGGTTGTAATGGTTCATCAGCGCCGGGTTCTCACGTTGCTCCGGTGATGTCGCCAAGTTTGAATAGTCAATCCATTTGCCGCGCAGCACCGGCGCCCCGTCCCGAAAGAAATCAGTCTTGTTCACTGGTGAAGCAACGAATACATCGTCATTGAAATACAGAAAATTGTCTGCCAGTCCGGCAATGCGCCAGATAAGGGATTCTATGGCGAGGGAGTTAAACGTCGGCAGGAACTCGGTGAAGCCCGCAAAGATCTCTGCATGATCCACAATCTGTATCTTGTCACGGATGGTTCCGGAAAGTGCTGACAGATCAGGGGTTTGATTGTCTGTGACGATCCAGACACGGCGGATCCAGGGCACGTTCAGGTGAATGGAGCGCAGGCAATAATAAAGTTCGTTATTGTCCACCCAGCGATGCGGGTTGATGGCGTTTTCGTGGAGCGCCGTGCCCGATTGTTTCATATAGCTCGAGCGCTTCTCGGCGTGGGCCGTATCGGCGCCGTCCACCCACGTCACCACCGCGTCTATATCAATCATTCAAGCATCCAGTTGACAAGGTGACAGCTTTATAAACGCAATGCCCAAGTGAAGCCAACTCCTATCCGGGATTGGCGGCGGCCTGGTGCTAACAGGAAACGCCGTCAGCAACACCTTTCTAGGGTCCTGACCCTAGTCATAAAGCAGTTTGCCTGTCCGATGAGCGAGAGCTTGGGTGCCCTGCACCTTGCCGATGGTTTCTCCCGGCCAGGCCAGGCGCTGATTGGAGCGCGCGAAAAACAGTCCGTCTGCTGCTGCGGTTATGCGATCCACCACCATGTTGTCATCCGACAGGGGGTCAATTATCTCAACCAGGACGTCGCCTTTTTTGACGGCCTGTCCGACATCGGCCGTGTAGACGACTATGCCGGCCGCCCTGGCTGTCAACGTGTCCGTCGCGGAGAACGGCGCAGCGATACCTGTGAACTCGGGCAACAGTCCCGCATCTTCCCGGACGGCGCCGCGATGACACAGGAAACGGTACATGGCGTCCGCATCAAAATCCGAAAATTCATGGCTGGCGTCGTACTCACCGCGCAATTCGACCACGACGGTCAGCGGCAGGTCCACCGCATCGGCGCCATACACTTCGCGCGCACGCACATAAGGCCAGGCAATGGTTTCCTCGAACGGACCGCCGCCGGAAGCGCGCGCGAACATGACCACCCTGGCATCCAGCAGGCCCGCCAGGTCTGCTGCTTGGGGCCAGTGGTCTTCATCCAGATACAGGTGCATTTGCGCCTCGGAATCGGTATGCAGGTCCAGCACAATGTCGGCATCACATGCCAGCCGCATCAGTTCCAGCCTCAGTGCCTGTGCCTCGTTTGCCGGAGTTGCGGCCACCAGTGCTTTCGCCACTTCCTTCTTGACCAGGTCCGTATCGGCTTCCGGGCTCTTTGCCATATGGCCGTCAATGGCTTCGAGCACCTGATCTGACACATCGTGAAACCCTCGGTTGTAGTTTTCTCCGGTTGGAAGATGATAGCGGCCATTGTGGTTGCGCAGGCCGACATTGTTCAGGCCAATGGGATTTGCCACCGGCACAAGGATGATCTCACCGGATATTCTGCCGGCTTCATCGGCTGCCATCAGTTTCGGCAGCAGTTTTGCCGCTGCAAGGCTGGCCGGCAATTCATCGGCATGCAGGGACGCCTGGATGTAGACCTTGGGAGAGGCTCCGGGGTCACCAAACCGCCAGACTTTCAAGCCGTGTTGTGTGCCGACCGCATGGCGTGGCAGGTTTATTGTGCTACAGGTGGCCATGGATACATTGCACTCCCCGAAAACCGAAAAAATGGAAACACTCAACCGATGTCTAGCAGGTCTAAAAGCAAGTTACACCATGTGTTGATCGTTGGCGCCGGCGCGGGTTTGTCCGCAAGCATCGCTCGCCGGTTTCATGCCGGCGGAGTCGCGATATCACTGGCCGCGCGCAACACCGACAAGCTCGGTGAGCTTGTCAGGAAGACCAGTGCGGATGTGTATACCTGTGACGCCTCGCAAGCCGACCAGGTCGATGTGCTGTTTGCCAATCTGGACAAGTCAAAGTCGGGTGCTCCTGACGCGGTCGTCTATAATCCATCCTTCAGGGTACGCGGATCCATTACCGAGCTTAATCCGGAAGACGTCAATCGCGCCTTGATGGTCACCGGCTTTGGCGGCTTCCTGGTAGCGCGGCAGGCCGCGATCCGCATGTCGAATGCGGGCAGGGGGGTGATTATCTTTACCGGGGCCTCAGCGTCCATGAAGGGCTATGCCATGTCTGCGCCGTTCGCCATGGGGAAATTTGCCCTGCGCGGCCTGGCCCAGTCCATGGCGCGGGAACTACAACCGAAAGGCGTGCATGTGACGCATGTTAATATTGATGGCGGTATACGAAGTGAAGCTCGCCCTGAGCGCCACGATGCGCCGGGCAAACCGGACAGCATGCTCGATCCGGATGCTATTGCAGATACCTACTGGCACCTGGCCAACCAGCACCGATCCGCCTGGACCCAGGAGACCGAATTGAGGCCGTGGCTGGAGAATTTCTAGGAAAATTTTGCGCTATTCGAAGTAGTCGTCGGGAAGCGATTCCTGAACCGGCAAAGGCAGAATCCAGTTGGCGCGATTTTCAGGCGTGTCTGTCTGCAGGATAAATTCGATCCCGAGTTGGAAACTGTCACGCCATGCCACACGGGCCGGGCGGCGATACTTGTCACCATCCACTACCAGCATCAGATCATCACCTATGTCGTCCGCCCATTCCACCTCAACCAGGGCACCGGTCTTGGATTGGTTCAATACCAGACATGGCGCTGTAAAATTACCGCATGGGCTTATCAGCGTTCCAAATTGTTTGCAGTCGTGACGTTCTGCACGCTGCTTTTTCTTTCCTTCGGTGCCGTGCTCCGTTCCAAACATCGTCATTGCCCAATCTCTCCCCTGTGTATGTCAGCCTTGGTCATGGTCAGGTGGAAACACCCAGCCGTTGTCCGTTGTTTTGGCGGTTTGCTTGGTTACAAAACTCACCGCCACTGCGCCATGGTCACGCCTCACTATATGTGCCGGGCGTTTGTGGGTTTCACCGTCGATCATCAGAACCAGCTCTTCCGGCAGCAAATCGGGCTGCTCCACGAACAGCAAAGCACCGGTATCCGACAAGTTGTCGATAACGCAGGCTTCGCGCTGTGCACCGTCAACGGTGACTGCGATACCACTCTTCAACACCTTGTCCCGTGTCGTGCCGCGCCTGTCCTCGACTTGACCCAGAATATCCAATTCGACCTCTCCTCCAGCTCGCCGTATTCGCTTCTGGCGAGACTGGAAAATTACCAAGCCCGGGCTACTGTTGATTTAAGGCGGTTGCTAAAAATTTATGATAATCGCTGAGACAGCACCCCAGATTTCCTGGGTTTTGCTTGTAAAAGGCGTTAAAATCGCAAAAGACGCAGCCACCGCATGACTTCCAGCAGGCTGACCATGGCGGCTGCCACATAGGTCAGCGCCGCGGCCCGCAAGACCTATTTCGCGCCCGGCACGTCATTTTTTCTCAGGTACTCCCTGTGCTTCAGAGTTGGCAGCGCGGTGAAAAACTGGCGTCAAACTCCACCGGCAGGGTTATCAGGTGCACCAGCACGCCGGTGGCCATGATAGCCAGACCGGCACCGATCTCGATAAACTGGACGGAGGGTTTGCGGGTAATTGCCATAACCACCGGGCGCGCCAATCAGCAACACCGACCCGATCCCTTATATTTTTGCACCGCCGTCGACATTCTTGTCCGCAATGCCAGGGGTCTGTAGCCCTCGCCATCCTGCATCGCATGGCTGACTTCGTGGGCCGTAATCGCCACCGCGGTTATCGATCTGCCGTCATGATGTGATGGTCTCAGGCGTAAGGCCTTGGCGACCGGGTTGTAATGGTCGCCGCCATCGGCAGGCAGGGCGTCAACCGGAACCCGATCGAGACCGGCTTCGTCGAGCATAAGTCGCGCAGGTTTACCGCCGGTCCCTGGAAAGTCAGGCCGGTCATCAGCGTGCTCGGCAATCACATAACGGACCCACATCTGCGGGCCGAACATCAGGCCAAGGAAAATCACCGCTATCAGCGCATAAATCATGATTACGTATTGATATACCAAACGGAATCGATCCGTCATGTGGCACAACAGGCGCGACCAATTTGTTAAAACTTACGGAAAAGCATTGACGCTAGTCCCATAAATGACGAACAACTGTTTAGGTTCAAGGGGTATTGGATGCGTCAGAAACTCGGGTTGTTCGTAGCACTGTGTGTCGGCTGGATTTTGTGGTCCGGCTATTTTAAGCCGTTGCTGCTTGGACTCGGGCTGGCGTCAACACTGATCTGCACCTATCTGGCGTTACGCATGCGCAAGGCAGACGGCGAAGGTTCCCAGTTCAAGATTCTTCAGCATGTACATCAGCTCGCTACCTATTGGCCGTGGCTGCTACTGGAAATTGCAAAGTCAAACATGCAGGTGGCAAAGATCATCCTGTCCGGCAAGTTGAACATTGATCCGGTCATGATACGGCTCAAGGCGGGGCAGGCGACTGAAATGGGGCAGGTCATATATGGCAATTCCATAACGCTGACGCCGGGCACGATCACGGTCGATATCGAGGACGGTGAACTGCTGGTTCACGCACTCACCCAGTCCGGCGCCGATGGTCTGCATGAAGGCGAGATGGACCGTCGCATAACGGCGTTGGAGCGTTAGCCGGTATGGAGTGGGTATACTTCGGCACCTGTATAGCGATCCTCGTGACCATGGTACTGGCCGTGGTGCGCGGCATCATGGGTCCGACCATTTTCGACCGGGTACTGGCCGTCAACATGTTTGGCACCAAGACGGTATTGTTGATCGCCGTCATATCCTTCCTGTCTGGTCGCCCGGACTTCCTGGACCTGGCACTGGCCTATGCGCTGATCAATTTCATTGGTGTGTTTGCTGTCCTCCTTTTCTTCCAGTCGCGCGCTGTTCGCCGTGACGCGGAAGCTGAAAGGGAGGCCGGCAAGTAATGGATCTGTTGCTTGATATCGCCTCGGCCGTTCTGCTGCTCACTGGCGGATTTTTTGTTTTTGTCGGCGGGTTTGGCGTCATGCGGATGCCGGAATTCTTCACCCGCATGCACGCTGCGTCACTCACTGACACGGGTGGAGCCGCGCTGATCCTGATCGGCCTGATGCTGCAGGGCGGGTTGACCCTGGCGCCGCTGAAGCTGGCCGCGATCTTCCTGTTTCTGTTCCTGACCTCTCCGACTGCATCTTATGCGCTGGCTAATGGGGCCCTGCTGTCCGGCTTGAAGACAGCCTGCCGCAACCAGACCGGCACCCAATTGCCAGAAGACCGGCAGGATGTTTCTCCAGCATCGAAACCCAAACATTCATCGGCTGCAAAAGCGGCTGCGGGCAAGACCACCACGAAGAAGACGACAAAAAAAGCGGCAGCGAGAAAGCCAGCCAGGAAACCGGCGAAAAAGCCCGGCAGGAAGGCTGCGAAGAAGGCTGCGGGGAAGCAGTCATGATCACCATCATATTCTCGCTGTTTCTGCTGACCATGTTGGTCATTGTGGCTGTTGGCATCCTGCGCACGGACAACCTGTTCACCGCCGTTATGCTGTCCGGCATTTTCTCGCTGATCATGGCGGCCAATTTCTTCATTCTGGACGCTGCCGATGTGGCCCTGACCGAGGCGGTAATCGGCGCCGGTATTTCCACCGTATTGTTTCTCAGCGCGCTTGCATTGACTGCGGAGCATGACCGTTCGCCGCCGGTTGGCACCTGGATTCCGCTACTGACATCCTCTGCGCTGGGCGGCGTCATCATATTTGCAACCTTTCAAGCGCCCAGGCTGGGGGATCCGAACGCGATCGTGCACAAGCATGTTGCCCCCTGGTACCTGGAAAGAACGCCGGAACTGATCGACGTGCCAAACGTCGTCACCGCGGTGCTGGCGTCGTTTCGTGGCTATGACACGCTTGGCGAGGTGTTCGTTGTGTTCATCGCCTGTATCGGTGTCATGTCGCTGCTCGGTCGGGTGCGGCCGCGCCGCGAGTCCATCGAAGAAGGTGAGTTCGACAAGCGTAGCGATAATCTGCGTCACCACCTCATCCCGCGTGTCGTCGGCAAGATGCTGGTGCCGTTCATCGTGCTGTTCGGCCTGTACGTTCAGTTCCACGGCGACTTCGGCCCCGGCGGCGGCTTCCAGGCCGGGGCGCTCATTGCTGCCGGCATCATTCTGTACTCGCTGGTCGAAGGCGGACCACGCGGCCGCGAACTGGTGCCTGAATGGTTTTCAAGCATGCTGGTGGCGCTTGGCGCGTTCACCTATACCGCAGTCGGCGTTGTGAGTATGATGAACGGTGGCCGCTTCCTGGATTACTCCGCCTTGTCTCATGACCCGATTCACGGCCAGCACCTGGGTATCCTGATCATTGAGGCAGGCGTCGGCATGACCGTGGCCGGCGTCATGATCACCATCTTTCATGCCTTCTCGAGGCGGGGGATCAGGTAGTGGAAGTACTGGGGCTGTATAACTACTTTGTTTTCGCCGTGCTGCTGATGATCGGGCTGTATTGCGTGCTGGCGCGAACCAACATCATCAAATCATTGATAGGATTGACGATTTTTCAGTCTGCAGTATTCCTCCTGTACATCTCGATGGACAAGATCGACGGTGGAACGGCGCCCATCATCCTGGAGGGTGTGGAAGACCAGATCTTTGCCAATCCGCTGCCGCAGGTGTTGATCCTCACCGCCATCGTGGTCGGTATTTCTACAACGGCGCTGGCGTTGGCAGTCACGGTACGCATTAGGGAAGCCTACGGCACAATCGAAGAAGACAAGATTCAGGAAATGGACCGCGAAACGTGACACTATATGACCAGCTTCCGGCACTGGTTGTTGCGGTGCTGTTGTTTACGGCGCCGATTGCCTACATGTTGCGCCTGCACGGCTTTCCATGGGCTGCGGCGACCGCTGCTGTCGTCACCTCGTTTTTGGTGGCATGTTCCCTGGCCGCAACCGTCATCGGCGGTGAGACCATCATCTACGAGATGGGAGGCTGGCCCGCGCCTTACGGCATCGTCCTGAACATTGATGCATTGTCAGCGCTGATGGCCATGTTGATCACCGGCGCTTCTTCTGTGGCCCTGATTTTCGGGTACAAGAGCCTGGCGGATGAAGTGGGCGAGGAAACCGCGCCTGCGTTTTTCGCCGCCTGGCTTTTGTGTACAGCCGGCCTTGTCGGCATGGTGATAACCGGGGATGCATTCAACATTTTCGTGTTCATGGAAATCTCGTCGTTGTCGACTTACGTGCTGATTTCAGCCGGTCCTGACAGACGTGCCCTGATCTCCACCTACCGATACATTGTTATGGGAACGGTGGGAGCCACCTTCTACCTGATCGGTGTCGGCTTCCTCTACATGGTGACCGGAACCCTCAACACCGCTGATCTTGCCGCGCGGGTAGGGCAGGTCGAGGATATCCGCCTGGTGCTGGTGGCCGCCGGTTTCATATCCGTCGGTCTTGCGGTGAAGGCGGCGGTTTTCCCGCTGCACTCGTGGATGCCGAACGCTTACACTTTTGCGCCCAATGCGGTCACCGTGTTCATCGCGGCAGCTTCCACCAAGGTGTCCCTGTATGTGTTGATGCGCGTGGACTACGCGATCTTCCAGAACAGCATTGCCAACCACGATGTGCAGCTGACGTTCTTCCTGGTGCCGCTTGGCGTGCTGGCATTGTTTGCCGGCTCCATGCTGGCGATCTACGAGAAAAACCTGAAACGGCTGCTGGCCTATTCGTCCGTCGCCCAGATCGGATACATTGCGCTCGGCATCTCCATGACCTCGGTCGCCGGTTTGACCGGTGCCATCGTTCACATGTTCAATCATGGCCTGATCAAGGGGGGCATGTTCATGGCCGTTGCATGCCTGGCCCTGCGCTACCGAACGGTGAACGTGGCCAACCTGGCAGGTGCGGGCAGAGCTATGCCGTGGACCATGGCAGCCTTTGTAGTCGGTGGCCTGGGCCTTATCGGCGTGCCGCTGACACCGGGCTTCATTTCCAAGTGGTATCTGGTCCTGGCCGCACTGAATGAAGGCTGGCTCGGTGCCGTGCTGGTCGTGGTTATCCTGGTGTCATCATTGCTGGCGGTAATTTACGTATGGAAGGTGATCGAGGTCGCCTATTTCCGCGAACCCCGCGCGAACGCCGTCCCGGTTACCGAAGAAGCGCCACTGGTCATGCTTGTCCCGACATGGATCGTGGTGTTGGCCGGCATCTGGATTGCCGTGGATACCCGTATGACTGTCGGTCTTGCGTCCGTCGCTGCCAAAACATTGCTGGGTGTTGCACCATGATATTCAGCGAAGCCGACACCATATTCTACGCCCTGACCATCCCCCTCGTGGGCGCTGTCGCCATCGCGCTGGCCGGCCGCTGGCCCAATGTGCGCGAAACCGTCACCCTGACGACGGCGGTCTGTCTGGCAGTCGTGGTGTGGAGCCTGGTTCCCGTCTTGCAGGCCGGCGGGCGCCCGGAACTGCAGCTGGGAGAAATGCTGCCGGGCCTTAGCATTGCCTTCAAGGTCGAACCGCTCGGCATGCTGTTTGCCGCGCTTGCGTCGGGCTTGTGGATCGTCAACTCGGTTTATTCTATCGGCTACATGCGCGGCAACAACGAGAAGAACCAGACCCGGTTCTATATTTGCTTTGCCATTGCGCTTGCCGCCGCTGTCGGTGTGGCGTTCTCGGCCAACCTGCTCACCCTGTTCATCTTCTACGAAGTCCTGACCATCTCGACATACCCACTCGTGGCCCACAAGGGCGATGAGGCGACCGTCAGGTCGGCGCGGGTGTACATGGGGATATTGCTGGGGACGTCTATCGGTCTGCTGCTGCCGGCGATGATATGGACCTACTCGATAGCCGGAACGCTGGACTTCACGCCGGGCGGCATTCTTAAGGGCAAGATCGCTGAACCGCTGGTCGGGTTGCTGCTGGTGATGTTTGCGTTTGGTATCGGCAAGGCCGCACTGATGCCGATCCACCGCTGGCTGCCTGCCGCCATGGTGGCACCGACACCGGTGTCCGCGCTCCTGCACGCGGTTGCCGTCGTGAAGGCCGGCGTGTTCACCATCACCAAGGTGTTCGTCTACATCTTCGGCATCGACTTCCTGTTCAACCAGCCCAGTCACCGGCTGATCATCTGGTTTGCCTGTTTCACCATTGTGGTGTCCAGTTTCATCGCGCTACGCCAGACCAATCTGAAACGCCTGCTGGCCTACTCCACCATTGGCCAGTTGTCGTATGTGGTGCTGGCTGCCTCGGTGCTGAAACCACTGTCGGAAGTCGGCGCGTCCATGCACATGATGGCGCACGCCTTCGGCAAGATCACCCTGTTCTTCGCCGCAGGCGCCATTTACGTAGCATCGAAGAAAACCGAGATCACCGACATGCGCGGCATCGGCAGGCGCATGCCGTGGACAATGGCGGCGTTCTCTATCGGCGCACTGTCGATGATTGGCGTTCCGCCCACCGGCGGTTTCATCTCCAAGTGGTACATTCTCGGCGGTGCCATCCAGGACGACAACTACCTGGCCCTTGCGACGCTGGTGGCGTCGACTCTGCTGAACGCGGCTTACTTTCTGCCGTTCATCTTCGCCGCTTTCCTGTATGAAGAAGACGTCAAACCGGTGAAGCAGCATGGCGAAGCGCCCTGGCCGATGGTTGCGGCTCTGACCTTTACAGCCTTGCTGACCTTCGCATTCTTCCTCTTCCATCAGCCGATTGCTGACCTCGAAGCACAGATACTGGTGAAATAGATCATGGCCCGCACTCCGAAAAAGCCCGAAACTGCTCCCGGCCATGATCACTGGCTGGTGCGGCCCGCGACCATCCGCAAGATCTGGACAGGCTCGATCATTGTGCTCGCGATTACCGTCGCGCTGGAATTGTTCACCGGAACAGCGGGTCATTTTCACGGCGTCGATGAGTGGTTTGCCTTCCCGGCCGTATTTGGTTTCCTGTCCTGCGTCGCCATGGTGTTTGGTGCAAAGGTGTTGGGTAACATCCTGAAACGGAAGGATGATTACTATGATCTTTGAAACCTTCCCACCCGCACTGATCTTGTTGTTTGCCGCCTTCATGGCGGTGATATCGCGGCCAAATGCCAGGGCCATCATCCTACTTGTCGCGCCACTCATCACCTTGTGGGCGATCTGGTCACTGCCGGACGGTGTGCTGATAACCACGCGTTTCCTGGGCTACCAGATCGAACCGCTCGAGGTGTCGCCCATACGGCGCATGTTCGCCACCGTGTTCACCATCATGGCCTTCACTGGTGCGTTGTTTTCGTTCCGGACCGCCAGGACCGCTGAGCTGGGAGCAGCCTTCGCCTATGCGTCAGGTGCTGTAGGGGTATCGTTTGCCGGTGACCTGATCACCCTGTTTATCTGGTGGGAGATCATGGCGATTTTTTCCACCATCGTCGTGTGGTGCGGCGGGACCGAAGCTTCCCGCCGAGCCGGTATCCGCTACGCAATGATGCATTTGCTGTCAGGCATCCTGCTGAAAATCGGTATTGAAGGCGTTTATGTTCATACCGGCTCGTTGGAAATCGAGGCCATGCTGGCCACCGATCTTGACCGCTGGCTGATCCTGATCGGCATTCTGATCAACGCCGCAGCCCCACCGTTTTCGGCATGGCTGCCGGATGCCTATCCCGAGACCAGCCCGACCGGGGCTGTGTTCCTGTCCGCGTTCACTACCAAGACGGCCGTCCTGGCCCTGATCCTGCTATTCCCGGGCGAACAGGTGCTGATCTGGGTGGGCCTGTACATGATATTCTACGGCATCATCTATGCGCTGCTGGAAAACGATGCCCGGCGCATTCTGGCCTATTCGATTATCAACCAGGTCGGCTTCATGGTCTGTGCCATCGGCATCGGAACGGAACTTGCGATCAATGGCGCCGCGCTGCACGCGTTTGCCCACATCATCTACAAAGCCTTGCTGCTGATGAGTGCCGGTGTCGTGATGTATCGCACCGGTATGCGCAAATGTACTGATCTTGGCGGCCTGTTCCGTACCATGCCGGTCACCTGTATTTGCGGCATCATCGGCGCGCTGGCCATTTCGTCCTTCCCGCTCACGTCGGGCTATACCACCAAGACCATGATATCCGTGGCTGCCGAACAGCAGCACCTGGTATTTGTCTGGTACATGCTGGCCGCCGCATCTGCCGGTGTGTTCCTGCACGCGGGCATCAAGTTCCCGTGGTTCGTATTCTTCCAGAAAGATTCCGGTCTCAGGCCCAAGGATGCGCCCTGGAATATGGCGGCTGCGATGATCTTCTTTGCCTTCCTGTGTGTGGCCTTGGGCATTTATGCCGATCCGCTCTACGCCATGTTGCCCAATACCACCATCGTACCGGTCTACAAGCCGGAAAAGGTGGTGTTCTACCTGCAACTGCTGCTGTTCTCCGGCCTGGCGTTCTTCCTGCTGCTCAACTACATGAAACGGACACTGACCATCACCCTGGATCTCGACTGGATCTGGCGTATTGTGGTCTTCAGGGCGGGCGATCTCATCTATGATGCCTGCACCGCGGCAAGAACGTCTGCCGAGAAAGCCGTACTGTCGTTTTTGAAATCAGGGCAGGAGAGGCTCGATGACCTGTCCGAACGCGATGGCCTGATCTTGCGCGCGACATCCGCGACCGGTCTGGCCGCGCTTTACGCCATGGTCCTGCTGACCCTCTACATCCTGGTCTATTATCTGGACTAGGTCTGCAATCATTGGTTGAGTTTGCGATGACCTGCTGAAGTCACGGCAAACTGGCGACCGGCAGACTCATATATTACCGCCACGCAGAGGGTCGAGATCAATGGTCCCGATTTCTCGATGCGAGATGGACTCCGTCGAATTGCTGGAACTTTCAGCGAGAACGGTGCTACGCTGGCACCTGTCAGACGGCGGTTACAGGCGTGAAAACGGAAATGTGGGAGTGAAGTACAATGGGGATTCGAACTTGGCTGGGCATCACGCTCGGCGTCATCTCGATGTTGCTGGGCAGCATCACCGCCCAGGCGCAACAGCATGGCGGAACGCTCGTAATGCTTGTGCAGCCGGAGCCGCCTTCACTTGCATCCTACCTGTCGACCTCCGGCCCGATCGGGCTCGTAGCCCCAAAAATCTATGACGGCCTCCTTGATTACGACAAGGATCTGAAGGCTGTCCCTTCGCTCGCGGAGAGCTGGACTGTCAGTGAAGACGGCAAAACAGTCACGTTCAAACTCCGCAAGGATGTGCAGTGGCATGACGGCAAGCCGTTCACCTCTGCAGATGTGCAGCACACTATCATGAACGTGCTGAAGAAGGTGCATCCGCGCGGGCCCAACTCTTTCAAAGAAGTCACAGCGGTCGATACACCGGATGCCCATACTGCGATTTTCCGGCTGGCCAATCCCGCCCCTTACATGATGCGCTCCTTCGGGTCGTACGAGTCGCCGATAGTGCCGAAACACCTGCTGGAGGGCCAGGATCCAAAGAGCGCGAGCATCGCCAACAAACCCGTTGGTACAGGTCCGTTCAAGTTCGTGGAGTGGAAAAAGGGCCAGTACATTCGCCTCGACAAGAACGAGAATTACTGGAAGGAAGGCCTGCCTTATCTCGACCGCATCGTTGGACGCTTTATTCCGGATGCATCGACCCGCACTGCCGCTATGGAAAAAGGTGAAGTGCACTATGGCGCCTATGGTGCGATTCCCAATGTTGACGTAGTGCGCCTGCGCGAACTCGACAGCATCGGCGTGACCACCGACGGTTATGCGATGATAAATCCGGTCTCGCTGATCGAATTTAACACAACGCAGCCGCCTTTCGACAATCCGGCGATCCGCAAGGCGATTTCGCTGACCCTGGACCGCCAGTTCCTGATCGACAATATCTGGTTCGGCTATGGCAAGCCGGCGACCAGCGCTCTGTCCAGCAGCTATTCTGCAACAGGTCTCTACGCGCCGGGCATGCCCAACTATCCGGCCAAGCCTGACGTGGAAGCTGCCAAGAAGGTGCTGGATGACGCCGGCATAAAGCCTGACGGGAACGGCGTACGCGCCGAAGCGGTCCTCGACCTTATCCCTTATGGCGAGGACTGGCGCCGTGCAGGCGAGTATATGAAGCAGGCCCTCGGCGATATCGGCATCAAGCTCGACCTTCGCTACGAGGATGTGCCGACCTGGCTGAAGCGTGTCTATGCGGACTACGACTTCCGCATGAACGTGAACTACTTCTATCAGTTGCCTGATCCAGTGCTGGGCGTTCATCGCCATTACGGCACCGACCAGATCAGGAAAGGCACGCACTTCGTGAACTCGTCGCGCTACAGCAACCCGAAGCTCGATGAGTTGCTGGCGTCGGGTGCCAAGGAGCCGGATGCCGCCAAGCGCAGCACCATGTACAAGGAGATTCAGGAGATTCTCGCAAATGACATGCCGGTGGTGAACCTGCACGAAATGAAGTTCCTGACCGTGTTCAACTCGAAGCTCAAAGGCCACGACGCTTCGGGCTTCGGCGCCTACGGCTCGTTCGATCGCACCTGGTTTGAAAAGTGATCAGGCCTTCGAGCCCGTGCGGCCAACTGGGGTAGTGCCTGCATGAGTCACACAGCCAAGCGCCTGCGATATGTCCTCAAACGGCTGTTGCAGGCGCTTCCAATTGTTCTGGCGATTATCGTCGTAAACTTCTTTCTGCTGCATATGGCGGAAGGGGACGCCGTCGATGTGCTGGCAGGTGAGGCGGGCTCCGCCACGCCTGAATACATGGCGGAGCTGCGCAAAAAGTTCGGGCTGGACCAACCGTTGCCGGTCCAGCTCTTTGTCTATCTGAAGAACATCGCTTCGTTCGATCTCGGCTACTCGTTCCGTCACGAAATGCCCGTGCTCGATCTGGTGCTGGACCGCTTCGTGCCGACGCTGCTTCTCATGGTCAGCACCATTCTCCTGGCCGTCGGGGTCGGCATCGTGCTCGGCCTTCTGGCAGCAACCGGGCTCAACACATGGCGCGATACCCTGATCTCGGTTTTCGCGCTGGTGACCTACGCCACGCCGCTGTTTTGGGTCGGGTTGATGTTCATCGTCGTGTTCGCCTTGAATCTCGGCTGGTTTCCGACGAGCGGT
Organism: Anderseniella sp.; assembly: GCA_051010195.1. Lineage (GTDB taxonomy): Bacteria > Pseudomonadota > Alphaproteobacteria > Rhizobiales > Aestuariivirgaceae > Anderseniella. The sequence goes on along the minus strand of JBPCVV010000118.1, from coordinate 3,439 downwards.
ATGGAGAATATCGCGATGTTCTACGAAGGCTGGGACCGGGTCTGGGATATCGCCCATCATCTTGTTCTTCCGACCATCACGCTGTCGCTGTTTTACCTGGCGCTCTACACCCGGTTGATGCGCGCCTCCATGTTGGAACAGGCGGGGATGGACTATGTCACCACCGCCCGTGCCAAGGGTTTGACCGAGCGGCGGATCATGTTCGTGCACGTGCTTCGCAACGCGCTGCTGCCGGTGGTGACCATGGCCGGGGTTCAAGTTGGCGCGCTGATTGGCGGCTCGGTGATCGTTGAATCAGTCTTCGCGTGGCCCGGCCTTGGAATGCTGGCATTCGAAGCCCTGTTTGCTCGCGACCTGAATTTGCTGCTCGGCATTTTTCTGCTGTCTGCGCTGCTGGTGGTCGCCGTGAACCTGATCGTCGACATCATCTATTCCTGGCTCGATCCGCGCATTGAGGTGGGCTCATGAGAAATTTCTGGAACCTGTACAAACGCAACCGTTCGGCGGTGGCCGGGTTGTTTGTTCTTCTGGCGGTAATCTTCCTTGCCGCGATTGCTCATCTGATCTTTCCAGACGATCCGTTCCGTCTTGTGGGCCAGTCCATGTCTCCGCCGGGGCAGAACGGCTTTCTTTTAGGCAGCGACTCTCTGGGGCGCGATGTGGCGGCAGGTATTGCCCATGGCGCGAAAACCTCATTGCTGATCGGTCTTCTGGCAACTGTGGTCGCCGTTGGCTTCGGCACGGTGATGGGCGGACTTGCCGGCTACTATGGCGGCATTATCGACGACCTCCTGATGCGCACCACGGAAATGTTCCAGACGATCCCTTCTTTTGTTTTCGCAATCCTGCTGGTTGCAATCATGAAACCGTCGATTGAAAGCATCGTGATTGCCATTGCGGTTGTGTCCTGGCCGGCTGTAGCGAGGTTGGTGCGCGGCGAGTTCCTGTCACTGAAGAACCGCGAGTTCGTGCAGGCCTGCCATACGCTTGGCATGAGCGATGTGCGCATTATGCTGGGGGAGATTTTGCCCAACTGCCTGTCTCCGATCATCGTCATCGGCTCGCTCATGGTTGCCACTGCGATCCTGATCGAGAGCGGGCTTGCATTCCTCGGGCTTGGCGATCCGAACATCATGAGCTGGGGTTTCCAGGTTGGTGCCGGTCGCACCCTGTTGCGTTCGGCATGGTGGGTTGTCACTTTTCCCGGCATTGCGATCCTGATCACGGTGCTGGCAATAAACCTGGTTGGCGAAGGGCTGAACGACGCTCTCAATCCAAGATTGCGGGAACGCCAATGAGCCTGCTGGAAATCCGAAATCTGCATATCTGCCTGCCGGAGGGCTCCGAGCGCGAGCATGCGGTTGAAGCAGTCGATCTCGACCTTGCTCCCAACGAGATCCTGTGTGTTGTGGGTGAAAGCGGCTCCGGCAAATCGCTGACCGCGCGTGCCGTGATGGGCTTGCTGCCGAAACCTCATGTGCGGGTGGTGGACGGCAGCATTCAGATGGATGGCGAAGATCTCGTGAACGTTTCGAATGCCCGCATGCGCGAAATCCGCGGCAGTGCGGTCTCCATGATCTTTCAGGAGCCGATGACCGCACTCAATCCGGTCATGACAATTGGCGACCAGATCGACGAGGTTTTCCGGTTCCATGTTGCGATGAGCAGAAAAGAACGGCGCGAGCGGGCACTGGCCCTGCTGCATGACGTGCATCTGCCCGATCCGGAGCATATTATGCGAGCTTATCCGCATGAGTTGTCCGGCGGACAGCGCCAGCGCGCGATGATTGCGATGGCCCTTGCTCTTGATCCCAAAATTCTCATCGCCGATGAGCCGACTACCGCGCTGGACGTAACCACTCAGGCGCAGATTTTGAAACTGATAAAGGAGATGCAGGCGACGCATAACACCGGCGTTCTCTTCATTACCCATGATTTTGGTGTTGTTTCGGATATCGCGGACCGCGTCGCTGTCATGCAGCAGGGCAGGCTGGTCGAAGCTGGAACGGCCGACGAAGTTCTGAACAATCCGCAGCACCCCTACACCCAGGCGCTGATCGCCGCTGTGCCGTCCCTGACGCCGCGCCCGCCGCGCGATCAATCCGCTGATCCTGTGCTCCAGGTTGAAGGGCTGACCAAAGTCTTCAGAAGTGGCGGCAGCCTTCTGGGCTTCGGTGGTGGCGAGCGCACCGTAAAGGCGGCGCAGAATGTAACGCTTGAGTTGAGACACGGCGAAACACTCGGGATCGTCGGTGAAAGTGGGTCAGGCAAATCCACAGTTGCACGCTGTATCGTCCGGCTGATTGATGCGGATGACGGAAAGATATTGCTGAAGGGCACCGATCTGAGACCGCTTGGCCGGGCTGCAATGCGGCCTTTTCGTTCCAGCATACAGATGATGTTTCAGGATCCGTTTGCGTCTCTGAATCCCCGTACCCGCGTTGGCAGGATCATCATGCAGGGCCCACTTCTGCAGGGGATGCCAGAAAACGAGGCGCAGGCCAAGGCCAGAGAGCTTCTTTCGATCGTCGGCCTGGATGAGCGCGCCTATGACCGCTTCCCGCACGAGTTTTCCGGAGGGCAGCGCCAGCGCATCGGTATCGCACGTGCGCTGGCATTGAACCCTGATGTGCTGGTAGCTGACGAGCCGGTCTCTGCGCTCGACGTTTCGATCCAGGCGCAGATCCTTCGGTTGCTCGATGAAATACGCGAGCAGATGGCTCTCTCCATGATCTTCATAACCCACGACCTGCGAGTAGCCGCCCAGGTCTGCGACCGGCTGGCTGTGATGCGCTATGGCGAGGTTGTCGAGACAGGACCGACGGCCGCCATATTTGCCGACCCGCAGGCAACCTACACGAAGGACTTGCTTGCCGCGGTTCCCGGACGGTCGTGGCACGCAGGCTGAACCATGACCTGCGGACTGATCGGAGAATCTGCATGTGATCTCCGCACCCATGTGTGGTCTGGAAGGTGGTTATCCCGCCCTGGCCGGCGCGGTGGAGGCCGCATCAAACATCTCCTGCATGCGCAGCCAGTCAAGCTCCGTGGCCTCAAGATCTTCTGCTAGCTTGGCCCTCAGCTTGGCAAAATCTGCCGCCTTTTTGGGTTGCGTGGCGTACATTTGCGGGTCTGCCAGAGCGCGATCTAGTATGGTGATTTTTTCCTGCAGTTCCAGCATCTTGCTGTCGCTTTGCTGAATCTTTTTCTTCAGATGAACGAGGTTCACTTTGGCTTGCGCCGGTTTCGACTTTGCAGGCTCTTTGGCTTTGCTCGATGCACGTGCGCTTTTCCTGGCCTCGCGCCTTGCCATGCGGCTCTTTTCCAGGACCAGTTGCGCGTAGCTGTCCAGATCGCCGTCATAAGCCCTGACCGTGCCTTCATCGACCAGCCAGAGGCGGTCGACCGATGCCTCGATCAGGTGCCGGTCATGGCTGAT
>JBPCVV010000117.1:0-11415 GCA_051010195.1 Anderseniella sp. | reverse complement strand
GCTGCCGGCAATGCCAGAACGAAAAAACAGCTGCTACGAACACCGAAATGGCATGTGCCAATACCGGCGACGCAACAGCTGTTTTACTCCGTGACCCCCTCAGGTCTGCCGGCCCGCCCCAAGCTCTCGAACACGCTAGATGTGAAGGGATGGCAGCACAATCAGTTTCGGCGGCGCGGCTGCGCTTTTTTTAAAACTGTGTCTTATTTGTCACAGTAGTGCCGTTGCATCCAGCTGGCGAAACCGTCACCGATCACAAAGGGCTTTGGTTCATCGGTTACCGCGCCGCGTTCCAGGGCTACTTCCATGCAGCCGCCGTCAGCGCCCGGCTAGTTGCGGATGCGATAGTGGAACAACGCTATATGGTCCCGGTCAGGCCGCAACTGCCATCTCTGTTTCTGACTCAAAAACCCCACAATTCAACTGTTTTTCGCCCAACAAAAACCCTCTGGCGAAGATCATATGCGTGCCGCGGCGGGGCATTGGGACAATGCTCTGACCGGATATGAACATGCCCGCCAAGATGGCGGGCTCGCGTGATATTGGAGGGTGCGATGAAAAGATTTTTTGCTGTTCTTGCTGTTTCGGCGCTGACTGCAGGTGCTGCGCAGGCTGCTGATTTTGCCGACGTGGATACCGATGCCGACGGCTCTGTTTCGCTGGACGAAGCCGTATCGCAGATGCCTGACCTGACCGAAGATGCCTTCCTGTCCGCCGACGCCAACGCAGATGGCGCGCTCTCGGCGGATGAATTCGCCAGCATGAACAACTGAAGCGGGATTCCCCGGAGTCCGCTAGACGCTTTCGGCTTCCGGGGCCGGGCCGTGGTAGATCATCTTCCACTCGCCGGAGTCCTTGCGAAAGATGTTTATCATCCGCACGGTTCCCGGATTGAGCTGTTCCAGACAGGTGACCGCCCAGCCGCCGTCGGAAAACCGGACCGCCTCGACATCGCAACTGATGTCAGGCGGCCGGCGCATCATGTGCGCCCAACTTTTGAGAACCGCCTCGCGTCCGTCAATGCGCCCGGTTGACGGGTGCTGCACGGCGACCGGTTCCTGATCGCTCCACACCTTTGCCATGGCAGCGACGTCGCTTTCCCGAAATGCCCGGTAGAACTCCTTGTTGACAGAGAGCACAGCGGAGCGGTCTGTGGCGGATTGCGAATTGCCGTGGGGTATGTGGCCACACGTGAGCACCACAAGCACGGCCAGAAAACGAATTACTGGATTTTTCACAACTAATGGCACGGCTGCTTCCGTTTGTTTCTCGAGCCGTCACCAAAATCTGAAAAGGCCGGGCCGCTGGTCTGGCCTTTCAACTAGTTGGAGATTTTAACAGCAAGGTATCGAGCCACGCCAATCACGCCTTTGTGCGCCGCTGCGCATCCACAACCCGTTCAGGCATGATGCTTGTTGCTCGGTGTGAACGATGACACCACAGGATCACGCGGCTCGTTGACCCACAATTGTCGGTCGGGATGCATGCCGGCACCTTGTATGGCCGGCACCGCAGAACGGCGCATGCGATTGAGCAGGCGGGTATCGGCATCGCCGCATGACGGGTGCAGGCCGCCATTTTCCGCAACGGTTTTTTCCCATGCCGCCTTGCGCGCCGCCAATACTGCCGGGTCATTCAACTCGGTGCAGTTGAGTTCGTTACTGTTCAGGTCTGCGATGATCTCATCGCCGTCCTGCACGAATGCGATAGGTCCGCCAAGAGCGGCCTCGGGACCGACATGGCCGATCACCAGCCCGACGGAACCTCCGGAAAACCGCGCATCAGTCATCAGCGCCACGACAATGTCGCGCTCACGGCACAGCGCTGTGATACGCGAGGTTGAATCAAGCATTTCCGGCATGCCGGGCCCGCCGCTGGGACCTTCGTAGCGCATGATGATCATGTCATGATCCTTGAAGTCGTCAGGGTCACGATCAAGCGCGTCCAGTAGGCCCTGCTCGCCTTCGAACACCCGGGCAGTACCGCGGAACATGTTGTCTTCAAGACCGCCTTCGACGCCGGCAAGTTTCAGAACCGCGCTGAATTCAGGTGACAGGTTGCCGCCCAGAACCCGCAATCCGCCGGTCGGCTTGTAGGGGGTTGCAACCGGATAGATAACCCGCCCGTCAGCTGATGGTGTCTCCAGCCGGGCCACCTGTTCGGCCAGTGTTTCTCCGGTGCAGGTCGGCACATCGCCGTTCAGCAGGCCCGCCTCCAGCAGTTCTTTGACGATCACCTGTACACCGCCGACGCCGTCGATATCCACCATCGAGTAGCGCCCATAGGGCCGCGCATCGGTCAGGACCGGTACCACATTCTGCGATATGTGGTTGAATTCTTCGGGGGTGATGATGTCTTTCCAGAAGTCCACGAACCCGGCGGCGCGCGCGATCTCCGGTGCATGCAGCACCACATTGGTGGAGCCGCCGACAGCCATTGCCACGATCAGCGCATTGCGGATGGAGTCGCGCCCGACAATGTCTCTCGGCGTGGTGTCGGTGTCGATCAGGTCCCTGAGATATCCGACAAGTTCGGCCGGGAACTGGTTCAGTCGGCGCGGGTCATCTGACGCCGGTGCCACCATATGCAGCGGCTGCATGCCGACAACCCCGATGAAGGTCTGCATGGTATTGTAGGTGAACATGCCGCCGCAACTGCCGATTCCGGGACACGCGACGCACGAGATGTGCATGCGCTCTTCTTCGTTCTTGTTCCCGGCTGCCTGGTAGGCGGTCACCAGGTCGACCGGACTGTTGGACTTGGGATCAAACCCTGGATGGATCGAGCCGTCCGACATCATGATGGCGGGCCGGTTGTGCTCAAGCAGGGCGGCGAGTGTGCCGACCGGCGGCTTGTCGCAGGCCACAACAGCGATAGTGCCGGCCAGGCCACTGGCGCTCAGGTGTTCGCACACTGAATCATGGGTGACCTCGCGCCCGATCAGCGAGTAGCGCATTTCGCGGGTGCCGTTGCGGATGCCGTCCGACGTGGCAACGGTGTATTCCGGCTGCACCAGGCGCATCGGCATCTTGCCCGGCTCGCTGCCGATATTGTCGAGCAGGTTCTGATGGATTGCCTCAACCTTGCCCTGGACCCCGATATAACACTGGCTGTCCCCCTTGTTTCCGATCACCCCTACAGACGGGTTGTGGATCAGGTCAGGGTCGGTTCCAAGTTCCCTGGCAATGCCGAACGCCTGGGCGCTGCGGCCGGGATGTTTGTCGATGATGACGGTCCTGGATTTTGGCAATTTGGCAGTCTCCTAAAACGCATTTCAGCATGACGATAGACCGTAATGCCGGATCAGAGCAGTTCATTAAATGATTGACGGCCATGTGACCAGAACAGATCTGCCTGCGCAAGTTTGCAAATGGCGATGAAGGCAGCCAAGGGCGGGGGGCAGCTGATGATGCGCGAGTAGATTTCCTGGCTCAGGATACATGGGCGTCATCTCGATGCAGCGCTCTCGCGGAACCTGCAACAATTTTTTTCAAACTCGCCGAAACTTGATCGGGTGCCTCCTCGTTACTGCCGGGGTCCAAAGGGACAAGCACTAACAAAAAAGGATACCCTCCCATGTACAAATCCACGAAGATGCTCTCCTCAATTGCCGCGCTTGCTGCAGGCCTGGTTCTGTCTGCAAACATCTCGCTTGCCAATCCGGAAGTCGGCGGCGCGCCGATGTTCGAGAGCAAGAACATTGTCGAGAACGCGGTCAACTCGAAAGATCACACGACGCTTGTGGCGGCCGTCAAGGCGGCAGGCCTTGTCGATACACTGGCCAGTCCCGGTCCGTTCACGGTTTTTGCACCGGTCAACACGGGTTTTGAAAAACTGCCTGCAGGAACCGTCGACACCTTGCTCAAACCGGAAAACAAGGACCAGCTGACCAAGGTCCTGACCGCCCATGTGGTGGCCGGAAAAATGTCCGCATCTGACCTGGTGCGCAAGGCCAAGGCCAATGGCGGCCGTTACAACATGCAGGCCGTCAGCGGTGATGCACTGACAGCGGTCATCAAGGGCAAGGCCTTGTACCTGTTTGATGAAAACGGCGGTGCTTCCAAGATCACCATAGCCGATGTGAACCAGTCAAACGGTGTCATTCACGTGGTCGACAGCGTTCTGGTTCCCCGTTAACCCGTCGTCTGACTTATGGGCCTGCCTGACAAGACAGGCCCATATTTCAAACAGTTAGAGTCAAGTTCCTGATTCAAAGGTATAACAACATGAACACCAAAACCTCCATCAGCCGCCGTCTCTTCCTGCGCGACAGCGCACTCGCCTGGACAGCGGCATCCGCCGGGCTGATTGCGCTCAGTGGCACGGCGCGAACCGCCTCCGCCAACACCCCGGCACAGCAGTTTGAAATTGTGCACACGCCGGAAGAATGGCGTCAGCTGCTGACAAAGGAGCAGTTTGCCGTCCTGCGCGAAGAGGCGACCGAAAAGCGTTATTCCAGTCCGCTGCTGAAAGAAAAACGCGCCGGCACCTATCATTGTGCCGGCTGCAACCTTGCGGTGTACAGCTCGCAGACCAAGTACGACAGCAAGACCGGCTGGCCGAGTTTCTGGAAAGCGCTGGAAAATGGCATCGGCACCAGGCCGGATGACACGTTCTTTTCAACCCGCACCGAGGTTCACTGCCGCCGGTGCGGCGGACACTTCGGTCATGTGTTCGATGACGGGCCGGCACCGACCGGCAAGCGCCATTGTCTCAATGGTCTGGCCCTGAGCTTCGAGCCGACAACCGGCTAGATCAGAATTCAAGAGGCGATCACGGCAATGCACCGGCCCGGGTCAGGCCGGTGCAATCTTGCGCGTGGCCGGCCTACTTCGCCGACAATTGCTGAACGGCCTTGGCCCATTCTTCCACGTGGTATGATTTTGTGATGCGACCGTTCTCCACCGTGTGGATATCGATGGTCATGATTTCAAAACTCTTGCCGGAAGGCTCCACCCCGAAGAACGTCTTGGTCGGCGCACCACCCGGAAAATGCATCTGACCGAAGCCGGTCGGATCACGTTCGACCAAGCCGCGCTTGCCATAATAGCTGTCCGGGATGCCATGCAGCCATCAGGCAGAGACGATGTTGAAGTCAGGGGCAGGGTGTCCATGACTGTGCCGACGGAACTGGCCACGAGCTGGTTGCCGCCATTGCTCAACCGTTTCAAGCAGCTTCATCCGGCGGTGGACACAATCATCCATGCTGATGATGCCGCCCTTCATCTAGGCGGCAGCGATCATGAAATTTCCCTGCGAACGGAGTTTACCAATGAGCCGAAAAGAGGGGCAGATACTGCAGCTGTGTTCCCGCTCGAATTGGTCTGCAATCCGGCATTGCTGTCAGGGCTGCCTGAGAGCCTGCTGGATCGTCTGAGCCGTCTGGCATTCATCGGAAGCCGGCATCAACTACTGGATGGCAAGTTGTTTGCCGTTGACCGGAAAAGGCGTCGTGATGTCATGCTGGCGGTCAACCCGGATTTCACAATCAACAATCGGCAGGTGGCGCTGGAACTGGCGCGCAAGGGGTTTGGTGCCGCGCTGCTGATCTCCGTGAGTACCAGCGATGACCTGGAAAACCACACGCTTGAAAGGCTCAGTGAAGACCACGGTTTCGGCTATGTGATTGTCAGCGTCGTCATGCGCGATCCACTACCGTCATCAGCGGCTACTGCCATGCAGGAATTCCTGCTGTCCAGTGAAAAAGCGCTGATTCAAGCTCTGGACAAGTAGATTTAAAGGCCTGGAAACGCTCAGGTTTATGCTGTTTGGTTGATGTGGGAAAAACCATCCAAACGCAGCCGTGATCGCCGGTTTTCTCAGTATCTGAACTGGCCAGCCCGGTGCATCCTGATGCGTGAGGGATAAAATGTTGCGGCCCGATGCACCCTGATGCGTGAGGGATAAAATGTTGCGGCCCGATGTAACCGGATGTAAGGGCGGAAGTATCGCCTCCTAAAGTTGACCGTGATGTGTACGTGCCGGTGTGTTGTCACATGATATTCGACAATCTCCACCGGCCTGACTTCGGGAACATCGGCGGCGATAGTTACTTCCTGTACGGCGCCCTTGGGATAGATGAACTCCACGTTGGCAGAACGTTTCGAGGAATATCCAGGCGCATATTTTACCGAGTACGCCGATGCCTGAGATACCGGCAGCAAAAGTGCCAAGCCTGTCAACAAGGTCATGTGCAGGCAGGTTTTGCGTGTTGGGGATATCATGAGGTCCAACCCTTTCAACTGACTTCAAAGATGGCCGCACCCTTGCTGGATCATTAAAGCATTGCCGCATCGCTCTAGTAAAGAGCTGTCATGTAGTGACCGCGGCTGGAGGCTGTGCTGCGCCGGGGCGCACATCGGTCAGCGGCCAGTAGGCCTCGGGCTTGTCACGAGGCTGACAATGTTGATGTGAAGTAAAGTTCAACCGTTATTCAGGGCCGGAGAACGGCCCGAGCAAAGCGAGTAAAGCTGTTCGGTCAGAATGAAGCGAACGGCCCGAGCAAAGCGAGTAAAGCTGTTCGATCAGAATGAAGCGAACGGCCTGAGCGAAGCGAGTAAAGCTGTTCGATCAGAATGAAGCGTACGGCCTGAGCAAAGCGAGTAAAGCTGTTCAACCAGCTTAAAGCCTGTACACCTTGATTCTGCTGCTTCTGCCGCGCACTGTCTGTTCGCCCAGATCATCCAGGTCATGCTTTGCGGTCAACTGGTTTGCGGTTGCACCGGTCAACAGGGTTGTCACGGACCGCTTTGATGATGGATCGGTGTACTGCTTGGCGAGTTGTTCCAGTCGCTGGGCCAGGTTCACATTGTCGCCGATGATGGTGTAGTTGATCCGTCCAGGCGCGCCTATATTGCCGACCGTGACAGACCCGCTGTGCAGCCCGATGCGGATCTTGATTTCAGGCTCGCCTGCCGCAATACGGGCCTTGTTGTCCTCATCCAGCGCCCGCTCGATCGCCTGGGCGGCCCGCACTGCCCGGTCGGCATGATCGGCATAGTGGTCGGGCGCCCCCCAGAACGCCATGACGCTGTCACCGATGAACTTGTCCACGGTGCCGTCCTCGGCCTCTATGCAACTGGCCAGCAGACCGAAGTGGCAGTTGAGCAGGGTGGCAACCTGGTCTGCAGCGATGCCTTCGGACAATCCGCTGTAACCGACGATATCGGTGAACATGACGGTGACGTCCCTCTCGACGGAAGACGGGAACTGCTCCCCATCCTGGCTGATCAGCCGCCGAACCAGTTTCTTCGGCACATATGTCTCAAACCATTTCAGTCCTTCCAGCATGGTATTGAAAGCAATGGCCTGGTTGTTCAGTTCACGAAAAACGCTGCCTGACAGCCGCGGCGTGTCGGAGATTTCCAGCTGGCCGATGCGCGAGGCCGCAAGAGCGGTGTCCACAACCGGCTCGGCGATTTTTCGGCCAAGCCATATGGCACCTACCAGTGCAATCAGCAATGTGGCGAGGCCGGCAAGGGCCGCCCACAACAGCCGTCGAAGTTCCGTATCCACGTCATCGCTGCGAAAGTAAGTGCCGACAATCCAGGGCTTGCCGGCATAGCCCGGCAGGTCCTCGTAGATGAACACGTACTCTTCGCCGAACAGGCCCAATACATGGCCCTTCAGGTCGCTGCCTTCGGTGATCTCAAGCGGGAACCTGTTGTCGCTTTGCCAGAACGCGGCCAGTACCAGATCACCGGTCTCCGCCAGGCTGGGCAGCGGCGCCTCCACTTTTCGGTCGCCGCCGCGCAGGCCCGCCAGGTTCGGGTGCGCCAGAACCTTGTCCCTGTCATGCAGAATGAAGACATTGCTGCCGATGTCTGGGTTGAGGTTGCCCAGATAGGAAGACAGTTCGCTGACCGTGACCGATGCAACCAGCAACCCCGTTCTGCCACCCGGATAGGTCACCGGCGCATGATAGTTCAGCAGCGTCTTCTGGAATTCCGGCAGCCAGATCGGCTCGCCCCACGAGCCCTTGGTCCCGGCAAGCGCCTTGTCAATACTGCTCTTCACCGTTTGATCGGTTGAGTAGTCACGCTGGATTTCGACAAACCCGGTGTCTGTCCGCGCCAGGCCGATGCCCTGGTGGTCGAGATCGAAATAAAAAACTGAATCGAGCTGCGGCGCCGATGACATGCCGCCCTTGAACATGGTGATCAGCCTGTTGCGCCGGGCAGGATCAACCTTGCCCTCGGCAATCAGTTGCCCGAGCAGGTCCACCTGGTGGGTGGCCGGCGCCAGGTGGGTACGCACCTTGTCGGACGTGGTGGCCAGGATCATCGAGGCCTGTTGCTGCAACAGTTCCTGGGTGTTCTTGGTGCCGCTCCACAGGCCAATCAACAGCACGCTTGAAACGGCAACCAGCAGTAGAGCGCTGATACTTGTCGCCAGGGTGAAAGTGAGAGACACCCCGCCGCGTTTAAGCAGAGCCCGCCTTAAGCCAAACATTTCCAACCACTTTCAACTCTCATGCCGGCCACGATAGGACATGCAGGTTCATTCGCGAAACTTTCACTAATATGGCCGACCGGGAGCGGTTTTCAACACTGCAACAACGGCGATTGAAATCAAGGCCGATGCAACCCATCCCGGCTTAAGGCAAAGCCCTGAAACCTTGCGTTAAAGTAAGGATTTGACTCAGGATTTCCCGCCTGCCTGATACTGCCGGGATGAGGATGTTCCAGCGCTGTAATACCTCGGTTTTCGACCTTATCTCGGGACCTTATCCAGACCGCTCCACCCCGGCGGCGCCGGGATGAGCATGTCCAGCAGCACGTAGCTGAGTGTTTTGCCGTGCCGGTCGAGCCGGAGATTGACATTGACGCCGCCGTCCAGGACGTCTTCCAGCACAAAGTTCATGGCAGCGATTTTCGGCAGCACATAACGGGTAACGCCGGACGGCGGCTGAAATGCAAAGGCGCGTTGGCACAGGTCTTCGGTGACATGGGCCTTGAGGTGATCGAAGTGCTGCGGGTCAAACGCGATCACCGAAATGTTCAGCCGGTTGGCCTTGTCACCGGCCCGCCCGTGCGCCAGTCGCCTGACCGGGACCATGGCAACAGAAGTCTGTACTTGCGTCATGCCGTATCCTCCAGAAGGTACCCGCGCGGGACGGCCTCGTTGTGGCGGGCGGCTCCTGCAATTGTGGCGGTGCGCGCGATGACGTTCAGGCGGATGCCGCCGCCGCCTGCCGGGCCGTTCAGGTAAAGCGCTTCGACTTCATCGAGCAGCTCCTGCACCTGGCGCCGGTCGTGCGAGGTGACGGCCATTCTGAGCCGCACATCGCGCGGGCGCCTGGCGTCGCTTCCTGCCTCATCGTACATTGAACCGATGATGTCGAAGTGCGGTGCCGCGGACGGTGCGATGTTTTCGAGGCGCTGTTGAAGGATCGAACGCGCCAGCAGTGCCCGTTCAAGACTGGTGTCGCCCATATATGAAATCTCGCCCTCGCCGATCCAGCCCTCGTCGACACATGTCAGGGTCTTCAGCCAGTCCGGCCTGGCGTGGCCGACACACCCGGCCAGTGTCACCTCGTTGTTGCCGGTCTGCTGCATGGCCACGCCGGAGATATCCATGACCACATCCGGGGTGAGGTAGCGGGCCGGGTCGTGAATTTCGTACAGCAATTGTTCTTTCACAGTCGCGGTGGTGAGGACACCGCCGCCCAGTGGCTTGCTGATGGTCAGCCGGTCATGGCCGCGCGCGACGCTGGCGACGGGCGCCCCGAGCCGGGCCAGTCCGGGCACCTGCTTGGCGCCGGTGTCGGCGAAATACCCGCCGCACACCTGGGTCGCGCATTCGATCAGGTGCCCGGCCAGGGTCGCCTGCGCCAGCCGGTTCCAGTCGATCCATTTCAGGTCGTGCTCGAACGCGACCGGCCCGACGGCCAGCGACGGGTCTGAAACCCGCCCGGCGACCACGATATCGGCACCTGCATCCAGCGCTTCGACAATACCCTTTGCGCCGATATAGGCATTGCGTGATATGGCCCGGCCGTCGTGCTCAGCCTCGTTGACCGGCAATTCGTCGCCGAGCACATAGCCGACCTTGCGGCGCAGGTTGTGTTGCTTGAGGAAACCGGCAATGGCTTCCGCCACCTGTTTGGGCGCGCTGCCGCCGAAATTGCTGACGATCTTGATGTTGTTGAGGATGCAGGTGTTGATGCAGCCTTCAAGATAGCCGATTGCCCGGTCAACCTGCTTGGCGCGGCCATCCTCGGTTTGCGCCAGGGCCAGCGTGCGTTCTGCCAGGCATTCGAAAATCAGGTACCTGTGGCCTTCAAACAACGTCAGCGACTGGGCCGCGATTTCGCCCAGTTCACGTCGGTCGTTCGAAAATCCGGCGCCTGCCGCAATGTGTACGTCGCCCAAAGTCCTGCCCCAGAATCATGCAACTTCCATGACCGGTTCACACGATACAGCAAATTTGGCAATGCGGGTGCGGAACTGCAGATTATCAGGTGTGTTTCTGCAGTTTTATGCGGTAATCCTGTGTGAATGCAGGTGTTGATAGTGTCTTACAGCGCGCCCATGCACATCCCGGACGCGTTTCGGCGCCTCGTCAATCTTGATGTACTTGGTGCGTGACTGTGGTTTCAGACCCTCCGAATTGCGTAGATTGGCATGGAACGAACCCCCGTCCCACCAACTCACCTCGTCCCGTGCGCCCGGCGTCCAACTCAGGGCATCTTTGATGAACGGTAGGCCGACCGCATCACACCACAACTCGACCAGCCGTTCCGGGTCTTCCAGAAGATCGTCACTGTCGATCACCGGCGGCGGCGCACCATCGAGGTCGGTTATGAGATCGAACAACTGGCGTTGTTCGGCAAAGCCAACTTCCTTTTCGTGAAAATCCGGCCACTTGGCATGCATCGATGTGATGGTCTTGGCCGGATCGCGGATCAAGAATGAATGGGCAAAGTTCGACAGGAAGGCCTCGTCCCATATGCGATCGATATAGTGAGGAAAATCCTTGATGAAGACCGGACCTTCGCCGGCGGCCAGAAGCAGTGATTGATGCACGCTGTCGAGCGTCAGGCCCGGTGTGCGAAGGCTGTCTTTGGTCAGCCGGGGCCACATGGGTTGTTCTCCCTGATACCACGCTTCGCCATATGGCTCGTGAAAACACGTCATGTCGCCGCGCTGGCGCATCATCCATTCGAATGCGGTTGACGTGGAGCGCGGCACAGCCCAAAGGGCGACGATCTTGTTCAACTCATCATCCTTTCAGGGAAGACAGCAGCGAGCCTTGCCTGGTGACAGGTGCAACACCCAGGCTTTTGAAGATGCGCCAATAAAGGGCGTTGTCGTGGCTGATCATCGGTTTGCCCAGCATGTCTTCAAGTTCGATTTCAAGATGCACCGGGCGTTGGGCCAGTTGATCGCCATCGCGGCGGAAATTGCACATGCC
>JBPCVV010000116.1:0-6608 GCA_051010195.1 Anderseniella sp. | reverse complement strand
GCGTCGAAACAGTAGATAACTCCATCCTATACATGCACAATGATGATCATTAGCCCACACCCATCCGCAAAGGCAAATCTCATGCAACTCAATCGCCTGGACCATGTGAATGTCAAAACGGCAAACCTTGAAAAGATGATAAATTGGTATGAGGACGTCCTCGGCATGACGTCAGGCGACCGACCGCCATTTCCGTTTCCCGGCGCCTGGATGTATGCGGGAAACTATCCGGTCGTGCATCTGGTTGGTGTGGACACACAACCGGCCGGACATGACCCCAAGCTGGAGCATTTTGCCCTGTCGGCGACCGGTTATGCATCATTTCTGGAAAACCTCGACAACCGGAACATTGACTACAAGGTCGTCAAGGTGCCAGGCATCGATGTCACGCAGGTCAATGTCTTCGATATTGATGGCAATCACATCCACATCGATTTCCAGAGCCACGAAACCTGATCGGTTCCGCGAGACCGGCGCCAGACTCACGCGCCGGTTTCAGTCTTTGCCGGCTTTGCCTTGATATGTGTCCAGTTCTTGCCGACAGGGCCGAAACAGGTAACACCGTCCGGCCGGGTGATCAGCATTGTCCAGGATCCCTGTTCGGACATGAACAACTCCATCATCTGTCCGGCATTGATCAGCCCCATGCCAATCCTGGTTTCCTTGTATTTTTTGCCCAGGAATGCGACGACATCCTTGTGGCTGCCGCATTTGGTAGACCTTGCATCGGCATCTTCCGGCATGAACGACGTTCCCGCCAGCACAACGGCAGCAGCGGTCGCGGCAAATATAGTCTTTCTGAGTGTGGTGTCAGTCATAGTGATCTCCTTGGTCAGGCTGCCTGGCCAGCGGAAGATCCTTTTCAAGCATCAGCCACTGAGCGGCCACGGAAGCCGGTTTTTGCTAATGTGGGTCAATTTTCGCCTCCTGCTTTTCTGGCTTTGACCGATTTGCACTGACCATAGCGGAGTTGCCATCCGGCTGATGTGTGAATTCTCACAAGCCGGAAATTCAGTTTGCACCTTGCAGTTCGGACGGGCAGTTTTCGCCTCCTCACCTGCTGCTTTGGCATTCGCAAACAGATGATCTCAGGTGTCGCCTGACTGCATTTCCGCGAACATTTCGTCCATGATGGCGAAGCCGCTTTCCCAGCCCTTGGCCATATTGCCCATCACGTTGGCAAAGCAGGCCATCTCGGCCTCGCTCGCATCCAGCGGAGTCCAGGTCAACCTGACCCTGGTGTTTGCGTCTGCCTCTTCAAACGTCACCACGGTCAGCAACACGCGCGGCCAGTCCGCCATCATCGGATTGGAGACAATGTTCCACTCTGAATCCGTGGACGAGTGATGCCAGACCATCTTCTCGTCGGGGACAACTTCCTGGAACACCGCCTTGCTGAGGTCGGACTTGTCACCCCATTTCATCTCGTTGAGCCAGACACCGCCGGGCTTCAGGTCGAACTTGTGGATGATGGTGTCGACACCCGGCCCGTACCAGCGCGCCAGCAGTTCAGGGTCCGTCCATGCCCGCCAGACCATGGCCCGCGGCGCATCGAACATGCGCTCAACGATATACTCAGGTACGTCACTCATGGTCTTTTTCCTTCGCTTCGGTTTGTTTCATTTGATCCAGAATGTCATCGAGCTGATCAAAGCTCCTGCCCCAGAAAGCCCTGAATTCATCCAGCCAGTCGACCGCGGCGGCCATATTGTCGGCCTTGAGCCTGGCCGGACGGCGCTGTTCGACGACATCGCGCTCAATCAGCCCGGCGCGCTCCAGCACTTTCAGGTGTTTCGAGACTGCCGGCTGGCTCATCTCAAACGGCGCGGCGATTTCGTTGACCGATGCATCCCCATCAGCCAGCCGCGACAGGATGGCCCGGCGCGTCGGATCCGCCAGCGCTGCGAAAATCGCGTCGAGATCGGGTTGTTCATGCATATAACCAGCTTGTTCCATAACTATATGGTTATATTAATGCATGGCTTTGTCAATGACGTTTTCCCGCAATCCCTAAAGCCAATGAACTGACCGGCAGTGTGCATCGGCGGTGGCCAGGACCTGCGATGTATCTCCAGGCCATGTGCGCAGCACCAGGCGCGGGCCTTCCGCCCCGTGCTGCTCAAACGACAGCCAGGCCAGTGGCGTGGTGGTGGTCGCCTTGGCACCGGCAGCCTCGATACGCGCTGTAATGCGGCGTTGCACCTGTTCCGGAAAATACTGGAAAGCAATCGAATGCAGCACCACGCGCGCAATACCGGGTGCGGCATCGTCGCAGATGACTGTCTCAATCCAGTCGCCGGCATCGGCCTGGTCTATGGAAGGCGGATCGGTGCGGGCCAGTTGCAGCGCCGCGACCACCCGATTCAGGCGGTCTGCCTGGTCAGGCCAGACATAGGAGATGATGCGCTCGGCATGTGCGGCATTGTTGACATCGAGCAAATTGCGGTCGCAACCACGCCGGCGGACAATAATCGGGTTAGTTCCAACGGGTGCTGCTCCCTGCCAGTCCGGCGTCAACACGACGGGGGAGCCGGCCAGTCCGACTTCAATGTTTCCCAAACGGTACAGATAGCGGTCCGCGACAAGATTGAGACCGGCGCTGCAGCCGATTTCATACAGGCTCAGCGGCAATCCGGTTTCGTGGCCGATCTGCATCAGGCCGGGATACAGGACCGCCGAACGCGCCACTTCGTTTGTCTGTGGCGGATGATCCAGCCATGCCATGATGCCGGCATCAGCAGTTTTGATGGTCTCCAGTGCAGTTTGGACAAGCGTCCGCCTGTCTGGCAACGGGTTCGGCGGATAAAGCCCGCTCAGGTCCGGATAAGTACCGCGTCGGGCCAGGCCGTGCAGGGCGCCGGCCAGCCGCAGTGCAACCGCATCGCCGAGCGCATCCGGCGGACCTGACCAGTTCAGCACCCGGTGCCCGCTCTCGCTCGTGTGATCCAGGCTTTCGCCAAGCCCCTGCAGCAGCCGGGCCGTAAACGGTGATCCCAGCTTGTCACACCAGTGCGCCTGGATCGCGAAAGACTCCCGGACACGGGTTTCGGTGGTCATGCGAAGAGTATGGGAACACGGTTACGGTCGTGCAAGTTGGGTTTTATTCCACTCACGCAAGCAGCCGCAAACGGCTGCGCTCCGCGGGGGCGGGCCTATCGGCCAGAGGTCCGGTCGGACCTAGTTCCACAGTTCTGCACGGCGGTTTTGATTTACTCCCGCCGAGGCACGAAGTGCTGAGGCAAGGCCGACAGGCCGTCGCACGAAGTGCGCCCTAGCGGAGCGCAGCCGCAAAGCGGCAGCTTGCGTGAGCGAAATCAACCTACTCCGTAGGCACCGCAGGTTCCGTAGGCGCAGGCGGCGTGCCTGGAAGGGTTGGCAGAACAGACCTGCCGTCGTCGCTGCCGCCCTGTTCGCCCTGCGACTGAGTCGGCGCTACCTGATCGAGCACCGAACCACCTCCGGAATCGCCACGTGACAGATAGGCCAGGGACAGGGAGGTTAGGAAGAAGCACACCGCCAGAACCGCTGTGGTCTTGGTCAGCGCACTGCCGGCACCGCGAGAGGTGAACATGCCGCCACCGCCGCCGCCGCCACCGCCAATGCCAAGCGCACCGCCTTCGGAGCGCTGCATCAGCACCACGGCGATCAGGGCCAAAACGATCAACAGGTGAACCACGAGGATTATGTCAGTCATGGATTGCTTCGAACCTTGTCACGAATAAAATTTTCAATTGCCGCTCATGTAGGCGTTTGAACGGCGAATGTAAACTGTTCAGAACGCCGCGATGATACCGGCAAAGTCATCCGCCTTCAGGCTGGCGCCGCCAACCAGTGCCCCGTCCACATTGTCGATAGCCATCAGATCCACCGCGTTGGACGGTTTGACCGAGCCGCCATAAAGAATGCGTATCCGGTGCGCCTCTTCCGCGCTGGTCAAGGCGGACAGCCCTGCCCTGAGCGCCTGATGCACTTCCGCCACCTGGTCTGCAGTGGGGGTAAGCCCGGATCCGATCGCCCAGACCGGTTCATAAGCGATGATGGTGGTGTCACCAGTGGCCACGTCGGGCAGTGAACCGTTCAATTGCGCGTGAACCACACTAAGTGTATCGCCTGCTTCACGTTCTGCCAGGGTCTCACCGAGGCAAACAATTGCCACGAGGCCGGCATCGATGGCGGCCTGCGCCTTGGTCTTCACCATGTCGCTGGTCTCGCCATGATCGGCGCGGCGTTCCGAGTGCCCGACGATGACGGCGCTGGCACCTGCGTCCTTCAGCATGGCGGCAGAGACATCACCGGTATGAGCGCCGGAAACCGCAGAATGGCAATCCTGTCCGCCGATCTGGATGGCACTTCCGGCCGCCGCGTCCGCCAGCGTCATGACCAGGGTGGCCGGCGGGCAGATCATCACATCACATGCCGGGCTGGAGCTCTCAAGCCTGTCCTTCAACGCTTCCAGTTCCGAAACGGACCCCTTGTGCCCGTTCATCTTCCAGTTTCCTGCCGCCAGTGGCCTCATGTTATGTACTTCCCTGTTCTTGTGTCCGCCGCACCAACCGGCATACGTGTTACCAAAACTTAATTTACATACATAGACCAACATGGGTTCAATAGGACCCGTAAAGTTGCTCTAGTGCTTTGAAAGCGACCAATTTTATGATTTTTGATAGTTTCGATCCAAAATCATATTGATCTGCCCGCTTGCGGCGCATTATTCACGCTTTATATAGGTAGTGTCCAAAACGTCACGAGGCTGATTTCATGCTTACTGCACTGCGCAGCAAATCCGGCGGCATCATCGCCAAGGTATTCATCGCCCTGCTGGCCGGCAGTTTTGCCGTATGGGGCATTGAAGACATGATGCGCGGCAGTTCGTCGGTAACGCTGGCCAAGGTCGGCGACCGTGAAATCGGCTCCTACGAGTTCTCCGAAGCCTTCAACCGGCAATTGTCGGTATACTCGCGCCGCCTGGGCGAAACCGTGACCCCGGACCGTGCCCGCCAGCTTGGCATTGACCGGCAGATCCTCGGTGACCTGATGCGCGATGCAGCACTCGACAGCCAGGCAGCAGCGCTGGGCATCACCATGCCGGCGCGTGCCGTTGCCCAGCGTGTTGCCGACAGCCCGCAATTCCAGGGTGCAAACGGTACCTTCAACGCCGAAAGTTTCCGCAACCTGCTGCGCCAGAACGGTTTCAGCGAAGAGCAGTTCTTTGCCGTTGAGCGCAGCAACATGACCCGCCAGGTCATCTCGCAGCCTCTGACCACCCAGGCGGTTGTGCCCGACACACTGGTTGAACTGGTCTGGAAACATCGAACCGAACAGCGCGATGCGACCTATTTCGAGATCACCCTGCCCGATGGTTTGAAGCAGCCCACCGATGCAGAGCTGAAATCACTGTATGATGACAACAAGAACCTGTTCCGGGAACCGGAACGCCGTTCGATCGCCATCGTGGCCCTGACCCCTGAGGCAATCATGGCCGGTATCGAGGTCAGCGAAGACGACCTCAAACGCCAGTATGAAGCGACCAAGAAACAACTCGCCGCAGCGGAAACCCGAACTGTGTTGCAGATTCCGTTCGACAGTGAAGCAGACGCCATAGCCGCCTCCCAGAGGATCAAGGACGGCACCAGCTTCGAAGATGTTGCCAAAGAACGGGGCAAGTCACTATCCGATATTTCGCTGGGCACCGTGGCAAAGTCGGCCATTCCCGACCCCGCTGTCGCCGAGGCCGCTTTTGCCCTGGAGGATGGCGCCGTCTCCGACCCGGTGAAGGGCCGGTTCTCGACTGTTCTACTGAAGGCCACAATTGTCGGCACCAGCGGTGAAAAACCGCTGGACGAGATGCGTGACGAACTGACAACGGAAGTTCGCAAGCTCAAGGCACGCGGCCAGTTGCTTGACCTGCATGACAAGTTCGAAGATGCCCGCGCCAGCGGGGCAACGCTGGAAGAGGCGGCCTCGGAGATCGGCATCAAGGTCGCCAACATCAGTCCGGTCGCGCTTGACGGCACCGACAAGGACGGCAAGACAGTTGTAATCCCTGGCCATTCCGCCTCGCTTACCACGGCGTTTGAAACCGAAATCGGCCTGGAGATTTCCCCTTTGACTGACGGTGATGACGGTTTCACCTGGCTTGAGACCCGGGACATCGTTGAAACCGCGGTTCCTGCCTTCAACGACATCAAGGACAAGGTGGCAGAAACCTGGAAGACCCGGGAAGCGGCCAGCGCAACGCGCAAGAAAGCAGAAGAGTTGGTGGCAAGACTGCGCTCCGGCACCCCGATTGCCGAACTTGCGGCAGCGGAAAGCGCCGAGATAAAGACCGTCAACGGCGTCCGCCGCAATCAGAACAATGCGGCCTTTAATGCAGCCGATGTTAACGCGCTATTTTCGGTTGCCGACAACGGCAAAGCATTTTCCATCGCCAATGACGGCAAGTCCGCCAAGATCATCGCCTCGACCCCGGTGCTCGGCACCGGTTTCAATCCGGCTTCCGAAGAAGCCAGGGCGATCCGCCAGGTGCTGGAGACCAACCTGTCCAATGACCTGTACGCCGAGTATGTCAACGCGCTTCAGGAACAGATCGGCGTGACAATCAACGACGC
>JBPCVV010000115.1:0-2920 GCA_051010195.1 Anderseniella sp. | reverse complement strand
TCGGGCAACCGACATCTTGTCAGTGGATGAGGCGGCTGAATTTTCGGCAAAAATGGTGCGCGGGCGGGCTCAGGCAATCGGCGAGCCGCTGCCGGTCCCGGTGGCACGTGCCGCCATGCTGGCCCGGCTGAATACCTTGCTGAGCGGTGAGGCAGGCGCCAGTCCGGCTGTTGTGGATGCGCTTGTCAACGCGCTCAACAAGGGCGTGACGCCGGTGATGCCGGCAACCGGATCCATCGGCGCCGGGGACCTGGTCGTCATGGCTGCCATCCCGCACGTCCTGACGGGCGACGGCGAGGCGTATTTCGACGGTGAGCGCATGCCGGGCCTGGACGCCTTGCGCAAGGCAGGCCTGAAACCGCTGAAGCTGGGGCCGAAAGACGGGCTGGTCATGTGCAACAACCAGGCCCATTCCGCCTCGTTCGCCTGCCTGGCAGCATGCTCTGCCCGCACCCTGCTGGATGCCGCCAATGTTTCCGCCGCGCTGGTCATGGAAGGGGTCAGGGCCAATGTTTCGCCGCTCGGTCCTGTGGTGGCCGGCATCAGGCCGCAGCCCGGTCAGGTGGAAACCGCGAAAGTATTTCGCGACCTGCTGGACGGCAGTGTGCTGATGAGGGAAGGAGCTGCACGCCGGCTTCAGGATCCGATTTCGCTGCGCTCTGTGATCCAGACACACGGCAGCGTGCATGCGGCGTTGGACGTGCTGGAGGCTGCCATCCACGTAGAGATAAACCATGCACCCGATAACCCGGCTGTGCTTCTGGCCGAGGACCGGATTGCCTCGACCGGCAATTACCATACGCCGTGGCTGGGCCAGGCTCTTGACACGGTTGCGCGCACGCTGGCGGTGCTGGCCAATGATGCGGTGTCGCGCATTCACCGGCTGTGCACACCCGACATGTCGGGCCTTGCACCTCTGCTGTCATCCTCGGCACCCGACCGGGCCGGTTTCGGGCCATTGCTCAAGACGGTCGAAGCCTTGCGTGCCAGGATCATCCACCTGGCCAATCCGGTGCCTGTTGTGCCGAGCTTCAATGCCGGTGGGGTGGAAGACGCCGCCACATTCACCCCGCTGGCGGCTTCGAAACTGATGCAATTGTGTAACGAGCTGAGTTACCTGCTGGCCTATGAGTTGCTGGCTGGCGCCCAGGCGGTAGACCTCGCACAACCCGATGGCATGGCACCACGCATGGCCGAGGTTCATCGCCAGGTGAGGACCCTGTCGGCATTTCTGGATGATGACCGGCCCGTCGGCCGGGAGGTCGAGGCTGTTGCCTGCGAACTGGTCCTGATGGGCAAGCTGGCCAACTCGCTCTAGCGATAGACCAGTTGCTGGCCGATACCCAGTTTTTCGGCCTTTTCGAGCATGGCGGCACCCAGAGCTATGTCGGACAGGGACAGTCCGCGATGCCAGAACAGGATCGTCTCCTCGTCGCGCTCGCGGCCCGGCTTGGCGCCGGTGACAATCTGGCAAAGTTCGCCATGCACGGTGTCTTCCGAGATCAGCCCGGCATCGATGTGGGGGCGCAGCGCACCTAGGTCGCCGGCGCGGAACTGGCCGACATCATCAATGACCACCTTGTCCATGATGTCTGTCATCGCCATGTCAAGTGCCGACACGGTGCCGTAGGGAATGACGCAGGCGCCCGGCTTCACCCAGTCAGCCCTGAACAATTCCTCGCGCTCGGCGAGCCGCGAAGCCTCGACCATGATGTCGGCGCCGGCCAGGCAGTCGTGCCAGTTGTCGGTGACGATGATTTTCTTGCCAAGATCGGCTTCAAGCCTTGCCGCAAAGGCTTCACGGCTTTCCGGACGGCGCGAATGCACCCTGATCTCGTCGAAGTCGTACAGATGGTTGAGCAGGCGGACGTTCCAATAGGCGGTGCCGCGGGCGCCGATATGGCCGAGGATTTTCGATTGTTTGCGGGCCAGGTGCTTGGCGCCGACGGCGGTCAATGCACCGGTGCGGGCATCGGTGATCAGGGTCGCGTCGAGAATGGCGCGCGGCATGCCGGTGTGCGGATCGAACAGGTTGAGCAGCGCCATCTCCGAGGGCAGGCCCTTTTTGTAGTTGTCGACATAGTCGCCGACGATCTTGACACCGGCCAGGTCAAGTGGCGCCACGTAGCCGCGCAGCACGTTGAAGTGCCCGTTGAAGGCCGGGTCCGGCGTCAGGTGCATGCGCGGTTCGATCACCGCGCCACCCAGCGTGCCCTGTGCCATCAGTCCCTGTTCAACCGCCGCGATGATCTCATCGTCGGTCATGGCCAGCCGGTCGATGTCAGGTCCGTTCAGCCAAGTCAACTTTACTGGCTCATGTGACTTGCTCATGCAGGCTTCAACCTTCCGGTGTCTTCCAGATGGTCGACGATCTCGCCGGCGGTTGTCTCGGGCGATTTTTCGGCCGTGTTGATGGTGATTTCGGCGTTCTCCGGTGTTTCGTAGTCACTATCGATACCGGTGAAATTCTTGATCTCGCCGGCGCGGGCCTTGGCGTACAGCCCCTTCACGTCACGGGCCTCGCAAACCTCCAGCGGCGTGTCGACGTGGACCTCGATAAACTCGCCGGCTTCCAGCATGTCGCGGGCCATGCGGCGCTCGGCCCGGAACGGCGAGATGAACGACACCAGGACGATCAGCCCGGCATCCGCCATCAGTTTCGACACCTCGGCGACGCGGCGGATATTTTCCACCCGGTCGGCATCGGTGAAGCCCAGATCCCGGTTCAGGCCGTGGCGGACATTGTCGCCGTCGAGCAGGTAGGTGTGATGGCCCAGGGCGGCGAGGCGCTTCTCGACAATGTTGGCGACGGTTGACTTGCCCGAGCCCGACAGGCCGGTGAACCACAATACAGTCGAGCGCTGGTTCTTGCTGGCAGCACGGCTGTCCTTGTGGATGTCCACTGCCTGCCAGTGAATGT
>JBPCVV010000114.1:0-4744 GCA_051010195.1 Anderseniella sp. | reverse complement strand
TTTTAATCGATTGTTAAGGTTGAGACGCCGATGATGATTACCGGTTCTTTTCATGGGACCGGTAGGGCAACAAGCGGCGTTCAAGCTTCTAGCCTTGCAAGCAGACCGGGACGTTCCGGTTTGAACGAGTGATGTGACAGGTCTCACCTAAAGACCTGCCCTGTTTCTTGTTTTGTCCCAGCAGACTTTTTTACGCTGTGCCTTATCCGGACTTGTAACAAAGACAAAAAGACTTAGGACGCAAGCAGGACAATAAGACCGACCCGGACAGGCACTTCACACCGGCATGCCACCGCACAGGCTTTGCGGACAGGGCCATGCTGAAACTGAAGTTGGGAGCACCGGTTCTGACGAGATCAGGTCGTGGAGCGCTCCAATTGGCTGGGGAGCCTTAAAATGAAAAAATCACTGCTGATTGCATTGAGCGCTGCAAGCATGTTGCTGCCGCACAATGTTGTCGCTGCCGACTGGATGTCGGGTGGCGAAATCATGAAGGAACTGGTCGGCCAGGAGCTTGCTTTCCGCGGCAAGCTCAGCGGAAAAATCATCTATCGCAAGTCCGGTGAGATGCGGATGCTGTCAACCAGGGGCCGCGTTGTCTACGGCGAGTGGCGCATCGATGACGAAAGCGGCAGCCTGTGTTCCCGTATCAAACAGCGCCGGCAGAGCAAGGAAATCTGCTACCGTACGCGCCATGACGGGTTCGGTTATCGCACGGACCAGGGTTACAAGCTGATGCCGCTGGGCTTTTAGCGCTCTGGAAACCAAAAAAGCAGGTTATGGTGTTTGTTCAACTTACACGAAAACAACCTGTCAGATGAACTGCAACTGTCTACACGTGCCGGCTCCATCGAAACAGCGATGGAGTAGTGGCAAGACACCTGAAGCGTGGGCGCCGTTCCCGCGCGGGCATCTTGTTGCGGTGACGTTGACCAGCCAACTGCAGCGCATTTGTTATGAAATCTCCGCCCGTGGGTAAGCGCATACTGATCATTTACAATCCCTCAGCCGGTGGGGGAGCGGAAGCTCACCTTGCTGCTGTTAAAACAGCACTGGAGGAAAGGAGATGTGACGTTACCCTGTTGGCGACGGGGTCTGCATCCCAATTGTCCACGCTGTATCGCGACTTTGTTGCCAGTGACTGGGATGTTGTCGCGATTGCCGGTGGCGATGGAACGCTGATGGAAGCCATCAATGGCTTGCGCCAGGGGTCACCTGTGCTGGCATTGATAGCGACCGGCACGGCCAACGTCGTTGCATTGGATCTGGGACTTGTTGTCGGCGCCAACGCGTTGGCGGATATTATTGTCGCCGGCCGGACAAAACAGCTATGCGCGGGTCAGGTGAACAACAAGCTGTTCACATTCACGGCTGGTGTCGGATTCGATGCTGCGGTGGTGGCTCGAGTGCGCCCGAGGATCAAGAAATGGACAGGCAAACTGGCTTTTGCGCTTGCCGCCATGGGCACACTGGTTGCCTACCGATATCCTGTCTACAGGCTCACAATTGACGACAAGGTGTATTCAGGGGTCGGGGCCATTATCCTCAACGGGCGCTATTACGCCGGCAAGCACATCGTTTCTGCGGATAATGACCTGGGCAATGGCAGCCTGTGTGTTGTCATCCTCAACAGACCGGGGCGGATCGCTGCATTGAGCTATTCGTTGGCAATGCTGCTTGATCGGTTGCCATCACGAAGCGACGTTACTGTCCTTAAGCAGGTCCGGTCGATCGAGATTGCGGGTGACGACGCGACACCGGTACAGATTGACGGCGAAATTGCCTGTCATTTGCCTGTTCGAACAACAGCCGACGCGGCACGCTTTGACATTCTCGCCTAGCCGGTCGTTGGCAGCAAGGTTCAATCCTGACATGCGCGCTATGTATGAGCGAATGATAAGAGCCGAAAAGTCTGCCAA
This sequence comes from Anderseniella sp., assembly GCA_051010195.1. Classification (GTDB taxonomy): domain Bacteria; phylum Pseudomonadota; class Alphaproteobacteria; order Rhizobiales; family Aestuariivirgaceae; genus Anderseniella. The sequence goes on along the minus strand of JBPCVV010000114.1, from coordinate 2,825 downwards.
AGTCGCCCTCACTGCAATCAGACCTAAACTCATCGAACTTGCAAACGCACTCATCAGGGACAATCGAAAAGGGACGCCAAAAAGGACTTGATCAAGACGGATATCCTAGCGCCGTGGCGATCATCTCGGTCAGCATTGCACAGGCTGCGGGTGTGTCGCACGCAAACGCCCAACTTTGCCCAAATTCGCGGCCACTCGGCAAATCTCACCGAATTGCGTCAAACCTCAAAATCTGGCAATAAGGAACGGCCCATGCCAACCTCTCGCTACGAAGAAACCCATCTGGGAGATGTCGGCACGAAATGCCCAGGCACGTATTGCAACTATCAACGCGACATGCATAAATTCCGCCCGGATATGGTTTGCGAACCTCATAACAGGAATTTTCGGAATTCACCTGTAATTTTCTTTCTGCTACAGGGTTGCTCAACCCATCAATTAGCATGTTGAACTTACTGGAATTTCACAGGAAATGCCAAAGCTTACCGGTGATGTGCCGAAAAGCCATTAGAATTTATTGAAACATATCGGCGAGCCACTATTGCCAGACTTGAGGTCAAGAAGACCAGACATATGCAGGACATCGACCAACAGTGCTGATCGCGGCAATTCCCAAGAGTGCAAGTTCCAGTCTTGTAGCCAGCTTGTGCGCAGCTACAGGATATCCGCGCACCAATGCTGAAGTCCGCAGGAATTTTCTGACGGCAACACCCCCACCCGTTGAGTATTGTCAGCTCAAGCGATTTCACAGCGATGTCGCCGAATTGTCGGAAGACGCTGTAGCAGCTATGACAAGGCCCCGACGGATTGCCAAATTGCATATTGTGCCCACCGACAACAACTTATCCCAACTACGTGATATTCCGAAAATTGTCTTGTTGCGGCCGGCAGAGGAGGTGGTGGCTGCCTATTGGCGTGGTATGGAAACCGCAACCTGGACGACCTCTGTGAAAGAAATAGCGAACTGCAAGAGCCAGGAACAATGGATGCAAACTGCGGCCGACATCGGACTGACCGCCGAATTGGAGGCTTTCAACCGGCGCTGGAAAGCCGACCCTGGAAACTCTTTGGTTGTAAGCTATAACCAATTGACCACTGACAGCAATGCAACCATCGGGTCCGTATTGGAGTATTTCAATCTCGACGTAGGCAACGTTCCAGAGCTGGGCCGAGTCAATTACTCGCGAGATGGTGGTGCAGGGACGCATTTTCACAAGCGTTTGTATTTCTCGCTCAAAAGGGTTTGGGCCAGGGTCGCAGGAAACTGAAGTAGCCGCACAGGGCGTCTTTACACGCCACGATCCATTCAAAATTGGTCCTGATCCATCACAAATTGCTGCCGAGATTTCCCTGCGACTTGCTTTTCGCCGCCGCAATGGCAGGTCAACATCTGCCTCGTGGATGGCAGCTGAACGATCTCACCGGCTGCTCATCGAGACAAGCCGTGCAGGTCGCTACACGTCTAACTGGAGAATTGAACATGGAAAAGTTTCCCGCCATCGCCCGTGCTACTGGTTTTGCTTCAACCGTCGTTCTTGCTGCTGACTTCACCGCTGTAGACGCTGAGCAGAACGGTTCGATATCCATGGAAGAAGCCAAGGCAGCCATGCCTGACACGGCTGAAGGTGCCTTCAAGGCCGCTGATGGTGACCAGAATGGCGAACTGAGTGCCGACGAATGGGCTGCAATCCAGGGTTGATGCGAGCCTGCCCCTGCTAATGATTTGGCACAGCCGGATTTCCGGTGCGATCTTTTATTGCCTGCTTCAGCACCTCTTCCAGTCTGTCGCCCATGGCGGTCATGGAGAATCTGTCGCGCACCGTGTTACGTCCAGCCATTCCAATCGCTGCAATGTTCTCATCCAGCATAATGCCTTGCAGGTCACTCATCACCCGGGACGGCCGCCGTGAGTCTGCAGCATATGCATTGACCCCGTGTATGATGAACTCGCCATGCCCGCCAACCAGTGTTGTATAAGCCGGCACAGCGCAGTTCATCGCCTCCAGCAGGGCGTTTGATATGCCTTCCTGGACAGACAGCAGCACGAACAGGTCGCTTGCAGCTATATGAGCCGTCGGATTGTCGACATGCCCGGTAAACTCGACCCGGTCTGCAAGGCCCAGATTTGCTGCCAGCGCCGCGAGTTTCCTGCGTGCCGGCCCCTGGCCGATCAGTTTGACGTGAACTTTTTCGCGCAAGTCATCAGGCAGCAGGGCAACCCCCCTGATCAGGTGCTCCATCCCTTTGCGCCAGGACAATGTGCCGACACTGGTTATGGTGAATTTGCCGTGCCGGCTGGTCACCCCGGTTGCCGGGTGCTCCACAATGCCGTTGTAGAGGACATGTATACGCTTCTGATTGACAAACGGTGCGCGCGACAGGACCTGCTTGATGCGCTGTGTATTGACGATGATGGCATCCGGGTAGATGCCGTAACCGTACCAGTCCACGATCGGCCGCCACGGCAGGCGCACGATCCCCAGTCGCAGCACAAGTGCTATGCCCAGCTGCCGTGCAAGACGGCCACAGGTGAAGTACATCTTCTGGCTCAGCGGGATGATGCAGTCGATCTGCCGGTCACGGCAGAATGCGGCCATCCGGTGCATGCCGGGCTTGTCCCACATCGATGTGGGCCCATCGTGCCACAAGCGCTCCCGGTGGGTGAAATTGCCGGCAAAGGTTGTGTCGGGACACGCCATCCATATCTGGTGCCCGCGCCGTTCCAGCTCGGCGATTGCCATGCTAGCCCAGCGTTCGGTACCGCCGAAATGACTGGCGGAGCTTACAAACAATAGCCGCATGAATCTTGACGCCCTGGCTGGAAA
>JBPCVV010000113.1:0-2629 GCA_051010195.1 Anderseniella sp. | reverse complement strand
AATGAACTTGAGCCGCTCGTCCATCTGATTACACTCCTTCCAAGGCACCTCGCATCTCCTTGCAAAGGGCCAAAAGTGTAACCTATGTGTCCGGAACAAAGTGTCACCCATCTCTCGGGAAGCACATTTGACTTGACTACAATCCCATAAATTTCTTTCTTTATCATTTTTTACGGCAATCCTGCCGATGACGTCGAAATCAATTATGGGCATGTTTATGGGCATGTCTGGCAGCGCGACACAAAAGTACTGGCGCATCAGGGGAAAGGCCTTCGACGGCAGACAGGTCAAGGAGCAGTCGCTTAAAACACACGATTACGCGGAAGCCATGGCCCGGCTGGGACGCTGGCTGCAGAAATGTAAAGCCGAATCTACCCGGGCTAGAGCTGCCTCGGACATCCCGCCCACCGGTATGGCTTTCGTCTCCTGTGTTGAACTGGAACGACTGAAGCAGGTGCGTCGCCTCTCGACATACAGGCAACTGAAAAACTCGCCCGTCAGAGCCAAGAGGCAAGTCGGACAAAAACTGACGAGCCGCGCCCGAGCTGGCCGGTGCCGATGTCCCATAAGGGAATGCAGGGAACTACGATCTGCGAAGCTTATCGGATGGACCAATAAGCCCGCCTCGCGCAAATGCGGCGCTTTAGCTTATGATGCCTGATTTAGCACGGTCACTGAACTTTGGCTGGTCAGTGCGGATATGCCCCTGAAACCCCCTGGGATACACTGGCAAACTGAGCAAATCACGTGTCCGGAGCCTAAAATTCGAAAGTTGCACCGAGTGTCGCACTGTCAGACAAAATTTCAAAAGGCTCGCTGACCAAGGGGCCGTAGTCCGGCCGGATAGGGCCACGCCGGACCCATCGCGCATCAATCAGGATGTTGTCAGTTAGTTGGTAACGAATTCCGCTGCCAAACTGCCATGCAAATGAAACATCTTGCCTGTCGACTCCGAAAAATTGATCCTTGTATGCCAGAAGTGTGAATCCCACTCCACCGCCACCATAAATGGAAAAGCCCCAAAGCAGGCCGATATCTAGCCACGCATTTCCGAAGAAATTGAAGGCATTAGTAGATCCGCCAGTTCCCAGCCTTTCGTAACCGTTTGAGTTAATCGAACAGCGCTCGGTGGAACCCGGTGGGCACAGCCATGTCTCCACGTAGTCGTGGGTCCATCGGGAGAACGAAAATTCACCTTCAGTCCTTATGTAGTCGTTTAAGCGGATGCCCAATACGCCACCAACGAGGAAACCGGGATATGACACGCTATGGTAATTGTCCCCCGGCGAGTCAAAACCAGGCTGCATGACGTCATCGTCATTAAGAATCGAAGCACCGCCGTAAACCGTCACATATGGTGAATTGGGGTCGAACTCGAAAGGATTGAATCCGTCTTCGGCGGCCAGAGACCCGCTGGAACCAAGACATACAACGCTTGCAAAAGCCATAGCGACTGCGCTCAGTCGACGCACGAAAATCAGATTTCTCATGTTTTCAATCCACGCAGGTGATCTATCCAGTTCTTTACACGATTTGCTGGAACATGGTAACAAGAAAATCTGAGATTTTCCTCACAATTGATAGATCGCCTCCAGAAAAAAGCATTTCAGCTTTCCAATTCAATCTTCCCAAATTGTGAGTACAGAAAGCCACCCGCACCGAAATTATCCAACGCTTGCGTCAACAGCAGATCAGCAGCAACGCCAGTTTACTTACCTTTCAATCGGCTCAGCCCTTCTGCCTTGCAGATAGTCATATCACCTATCTATGGCGATTTCGATACTATATTGCTGCCCCCTTTGCCACAATATATACCCCTACTTGGAGCACCTACAGGGCGGAAAAATACGATGAATTCAAAATATAAAAATTTTTACTTGAATTTCAAAATGAAAAAATCTGGAATAAATCCAAAACAAATTGAAGAATTAACTTCTATTCTAATTAATAAATTACCAAACAATATTGAAGACGGTAAAAATTGGAAATTTAATTATATCTCTGTGAGATTAAGAAAACCAGGGGCAAGAGCCGCGGTAGTATTGCGCGCCACCAACAATAAGTTGGATCTCGCAGTCAAGCACTTCATTCCCGAGCAAGGCGAAGTCACGCATACCGCTATTAGGGAGTTTCAAATACTGGAACAGGTTTACAGTTCACTACCCGCATCATTCAAGCACATTATCCCGAAACCAATCTATGCTACGACTGATGCATACGCGGCCGAATGGGTGAACTTGCCAAGCATGAAATCGCGACTAGCTTGGGCTCGCTTCAATTCGGTGACTCGGCTTTCTTGTCTGCGGGCGGCGGCAGGAGCGCTAAAGGCGATCCACCAAGCTGGCATGCAGCCCGCTATACCACTCGAGCTTTCCACCTACATTACGGCCGCCAGATGCTCCGCAGCCCCCGACCCTTCCTGGGACCGCAATCTCGACCACTTCATTAATATACTGAGCCGTTTTGACGGGGTGAAAGTCCCCCACTGTCGTGCACACGGTGATTATTCACCAGAAAATATACTTTTTTCGCCCAAACGCACTGTAGTTATCGACTTTGCATACGACGCAATATCTCCTATATATCGAGATATATGTCATTTCATTATGTATTTTTCAGTATATTGCAA
>JBPCVV010000112.1:0-14552 GCA_051010195.1 Anderseniella sp. | reverse complement strand
GGCCACCGCTGGTCAGCCAGGCATGTGCCTCAAGCTCGTTCGCCGGGTTTTTCCGGACGCCGATATTGAGCCTGTAGTTGCGGTCCATGGCGTCCAGCCACCTCGATCCGGCCATCGCCTGCAGCAGGCAGTCCGACCGCCATGGCACCCGCGCAGCAGCGGAATTAATGGCCCAGGCTACGATTTCAACTTCGCCGGCGGTCGCGTCGGCGTGCGAACCGGTCGCTTCAAACCGTTCCAGGACCGTCTTGATGGGCTTCCGGCGATGTTCAATCCGTGCCCAGGCCAACAGCCGGACTGCGTTCAGAAGCGCGTTCCATTGCCTGCCGGACAGGCGGCTCGCGCGCTGCCAGGCCCGATCAGCGGATTTTGACAAGGCCGTTCTCAATCAGCTCGGCGAGAAACTCCCGGGTGTCGCTTTCGCACTGTTCCCGCTCCACGTCGTAGTCGTCGACCAGCGAGGCGCATATCTTGTCCAGCGTGGTCTCCTCGCTCAGCTTCTCCCAAATCTGGCGCGCCGGGCCTTCCAAGCCGTAGTAGACACCACGCTCGGCGTCCAGCAGCACGGTGTCGTCGGGACCGAGTTCAGCGGCAGGCAACTGGCTGGTGCGTATCAGAACGCTGTCAGATTTTATGTCTTGTCGACTCATGTGCCAAAAGTGTCCCGGACGTGTGAAATAATCAAGCTCATGCAGTCTTCATGGCGGTCGGCGTTGCGCGGCCTGACCAGATGAAAGGCCGGTACGCTGCCGCACAGGCCGGCTGCCCATGTCATGAAGTGCTGTTCCCGGCCGAGCGGTCCAATCAGATGGGTGAGCGACACATCTCGTCTCAGGCGCATCATGGCATTGAGCTGACCCATGGGCGCGATAACCGGTTCAGCGGCCTCGTCCTCGTGCCAGTCGGTAAAGTACAGGCCGGCCACCGGACGGGGGTGGTCGCTGTAGGCTTCGGGCACCAGGTGGATGTGTTTGCCGAATCGGTATGAGTCCATCGCCAGGTGATCGTCTCCCAGGCCGGCCATGGTGCCGGATTGCTCATAAAGGTGTAAAGCCGGTATCGAAGGGGCGGCCAGATAGGGATATTCAACCGCTGCGTGAATGGTCAGCCGGTCGTCACTGAACAGCTTGAAACCGGATTTTCGAAAACTGGCCGCCAGGGTGGACTTGCCATCGCCGGCGTTGCCGCAGAACGCCACGCAACCCATTGCCGTATCCACCGCAGCACAATGCAGAGGCAGGTAACCGCGTTGATGCAGCAGGCTACCGAGACCGGCCGAAAGGGCAAACAGGCGCGCCGCCGGTTCGTTGTCGCTTGAGCCGGGATCAATGCTGATCCGGTTTCCCGCCTCAACATGGCACCGAATACCGTTGTCGAGTGCAATCATGATTTCGTTGTCACCGAGCAGATAGCCGTCCGTGGTCACGGTATGGTGGTCGATTAGGGATGGTAATTGGGTCATCACCATCTCGACCGGTGTCTCGTCAAGCACCTGCAGTGCCTGACTGGCGGCCAGTTCAGGAATATCAAACTCTGATTCAAGCAAGAGGCCGTGGACGCAGTATTGAGGCATGTGATCGGGTGTTCCTGGTAGAATCACCAAATCGCCTGGTGATGGGAAACCGGAAACATCCATAAGCTTTGCTGAAAAGGTGTTCAAGGACCGGGGCGGCTTTTTCACAAGCCGGATTTACCCGAGCGCAAAATTTTTTTCACTGGTCTGCAGCCGGGCCGGTATGCCACAACCCCCCAATACAAGTTTTTCTTTCCGGATTTGGGGCTGAGCTTCATGTTTGTTGTCACGGTGGAGTTGCGCCTGAAACGCGATATGCTGAACGCGTTCATGCCGCTTGTTCTGATGCAGGCTGAAAAGTCGCTTTCCGGTGAACCGGGATGTCTCGTGTTTGATGTGTGCATCGAACACAGCGACAGTGAAGACATTGTCTTCCTGTACGAAGCCTACCAGGACGAAGCGGCATTCAACCTGCATATGGAAACGCCGCACTACCTGGCATTTTCGGAAACCACATCCGATCTCGTGGCGGCCAAGTCGGTGCGCCGGTTCGATCGTATTTCATCTCAATCAGGACCCTTGCAATGACCTCATCGAATTCCATCCATGTAGCGGTTCTTCCCGGTGACGGTATCGGCCGGGAGGTCATGCAGCCGTGCCTTCAATGTCTGGACGTACTGGCGGCACGCTCGGGAGGGTTTTCGTTCACATACGAGACCCTGGAGGCCGGTGCCGGCGTGTTCCGGGACACCGGCGTGGCGCTGCCCGACGATGTGGTGAAAAAGGCCGGTGCAGCCGATGTCATGCTGCTGGGTGCCATGGGACTGCCAGACATCCGGTATGAGGACGGCCGGGAGATCACGCCGCAGATTGAGCTGCGCGAAATCTTTGATCTTTATGCCGGTGTGCGACCGGTCGAAACGTTTCCCGGTTCCCCGGTACCGCTGAAAGACCCGCGTGCCGCGCAACTTGATTTCGTGCTGATCCGGGAAAACACCGAAGGCCTGTTTGCCTCGCGCGGTGCCTGCGAGATGGTCGGTGACGATGAAGCCCGTGACACCATGGTGATCACCCGCAAGGGAACCGAACGGCTGTCGGACTTTGCCCTGAAGCTTGCCGAACGCCGCAAGGCACAGGGCCGCGGGCAGGGACGCGTCACCTGTATCGACAAGGCAAACGTGTTCGGCAGCTTCGCCTTCATGCGCAAGGTGTTCTACGAACGTGCCGCGGAGTTTTCAGGGCTCACAGCCGATCATGCCTACGTCGATGCCACTTCGTTGGCCCTGGTGCGCAACCCGTGGGTGTTTGATGTCATGATCACCGAAAACATGTTCGGCGATATTCTGTCGGACCAGGCTGCGGCGCTGATGGGCGGCATGGGCATGGCACCATCGGCTGACATCGGCGACAAGCATGGCCTGTTCCAGCCGTGCCACGGCACCGCGCCTGACATCATGGGATCCGGCAAGGCCAACCCATCCGCCATGTTGCTGTCTGGCGCCATGATGTTGGACTGGCTCGGTGAGACGATGAACTCGCCGGAGCTGACCGGGGCCGGCGAAACCTTCCGCAATGCAGTTCGTGCGGCCTTTTCCGACGGCAATCTGATACCTTACGAGGTGGGCGGCAGTGCCGGATTGCGCGAGGTGTCCAACCGGGTTCTGGACATATTGAAGAGCTGATCGGGCGACTAACCGCCCGCTACAGCCTCGTCGACTTCCGCCAGTTCTTCCAGCTCCTCGTCCCGCGCCATCATGAACCGGGTGTCTTGTTCGAGACTGGAGATCAGGCCGCCGAGCTCGGCGTACAGGTGCCGAATGCGCTGCAGCTTGCCTTCCATGGAAGACAGTCTGCCGGCAGTTTCCGCTTGGTCCGGTTCGTAATCCTGGCCGACCATGAGCCAGGCAAAGCCGACATCCAGCGCACCGGCCAGCCGCAGCAACCGATTGGCCCGAGGGTCGCGTTCGTCGGCTTCCCAGGCCAGTATGGTTTCGGCCTTTACGCCGACCCGGTCTGACAGCTGATTGACGTCATAATTCTTGCTCTCACGGGCATACGTGATGCGTTTGCCGATGGTATCCATGCGGGTTCGCTTTCCCTGGTTTCAGGACTTTTCCATAACTGGTGTGGTCGATTGGTGATGAGGCGGTGTTGTAGCGCCTGTAACAGCCAGTTCAACAGCCTAAGTGACGCATGGCTGTCATGCACCATTTGCCGAACAATGTAATATAAGGGACATGGTCAAGGTTCTGCCGGTATTGCAGAGCAGTACCTGCCGGAAAGTTTGTAGAAAGACTAATTGTGCTGGACGGATTGTTCAAATGGTTTGAGGCGAGGACGCAGCCGTTTCCCGACGTGGACGCGGAGATGCCGCCTGCGACCTTGAGCGGGTTTGTCTGGCACTACACCAAACCGTTCTGGCCGTGGGTGCTGACGACGTCGGTCTTGGCTGCTGTCGTGGCAACGATCGAAGTGTCGCTGTTTGCGTTCCTCGGCTCGGTTGTCGACTGGCTGGCCAAGACAACGCCCGATGCGGTTTTTCAGGATTACTGGTGGCAACTCAGTTTGCTAGCGGTGCTGGTGCTGGTCCTGCATCCGGTGCTCAACTTCCTGTACGAGTTGATCATCCATCAGACCCTGATGGGCAATTACCCGATGCTGATCCGCTGGCAGGCCCACCGCTACGTGCTGCGCCAATCGCTGGAATTTTTCCAGAACGATTTTGCCGGACGGGTGGCCACCAAGGTGATGCAGTCGGCGCTTGCAGTGCGCGAAGTGGTGCTGAAAACCGCAGATGTGTTCGTTTTTGTCATCGTATATTTCACCGCGGCCCTGACCCTGTTTGCAGCCAGTGACTGGCGCCTTGCCATGCCCATGCTGGTGTGGCTGATCGGCTATCTCGGCGCCTTGTACTACTTCGTGCCCAAGCTGAAGCGGGTGTCCAAGGCGCAGGCGGATGCCCGCTCGGTGGTGACCGGGCGGATCGTCGACAGCTATACAAATATTCCGACGGTAAAGATGTTTGCGCACACCGAGTTCGAGGACCGCTATGCGCGGGCCGGCATGGAGCCGTTCCTGGACAATGTGCACCGGCAGATGCGTCTGTCGACCTTGCTGATCACCACCCTCAACGTGCTCAATTCCATCAACCTGTTCGGTGTCGGCATTATGTCTCTGTGGCTGTGGTCTGCCGGTGCTATCACGGTAGGCGCCATCGCCTTTGCCATTGGCCTTGTGCTGCGCCTGAAAGGTATGGCGCACTGGATCATGTGGGAAGTTTCCGGCCTGTTCGAGAATATTGGCGTGGTGCAGGACGGCATTGAAACCATCTCGCGGACGGTATCTGTCGTGGACAAGCCAGATGCGCCGAAACTGGCTGTGGGTGCGGGAGAAATCAAGTTCGATGGCATCGGGTTTCACTACGGCAGGGACCGTGAAGAACTGGATGAGGGCATTATCGATAACCTGTCGCTCACGGTGAAACCCGGAGAGAAACTCGGCATTGTCGGCCGGTCCGGTGCCGGCAAGTCGACCCTGGTGTCCCTGTTGCTGCGGTTTTACGATCTGGAGAGCGGACGCATCCTGATCGACGGCCAGGACATTGCCGGCGTCAGTCAGAGTTCACTGAGGGCCAATATCGGTATGGTGACCCAGGACACGTCCCTGCTGCACCGGTCGATTGCGGACAACATTCGCTATGGCCGGCCCGATGCAAGTCTGGTCGAGGTGATGGAGGCGGCCCGGCGGGCTGCCGCCGACGGCTTCATTCCCGGGCTGGAGGATATGTACGGTCGCACCGGCTATGACAGCCATGTGGGTGAACGAGGCGTCAAACTGTCCGGCGGGCAAAGGCAGCGCATTGCCATTGCCCGGGTGTTGTTGAAAGACGCGCCGATCCTCATTCTGGACGAGGCAACAAGTGCGCTGGATTCGGAAGTCGAGGCAGTCATCCAGGAGAGCTTCGAGGGCCTGATGCAGGGAAAGACCGTGCTCGCCATCGCTCACCGGCTGTCCACGATTGCCGCCATGGACCGCCTCGTGGTCATGGACAAGGGGGTCATTGTCGAGGAAGGCACCCACGCTGAGCTGCTGGAAGCCAAGGGGCTTTACGCCAGCCTGTGGGCGCGCCAGTCTGGTGGCTTTATTGCCGGTGCGGATACTGTGGAGGCAAGTGCCGCCGAGTGATACGCACCATAATGCAGGGAGCAGGCCATGGGGAGCACTGAGCAGGCGATGATCGTCACCGCGCAGCCGGAGGCGTCAGAGGCAGGCGCGCGGGTGCTTGAGCGGGGCGGCAACGCAATCGATGCGGCCATGGCCGCGGCCCTGGTCCAGGGAGTGGTCGATCCGCAAATGTGCGGTATCGCCGGGTTCGGGTCATGCCAGATCTACATGCCGGGCAAGGGCATTCACACCAACATAGATTTCCACGGCAATACGCCGCTGTCTGCCTCGCCGGACATGTGGCTTGACCTGCTGGAAGGCGAGACCCGCGACGGGTTCGGATTCGTGCTCAAGGATAATGTCAATGATCTTGGCTACCAGGCGGTGACCACACCCGGGTCCCTGAAAGCCTACTGGGAAGCGGCAAACGAGTTTGGAACCATGGACTGGGCCGATATCTGTGCACCGGCGATTGCCCAGGCCAGAGCAGGGTTTTACGTGCGCCCGCACGTGCATCACTGGTGGACCCACGGGGCGGAGTTCGGCCGGGTCGACGTTGCCGACCGCCTGCGGTTCTCCAAAACAGGGGCGCAAGCCTATTTTCGTCCTGACGGATCGGTAAAGCGGATTGGCGATCACGTTGCCAATCCCGACCTTGCGACCAGCCTGGAACGGGTGGCACGGGGTGGCGCGGAGATTTTCTATTCAGGCGAGATGGCCGAACAGATTGCCGATGACTTTGCGGCCAATGACGGGCTGATGACGCTTGCCGACCTGAAGGCCTACGAGACGGTGCGGACCGACCCGTTGTGCGGCAGTTATCGCGGCTTTGACATCGCCACCAATCATCCGCCCGGCGGCGGTATCATGGTGGTCGAGATGTTGAATATTCTGGAGAACTTTGACCTCACCGGCATCGGCCACAACACGACCGAATACATACGCGTTGTGTGCGAGGCGATGAAGGCGGCCACATCGGACAAGGACAATTTCGTCGGGGATCCGGCGTTTTACAATGTGCCGCTTGAGCGGCTGACTTCAAAGGCGCATGCATCCGCCATTGCCGGGCGCATCAAGGCAGGCGACCGTATGTCCGTGGAAAGGCTGGACCTGCCGACCGAACCGAAAGACACCACCCATGTTGCCGTTGTGGACAGGCAGGGCAATTGTGTCACCATGACCCATTCGCTGGGCATGCCGTCAGGCGTCATCACCGACGGTCTCGGCTTCATGTACAATGGCTGCATGGGCGTGTTTGATCCACGGCCAGGCAGGGCAGGTTCCATCGCTCCCGGCAAGAGCCGGTTTTCCTCGGTGTGCCCGACCATCGCTTTCAGGGACGGCGAGCCGCATGTGGTCATCGGGGCGCCGGGCGGCACTCAGATTGCCATGGGTGTGCTGCAGGGTCTGCTCAACGTGCTCGATTTCGGCATGACCATGGAGCAGGCGGTGTCGGCGCCGCGGTTTTCCTCCACGTCGAACGCGATTGATATCACCAACCGCATTCCCGGCTACGTGGTGGAACCGCTGCAGGCCGACGGTTACGAGGTGGTCCGTTCAGCCCTGACATTCGGCATTGCGGCAGTGCACGGTATAAGGATTGTGGACGGTACCATGGACGGCGGTGCCGACCCCGGCCATGACGGGGTCGCACTGGCAGTTTGAACTGGTCCAGGTCTAAATCGACCAGCCGCCATCGATGATGTGGTTCTGTCCGGTGACGAACGTGGCGTCATCGGACGCCAGATAGACAACCAGGCCAGCTACGTCCTCGGCCGTGGCCAGCGCACCGGACGGCTGGCGCGACAGGAACCATTCCCGCGCCTTGTCATAGCCGCCCATGTCCTCGCCCAGTTTCTCCACCCGCTGGCGCAGGGACGGTGTGTCGATGGTGCCCGGGCAGACGGCATTGCAGCGGATGTTCTGCTTGATGAAGTCGATGGCGATAGAGCGCGTCATGCCGATTACCGCCGCCTTGGTAGCGCCGTAGACGAAACGCGACGGTGCACCTTTGATGGATGAGGCCACCGAGGCCATGTTGATGATCGAACCGCCGCCGTTTTCGATCATGCCGGGCAGCACAGCCTTGGCCATCCTGTACTGGGACTTCACGTTCAGATCGAAAGAGAAGTCCCATGCGGCATCGTCGCATTCCAGAATGGTGCCGTGATGCACGAAGCCGGAGCAGTTGAACAGGATGTCGACATTGCCGACACGCTCCACGACTTTGGCCACCTGCCTGGGCTTGGTGACGTCCAGCAGGTAGGTACGGATGCCGCGCTGTTCCTGTTTCACCTGGACCAGGGTGTCCTTGTTGATATCGGTTGCAAACACCTTCGCGCCTTCGCGAGCCATGGCGATGGCCGACGCCTTGCCGATACCCTGGCCTGCCGCCGTGACCAAAGCTGTCTTGCCCTTGAGTTTACCTGCCATTTGTTCCCTCCCTGCGGGATTTATTGTTTGAGCCTTGCCGACAATGTGGCAGGTTTCTGTATCCGCATAAAACACATTTCGTCTCAAATAAAGTGCGGTTGGAGGCAAACGTCATATGAAAGTTGTTATCACCGGCGGCACCGGCTTTATCGGCGCGCGCCTGGCGCGGCGAATTGTTGACAAGGGCACGCTGGCAGATCCGGACGGGACGCAAACACCAGTAGATGAAGTTGTGCTGTTTGACGTCATGGCGCCTGATCCGCTGCCGATGCAGCTTGATGGCCAGGCAACATTGGTGACCGGGGATATTTCCGACAGGGCAACTATTGACGCACTCGTCGACCGTGACGACATTTCGGTATTTCACCTGGCATCGGTGGTGTCGGGCGGGGGTGAAAAGGATTTCGACATGGCCATCCGCGTCAACCTGACCGGCGGCATGAACATCTTCGAAGCGCTGCGGGCCCGGGCGTCCACTCCACGGCTGGTATTTGCCTCATCCATTGCGGTGTTCGGCGGGGATCACATGCCGGACGTGGTCGGCGATCACGGCAAGCAGACGCCGCAGACTACCTACGGCATGACCAAAGCGTGCTGCGAACTGCTCATCAACGACTATACGCGTAAGGGTTTCCTGGATGGCCGCTCGGCGCGCCTGCCGACGGTCATTGTGCGCCCCGGTGCCCCGAACGCTGCTGCGTCTTCGTTTGCATCAGGGGTATTCCGAGAACCGCTGAAAGGCGAACCATGCGCCTTGCCCGTCAAGCCGGACACCGTGATGCCGGTTCTTGGGTACCGCAATATAGTCGAGGGCATACTGGCCCTGCATGAGCTTCCGCCAGACAAGTTCGGCGATGACCGCGCAGTGTCGCTGCCGTCCATGGACGTGACGGTTGCCGAGATGGTCGACGCGCTGAAACGGGTGGCCCATAATCGAAAACTCGGTGAGATCACGGTGGAGCCTGATCCGTTCATCGAGGCCATTGTCCGGTCGTGGCCGGTGGCGACCGACGATGCCCGTGCGCTGGCGCTGGGACTGCCGAAGGACACATCACTGGACGATATCGTGCGTCACTACATTGAGGATTATGATCATGGCTAGAAAGACGGTTTATCGTGGGAAGTCGCTGGCCGCCAAGTCCGACAAGGATCCGCTGGCTCCGAAAGGCCGCTCGAAGCACTGGTTCGGCCAGAAAGGCATGGACGGGTTCCACCATCGCAGCTGGATGAAGAACCAGGGCCTGCCGCACCACCTGTTTGACGGCCGGCCGGTGATCGGCATCTGCAATACCTGGTCGGAACTGACGCCGTGCAATGCACATTTCCGGGTGCTGGCTGAGCGGGTGAAGCGCGGCATCTACGAAGCTGGCGGTTTCCCGGTTGAGTTCCCGGTCACGTCGCTGGGGGAAACGCTGATGCGGCCAACCACGATGATGTTCCGCAATCTTGTTTCAATGGATGTTGAAGAATCGATCCGTGCCAACCCGATCGATGGCGTGGTGCTGCTGGTCGGTTGCGACAAGACAACGCCTGCGCTGATCATGGGGGCGGCATCGTGTGATCTGCCGACCCTGGTCCTGTCGGGCGGGCCGATGCTCAATGGCCGTTATGGAGAAGAGACCATCGGATCGGGCACCCATGTGTGGAAGTTCGTTGAACGCCAGAAGGCCGGCACCATGACGTTTGACCAGATGACCGAGGCCGAGGCGTGCATGTCGCGTTCGGTCGGTCACTGCATGACCATGGGTACGGCATCAACCATGGCCTCGATGGTGGAATCGCTGGGCCTGGGCCTGCCGTCCAATGCCGCCATTCCGGCGGCTGACTCGCGCCGCAACGTGCTGGCGCACATGGTTGGCCGGCGCATTGTCGAGAT
The DNA here is from genome assembly GCA_051010195.1 of Anderseniella sp. GTDB lineage: Bacteria > Pseudomonadota > Alphaproteobacteria > Rhizobiales > Aestuariivirgaceae > Anderseniella. The sequence continues at coordinate 4,566 of JBPCVV010000112.1, read as the reverse complement.
GGTGGATGAAGACCTGCGCATGTCGAAAATCCTTACCCGCAAGGCGTTTGAAAACGCCATCCGGGTCAATGGTGCCATTGGCGGGTCGACCAATGCGGTTGTGCACTTGCTGGCCATCGCCGGGCGCATGGGCGTGAAGATGTCGCTGGATGACTGGGACAGGTTCGGCCGCGACGTGCCATGTCTGGTCAACCTGATGCCATCCGGTAAATATCTGATGGAAGATTTTTTCTATGCTGGTGGTCTGCCGGTGGTGATGAAGGAACTGGCGGAAAACGGATTGCTGCACAAGTCGGCCAAAACCGTGAACGGCAGAACGCAATGGGCGAATGTGAAGGACGCGACCTGCTACAACCGGGATGTGATCCACAGCTTCAAAAAGCCCTTCAAGCAAAATGGCGGCATCGCCGTGCTGCGCGGCAACCTGTCCCCATCCGGCGCGGTGCTGAAACCGTCCGCCGCCACCGCCGGCCTGATGCAGCACAAGGGCAGGGCGGTGGTGTTTGAAGATATCGACGACTACAAGGCCCGCGTCGATGATCCAAAACTCGATATTGACGAGACCTCGATCATGGTTCTGAAGAACTGTGGACCCAAAGGCTACCCGGGCTTTTCCGAAGTGGGTAATATGGCGCTGCCGGCCAAGCTTCTGAAGAAAGGTGTCACCGATATGGTCCGTATTTCCGATGCGCGCATGTCAGGCACGGCCTATGGCACTGTTGTGCTGCATGTGGCACCGGAGGCCGCCGCGGGCGGTCCGCTGGCGCTGGTACGAGAGGGCGACATGATCGAATTGGATGTCAAAGGACGACGGCTGCACCTCGACGTGCCCGATGCAGAGCTTGCCGCACGCAAGGCTGAATGGCAGCCGCTGGAAAGCCCGGCGCGCGGATATGCCAAGCTGCACGAGGATCACGTGATGCAGGCCGACACCGGTTGCGACCTGGATTTCCTGGTCGGCAAGTCAGGCGCGGAAATCCCGCGCGAAAGCCACTGACGTGATTGGGCTCGGCGACATAGATTTCATCGGTTCCGGCTTGAAGCGGCCCGAGTGTGTGCTGGCACACTCGTCTGGACTGATGATCGTGCCGGACTGGACAGGCGCCGGTGGTGTCAGCCTGATTGCACCCCATGGCGGATCCATTCGGCACCTGGCGATTGACCGTCCTGAGAGCGATCCGCTCAGGCCCAACGGCATCGCGCTGGAAAACGGCGGCAGCGTCCTGCTGGCTCACCTCGGCGATGAAACCGGCGGCCTGTTCCGGCTTCACCCGGACGGAACGACCGAGACCGTTCTGGAAAAGGTCGGCAGAAAACCATTGCCACCATGCAATTTCGTGATCTCCGATGGCGGCAGCGGCCTGTTCCTGACGGTATCGACACGCCGCGTGCCGCGCGCGCTCGGTTACCGCAAGGATGTGGATGACGGGTTCATCGTGCACATTCCTTATCGCGGCGCGCCGCGCATTGCCGCGGACGGTCTCAGATACACCAATGAGTGCATGCTGCATCCGTCGGGGCGCTGGCTTTATGTCAACGAAACCTTCGGTCGCAGGTTGTCCCGGTTCAAGCTGACGGGGAGAGGCAAGCTCGGCAAGCGCGAAACCGTGTGCGAGTTCGGTGCCGGTATCTTTCCCGATGGACTGGCATTTGATGTGGACGGCAATGCCTGGGTGACGTCCATCGTCTCCAATTGCGTGGTTCGCGTTGCACCGGACGGGCAGCAGACGATCTGGCTGGAAGATGTCGATCCGAATTATCTGGCGTGGGTGGAGGAGGCCTACCAGGCGGATGCCATGGGCCGGCCGCATCTCGATGACGTCCGGTCCCAGCGGCTGCGTAATATTTCCAATCTGGCGTATGGCGGCGCGGACCTGAAGACCGCTTACCTGGGATGCCTGCTGGGAGACAGTATCGCCTCGTTCAAGATGCCGGTCGCCGGCCATCCGCTGCCGCACTGGACTGCCGATATCGAGCCGCTGCTCAAGGCAAAGGGCCTTGCGCAATGAGCCGTTTGAAGGTCGCCGTGGTTGGGGCGGGGTATTTCGCGCAACTGCACCATGAAGCATGGATGCGTCTGGACCGCGTCGAGCTTGTCGGCATTTGTGACATGGACGCCGAGGCAGCCGAAGCGGCGGCGAAAACCCATGGTGTAGCCGCTTTCACGGATGTCGATCACATGCTGGCCGACACAAGGCCCGACCTGGTGGACATAGTCACGCCGCCGCCGTCCCATCTGGCGCTTATCCGGACCTGCATGGACCAGCAGGTCGCGGTCATTTGCCAAAAGCCGTTCTGCCGGACACCGGAAGAAGCGCAGGAAGCAGTGGCGCTGTCACGGAAAGCCGATCGCTTCATTGCCGTGCATGAAAATTTCCGCTTTCAGCCCTGGTATCGCAAAGCCAGGCAACTGCTTGACGAAAATGCGCTAGGACAGGTTTACCAGATCACCTATCGCCTGCGCCCCGGCGACGGGCAGGGTCCGGATGCCTACCTGGCCCGGCAACCGTATTTCCAGAAGATGCCAAAGCTGCTGATCCGCGAGACCGGCGTTCACTGGATCGACACGTTCCGCTATCTGTTCGGCAATCCGTCCGCTGTGTTCGCTGATTTGCGGCGTCTCAATCCGGTGATCGCCGGCGAAGATGCCGGTATCGTTCTCTTCGATCTGCCCGGCGGCGTGCGCGGCGTGCTGGACGGCAACCGGCTGGCAGACCATGCCGCCGACAACACCCGCCGCACCATGGGTGAAATGCTGATCGAGGGAGCTGACGCCAGCCTGCGGCTGTCCGGTCAGGGCGAACTGTGGCTGCGCAAGCACGGCGGCATCGCGGAGACGCAGGTGGCATGCGAGTTCGTAGATACTGTGTTTGGCGGTGACTGCGTGTTCAACCTGTGCGCCCATGTGGCGGCGCACGTGCTGGATGGAGCGGACCTTGAAAACGAAGCGTCAGATTACCTTGTGGTGCAGGCCGCTGAACGTGCGGCCTATCTGTCCTCGGAAAAACGCTGCTGGATTGACGTTGCGTCTTGTCTATAACGGGGGATCATCGTTTGATTGGATTTGTAAAACCCTGAAGTAACGCAACTTTGACTGGTATCTGTCTTGGAACTGACACTTGAATCAGCCTTCTCCCCCGGCGGAATGGTGGGGCATTTTGCCTATCTATTGCTGGTCGTGTCGATGCTCATGCGGCGCATGTTCCTGCTGCGGATATTCGTCATCCTGTCGGCAACGGTGGCTATTGCCTATGCGCTGATCTGGCTGAAAGACCCCATCGGTGTGTTCTGGGATAGCATGCTTGTGCTGGTCAATGCGGTCCAGCTTGCCATCACCTGGCATCTGAACCGATCGGCCCGTTTCTCCGAGGAAGAAACGGTTTTCATGCGAACTCATTTGCCGAGCCTGTCGCTGTCTGACCGCCGCAAGCTGCTCAATCGCGGTATCTGGATCTCCGGCGATGTCGGCACGGAGCTGGCAACGGAAGGGCAGCCAGTCAGTCATTTGGCCTATCTGGCATCCGGACAGGCGCTGGTGATCTCCGGCGGCCGCGCCGTGGCCGTGTGCGAACCGGGCGCGTTCATCGGCGAGATGACGGCCCTGCACGCAGAGCCGGCGAGTGCGACGGTAAAGGTCAACAAGACCGCTCGATACTGGGCCATCGAGGCGCATCAATTGCGCGAACTGGTCAGGAAGAACACCGACATCGGCGTGGCGCTTGAAGGCAGTTTTGCCCGCAACATGCGCGACAAGCTGGTCAGGTCCAACAAGTTTATCCAGGACTCAGGCGGCGTAATCAGCCCGTCACCGCCGGGCGAACCGGTCACAAAAGACGATCCCAAGCCCGGAGCCAGTGTTCCATGAAACCCGCCAAGCCCGGCATTTCATATAAGGGTCAGGTGCTCGTAAAACCGTCCGACCTGGCGTCCGCTCTGGGCAATACCGGTGTCGATGTGGTCTCGTCACCGTCCACCATCGGCTATCTCGAGATGGCGTGCCATTACGCGTCCGACCGGTTTTTCGACGAGGGTGAGGCGAGCGTCGGCGTTGGTTTCGACATGCAACATGTCGGCGCCGCCACGCCGGACCTGCCGGTGGATGTGGCCGCGGAATTGATTGCTGTGGATGGCCGCCGGCTGACATTCTCGGTGGAAGCGACCCAGGCCGGCAAGCAGATCATGACCGGCACGCACCAGCGAGCGGTGGTCAATCTGGCACGGCTGCTGGCTGGCACACTTGTCTCAGATGCAGCCGATGCACCGCTGGTGCTCACTGGCCGGACGTTGAAATTATCCGACGTGGAAGCTGTTGCCGCCGGTGGCCGCCAGGTCGAGTTGGCGGGCGACTGCAGGGACCGCATGGCCAGCGGGAGGGCTGTCGTTGACCGGTACTTCAGGGACAATATTCCGGCCTATGGCCTGAACACCGGCTTGGGGGTTCGGGCAACCGACATCTTGTCAGTGGATGAGGCGGCTGAATTTTCGGCAAAAATGGTGCGCGGGCGGGCTCAGGCAATCGGCGAGCCGCTGCCGGTCCCGGTGGCACGTGCCGCCATGCTGGCCCGG
>JBPCVV010000111.1:0-20180 GCA_051010195.1 Anderseniella sp. | reverse complement strand
CCTTGATTTTTTCCCGCCGTGATCGTCAAGCCCGGTCAGGCAAATCTCTGACAAATCGAACCCGTGTGCCGGACGTTGAGTGGCCCGCGCTGAGATAGGGTTTCACGATAAGTAATTGACCGGTTTCTGCTGTAGGCACGGGTGCTGAAAGATGCTTTCATGCAACATCCGCCGTAATCGGATGAATTGTCAGTCTGTAAAACAGGGAGAGACAACAATGACAAAAACGAAATTACTTATGGCCACTCTGCTCGGCGCCACCATGCTGGCATCAGGAGCGGCTCAGTCAAAAACGCTGGTCTATTGCTCGGAAGGTTCACCGGAGGGTTTTGACCCGGCGCCGTTTACCGCGGGCACAACCTTCGATGCGTCGTCGAAGCCGTTGTACAACCGCCTGGTAGAGTTCAAGCGCGGCACATCGGAAGTGATGCCCGGCCTTGCTGAAAGCTGGGAAGTGTCCAGTGACGGGCTCGAGTACACCTTCAAATTGCGCAAGGGCGTCAAGTTCCAGACCACCGACTTCTTCACTCCCAGCCGGGACTTCAATGCTGATGATGTCGTGTTCTCGTTCGAGCGCCAGTTGAAGAAGGATCATCCCTGGAACCAGTATACCGCCGGCATCGCCTGGGAGTATTTTGACGGCATGTCGATGCCTGACCTGCTCAAGTCGGTGGAAAAGGTGGACGACCTGACGGTCAAGTTCGTGCTGAACAGGCCCGAAGCGCCGATGATTGCCAACCTGGCCATGGATTTTGCCTCCATCATGTCGGCTGAATATGCGGCCAAGCTGGAAGCTGACGGAAAAAAGGAACTGCTCAACCAGCAGCCTGTCGGCACCGGCCCGTTCAAGTTCGTTGCCTACCAGAAAGATGCCGTCATCCGCTATGCGGCGCATGAAGGATACTGGGCCGGCAAGCAACCGATCGATGACCTGGTGTTTGCCATCACAACCGACGCATCGGTTCGCCAGCAGAAGCTGAAGGCCGGAGAGTGCCACGTGGCGCCTTATCCGAACCCGGCTGACCTGGCCGATCTTCAGGCTGATCCGAACCTGCAGGTGATGGAACAGGAAGGCCTTAATGTCGGTTATCTCGCCTACAATTCGCAAGTTGCACCTTTCGACAAGGCGGAAGTCCGCAAGGCGCTGAATATGGCGATCAACAAAAAGTCCATTCTGGATGCAGTGTTCCAGGGGGCCGGCAAGGAAGCCAAGAACCCGATTCCGCCAACCATGTGGTCCTACAACCAGGGCATTGACGACGATCCCTACGATCCGGACGCAGCGAAAAAGATGCTGGAAGCCGCAGGCGTCAAGGACCTGAAGATGAAGATCTGGGCCATGCCGGTGCAACGTCCCTACAATCCCAATGCCCGGCGCATGGCGGAACTGATCCAATCCGACTTCTCCAAGATCGGCGTGGGTGTCGAGATCGTGTCCTACGAATGGGGCGAGTATCTCAAGCTGTCCAAGGCAAAAGACCGTGACGGTGCCGTGCTTCTGGGCTGGACCGGTGACAATGGCGATCCGGATAACTTCCTGGCGGTGCTGTTGGGTTGTGACGGTGTCGGCGGCTCCAACCGCGCACAATGGTGCAACAAGGATTTTGAAGACCTGATCCAGAAGGCCAAGACCGTGTCGGACAAGGCTGAACGCACCAAGCTTTATGAAGACGCACAGGCGGTGTTCAAGCGTGAGGCGCCATGGGCAACCATTGCCCATTCAGTGGTGTTCATGCCGATGTCGAAAAAGGTTTCCGGCTATGTAATGGACCCGTTGGGCGGTCACTGGTTCGACGGCGTCGATATCGCTGAGTAAACCAGGCCTTGTGACAACAAAAGTGCCCGCCGTGCCCCGAAATTTCAGGTCGCGGCGGGAGGTGGGGCTTTCATGTTTCAGTTTCTTCTCCGGCGCATCGGCCTGATTATCCCGACATTCATCGGGGTTACCATTGCCGCATTTGCGTTTATCAGGGTGCTGCCCGGTGATCCGGTGCTGCTGATGGCGGGTGAACGCGGGGTGACGCCTGAACGCCATGCCGCCCTGATGAAGCAGTTCGGCTTCGACCGGCCGATCTGGGAACAGTATTTCGATTACTTTTTTTCGGCCCTGCAGGGGGATCTGGGCAATTCGCTGGTGACCAAGAAACCGGTGTGGGATGAGTTTTTCACCCTGTTTCCAGCCACCCTGGAACTGTCCATCTGCGCCATCATATTTGCTGTCTTCATTGGCGTGCCGGCCGGCATTTACGCGGCCACAAAGCGCGGCTCATGGCCGGATCAGGCCATTATGGGAACGGCGCTTGTCGGCTATTCAATGCCGATTTTCTGGTGGGGGCTGCTGCTGATTATCCTGTTTTCCGGCACGCTCGGCTGGACACCGGTGTCGGGCCGCATATCGCTGATCTATTTCTTCAAGCCGGTGACAGGTTTCATGCTGATCGACAGCCTGCTATCGGGCCAGAAGGGGGCGTTCTCTTCCGCGCTTTCACACCTCATCCTGCCGACCATCGTGCTGGGCACCATCCCACTGGCAGTTGTCGCGCGCCAGACGAGGTCAGCCATGCTGGAAGTCCTGAGCGAAGATTACGTGCGTACCGCACGGGCCAAGGGCATGTCGCCGGCACGCGTGGTCGGCGTCCATGCCCTGCGCAATGCAATGATACCGGTGATCACCACCATCGGCCTGCAGGTTGGCGTATTGCTGGCCGGTGCCATCCTCACTGAAACGATCTTTTCATGGCCGGGTATCGGCAAGTGGATGGTGGACAGTATTTTCCGGCGTGACTATCCGTCGGTCCAGGGCGGCCTTCTGATGATCGCCGTCATCGTGATGATGGTCAATTTGATCGTCGATTTGCTGTACGGCCTCGTCAATCCGCGTATCAGGCATGTGAGGTGACAAGATCATGAGTGACCAGATCGTGGAAGCCACCAGCGATACCCGCGCCACCGGCATGCGGGCAGTATTGTGGGAGTTCTGGCATTATTTCAGCGAGAACCGCGGGGCGGTTATCGGCATGTGGTTCTTTATCGGTGTGTGCCTGGTCGCGCTGCTGGCCGACCTGATTGCGCCGCATGGCGCCACCACGCAATTCCGCGATGCGCTGCTGACCCCGCCGGTGTGGCAGGAAGGCGGCGACTGGCGTTTCCTTCTGGGCACCGATGCGGTGGGCCGTGACATGCTGTCCCGCCTCATCCACGGCAGCCGCTATTCGCTGTTCGTGGGCTGTATCGTGGTGGTCGGCGCCATGGCGGTTGGCGTTACCGTTGGGCTGATCGCAGGCTTTGTGGGGGGCACGACTGATACGCTGATCATGCGGCTGATGGACATCATCCTGTCGTTTCCGAGCCTGCTGCTGGCGCTGGTGCTGGTCGCCATTCTCGGCCCCAGCCTTACCAATGCGATGGTGGCCATCGCCATTGTGCAGCAGCCGCACTATGTGCGCCTGACCCGTGCCGCAGTGCTTGGCGAGAGAAACAAGGATTATGTGACAGCAGCCAGGGTCGCTGGTGTCAGGCCGTTGCGGCTGATGTTTTACACCATCCTGCCGAACTGCATGGCGCCGCTGATCGTGCAGGCGGCGTTGTCGTTTTCCACGGCCATCCTGGATGCCGCGGCGCTCGGTTTTCTGGGCATGGGCGCCCAGCCGCCGACGCCGGAGTGGGGCACCATGCTGGCGGAAGCACGCGAGTTCATCCTGCGCGCCTGGTGGGTGGTGACGTTGCCCGGACTGGCCATCCTGCTCACCGTGCTGGCCATCAACCTGATGGGCGACGGCCTGCGTGATGCGCTTGATCCCAAGCTGAAGCGGAGCTGAGATGGTATACGGGTCGACAATGATTGGACCGGCGTTCGTGGCTGCTGTCATTGCGGCTCTGGTGACCATGATCGGCTGGTATGTGGCCTATCAGCGCGAGCGCCGGCTACAGAACGGGCGGCGGGCGGAACGCATCAGGGATTGCAAGATTGCCCTGCGGGCGGAGATCAGTTGCCATGTGCCGCGCTGGATCCTGCAGGATGACGCGGCACATGTTGAAGACATGGCGCGCCAGATCAGGACAGGCGCGGGTGACACGCCGCCGTTTACGCCGTTTGTGCCAAAGGAAACGGCAAACCCGGCGTTTGAGGCCATTGTCAGTGAAATCCAGATTCTGCCCGGTGATGTGATCGAGCCGGTGATCCGGTACTACCAGCAGGTTGATGTGATAGCCCAGCTTGCCGAAGACATGCGCGGTGAGCGCTATGCAGTCCTGGAGGCTGAACGCAAGGTTGACGTGTACAGGGATTTTATCGAATTGCGCAGCGAAGCCGGCCGCCTGGCCGTTGACGCTATAGACGCGCTGGAGCAGTCAAGTGACGACAAATAGCGCCAGTAACGGCTCAATAGCCGGGTTTTGGACCCGTGGGACCATTTATGGGCCGCATTGGCGGCATGGGAAGTGGTTTCGTACTCATGATTTCGTCTCCATACACCAGATAATACTACAAAGGTGAAAATTCAACAACCATGGCCCTTTTAGAGATTGAAAACCTGACAGTAGAGTTTGCCACGGCAGGTGGGGCTTTCCGCGCTGTTGACCGGCTGTCGATCAGCCTGGATTCAAGCGATGTGCTGGCCATCGTGGGCGAGTCCGGGTCGGGCAAATCGGTGGCAATGCTGGCCATGATGGGCCTGTTGCCCTGGACGGCGACGGTGACCGCGGACCGCCTGAGTTTTGACAGCAAGGACCTGCTCTCCCTGTCGGCCCGACAGCGCCGTGAGGTTGTCGGCAAGGACATCGCCATGATCTTCCAGGAGCCGATGTCGAGCCTCAATCCCTGTTTCACAGTGGGGTTCCAACTGGGCGAGGCGCTCAGGGTTCATCTGGGCATGTCACGGGCCCAATGCAAGGCGCGCAGTATCGAGCTGCTCGACCTGGTCGGCATTCCGGCGCCGGAAAAACGCCTGAGCGCGTTTCCCCATCAGCTGTCAGGTGGCATGAGCCAGCGGGTCATGATTGCCATGGCGATTTCGTGCAACCCGAAGCTGCTGGTCGCCGATGAGCCGACCACCGCACTCGACGTGACCATTCAGGCGCAGATACTAGACCTGCTTTTGAACCTGCAGCGTGAGACCGACATGGCCCTGGTGCTCATCACCCATGACATGGGCGTGGTTGCTGAAACGGCGCAACGGGTCTCGGTGCAGTATGCCGGCCAGAAGGTTGAGGAGCAGCCGGTGGTGGACCTGTTTTCCGAACCGCACCATCCTTATACCGCCGCCTTGCTGGCTGCGTTGCCTGAGCGGGCAACGTCAAAGACGCTGCCGTCCATTCCGGGCGTGGTGCCGGGCCAGTTCGACCGGCCGGACGGGTGCCTGTTTTCACCGCGCTGCAAACACGCCACTGAGCAATGCCGCACGCAGTCACCGAACCGGGCGCCTGCCGGTCTCGGCCTGGCGTTCTGCCATTATCCGCTGGTCAGGGGCGTGCCGCAAAACCATCCCGGAAACGGAGCAACGGCATGAGTGATGAAGTTGTCCTGCGTGCAAGCGACCTGAAGAAGCACTACATGCTGCCCGGCAGCCTGTATGCCAAGCCGGCCACGGTAAAGGCACTGGACGGGGCCAGTTTCGAACTGAGCCGGAAAAGAACCCTGGCGGTGGTGGGGGAATCCGGGTGCGGCAAGTCCACCCTGGCGCGCCTGGTGACCATGATCGAAGAGCCCACGGCGGGATCGTTGCAGATCGCAGGTCAGGAATTGGCTGAAGGCGACAAGGCGGTGCGCCGCAAGTTGCGGCCCAAGGTGCAGATGGTGTTCCAGAACCCGTACGGATCTCTCAACCCGCGTCAGAAAATCGGCTCCGCGCTGGAAGAGCCGCTGATGATGAACACGCCGCTTTCAAAGGCTGAAAGGTCTGACAAGGCAAGATCGATGATGCAGTCGGTCGGCCTCAGGCCCGAACACTATGACCGCTATCCGCACATGTTTTCCGGTGGCCAGCGCCAGCGCATCGCCATTGCACGCGCCCTGATGCTGGACCCGGACATACTGGTGCTGGACGAACCGGTATCGGCGCTTGATGTCTCGATCCAGGCGCAGGTTCTGAATCTGCTCGGCGAATTGCAGGACAAGCTGCAACTTGCCTACCTGTTCATCTCGCACGACCTGTCGGTGGTGAAGCACATCGCCGACGAGGTCATGGTGATGTACCTGGGCAAACCGGTCGAGCAGGCGGCCAGAGAGGTGTTGTTCGATGATCCACGGCACCCCTATACCAAGGCGCTGCTGTCGGCCACGCCGGTGCCTGATCCGGGCCGGCAAAAGGAACGCGTGCTGTTGAAAGGCGAGTTACCGTCTCCCATCGACCCGCCCACCGGCTGTGCCTTTCACCCGCGCTGCCCGATGGTATTCGACCGGTGTGCAGCCGAGACGCCGCATTTGCAGCCCGCTCAATCCGCGCAGGTGTCGTGTCACCTGATGGATGAGGAAAAACAGCCGGCATAAGCCACCGATCAGCTCAGGGTTCGCTGCACCGCATCTGTCCAGCCGGCTATCTTTCGCTGCCGGACGGCCTGTTTCATCTTCGGCTTGAAGCGCTGGTCCAGCGCCCATGATTTCGCGAAACCTGATGCGTTGGGCCAAAGCTGCGCCCGGGATGCGGCGAGCCAGGCGGCGCCCAAGGCGGTCGTTTCGAGGATTTTCGGCCGGTCGACCGGCGCATTGAGCATGTCGGCCAGGCGCTGCATGGTCCAGTTAGATGCGACCATGCCGCCGTCAACACGCAGCACCGTCTTGCGGGCTGTCTGTGACTTCCAGTCCTTCTGCATGGCCGCCAGCAGGTCATGGGTCTGGTAACACACCGCTTCGAGTGCTGCCTGGGCCAGTTCGTTGGGACCCGACGCGCGGGTCAGGCCGAAGATTGCGCCCCGGGCGTCGGCATCCCAATGGGGTGCGCCGAGCCCGGTGAAGGCGGGCACCAGATAGACATCTTGTTCCGGGTCGGCCCGGGCTGCCATGTCGCCACTGTCGCTGGCGGCTTTCAGAAACCCCATCTCGTCGCGCAGCCACTGCACGGTGGCACCGGCCATGAAGATTGAGCCTTCCAGGGCGTAGGTCGTGTTTCCGTCAAGACGGTAGGCGATGGTGGTCAGCAGGCGGTTTTTCGAGCGCACCATGTCCTGACCGGTATTGAGCAGGGCAAAGCACCCGGTTCCGTACGTCGATTTCAGCATGCCGGGCCTGAAGCAGGCATTGCCGATGGTGGCGGCCTGCTGGTCGCCGGCCACGCCCATGATGGGAATGGCGGCGCCGAGGATTGTCGGATCGGTCACGCCGAAATCCGCTGAACAGTCGAGCACGTCCGGCAGCACACCTGCCGGGACATCCAGCACCTTGAGCAGGGCCTTGTCCCACTTGTTGGTCTTGATATTGAACATCAGCGTGCGCGAGGCGTTGGTGGCATCGGTAACGTGGGAGGCGCCGCCGGTCAGCCGCCAGATAAGGAAGCTGTCGATGGTGCCGAAAGCGATGCGGCCCGCGTCTGCCTTCTTGCGCAGGCCTTTCACATTGTCCAGCAGCCAGGACACCTTGGTGCCGGAAAAATACGGATCGAGCAGCAGTCCGGTCCTGGTGATGAAGCTTTTCTCGTGACCGGCCTTCTTCAGACCCGCGCAGAATTTAGAGGTGCGCCGATCCTGCCAGACGATTGCCCTATGCACGCATTTGCCGGTATCGCGGTCCCACATGACGGTGGTTTCGCGCTGGTTGGTGATGCCGATGGCCGCGATGTCCGACGGCTTGATCCCGGCAGTGCGGATCGCGTCCCGGCAGGTCGCCACAACGGTCGACCAGATATCTTCAGGATCGTGTTCCACCCAGCCGGATTTTGGGAAGTGCTGGGCAAACTCCTGCTGTCCCACGGCGACAATGTTCTGGCCGTGGTCAAAAAGGATGGCCCGTGAAGATGTTGTGCCCTGGTCAATGGCTAGAACGTACTTGCCCATCATCTTCCCTGTCGCTGCGACCGCTCAGTTGAAAGCGGTTTCGTTTGTTTTTATCTGCCTGGTTTTTGCAGCACGATCCATGAAGTCCTGCAAGGCCTGTATCTGTTTGCCGTCATAGGCGATCCCCAGCTTGGTGCGCCTGAACAGGATGTCTTTTGCCGTGAGCGCCCATTCGTGGCGCATTAGGTAGATGACTTCAGTTTCATAAAGGCCATTGCCGAACGCTTGGCCGAGATCGGCGGTTTTGTGCGCATCGCCCAGCACCTTCTGCGCTCGGGTGCCGTACTGGCGCACGAGCCGGGCAATCAGGTCCCGGTCCAGGTTGGGGCGGGCGTCGGCATAATTGCTGACAAGCGCGTCAAACCCCTGAAAAGCAAAACCTCCACCGGGTAGGGCGGAGTCCGCGGTCCAGGAAGGCTGGCGGGCGCCGAGGGCCTTTTCGATGTCTTTCAGAATTTCCTCGGCCAGCACCCGGAAGGTGGTGATCTTGCCGCCGAAAATATTGAGCAGCAGTCCGCCGGTACTGTCCCCGTCCGTGCGGATCACGTAGTCGCGGGTGGCCTCCTGCGCCGTGCTGGCCCCGTCATCATACAGGGGCCGGACGCCGGAATAAGTCCATACCACGTCCGCCCTGGTGACGGGTTCTTCAAAGTATTCACTGGCCATTGCACACAGGTAGTCAATCTCCTGTGTTGAAATCTCGGGCTTGTCCATGTCCAAACCGTGCTCGGCGTCAGTGGTGCCGATCAGGGTGTATTTGCCTTCATAGGGAATGGCGAAAATGATGCGGTTGTCGTCATTCTGGAATATGTAAGCCTTGTCGTGGGCAAACTTTTTCGAAATGACAATATGACTGCCGCGCACCAGCCGGACATTGCGGGCATCGTTGTGGCCAAACACCTGCTTCAGCACCATGTCGACCCAGGGGCCTGCCGCATTGACGACAATGCCGGCAGTGACGGTCTGCCTGTTACCGGACAGCGTGTCTTCCATCTCTACCCGCCACTGGCCGTCGGCCCGCTGTGCGCGCGCGACTTTGGTGTGCGGCCGCATGCTGGCGCCGCGCTCGGCTGCGTCGAGAGCATTCAGAACCACCAGTCGGGAATCCTCGACCCAGCAGTCGGAATACTCGAAAGCCTTCCTGTAAGATGACTTTAAAGGCCTGCCCGCTTCATCGTGTTGCAGGTTCAAAGTGGATGTCGGCGGCAGCAGCTTGCGGCCGCCGATATGATCGTAGAGGAACAGGCCGAGCCGCAAAAGCCAGGCCGGGCGCAGGCCGGCATGATGCGGCAGCACAAACCGCATCGGCCAGATGATGTGCGGCGCCATGTTCCATAAGACTTCACGTTCCATAAGCGCCTTGCGCACCAGCAGGAACTCATAGTGTTCCAGGTAGCGCAGGCCGCCGTGCACCAACTTGGTGGAGGCTGATGACGTGCCGCCGCCGAAATCGCCGGCCTCGCACAGGCATACCGAATAGCCGCGGCCAGCCGCGTCGCGGGCGATGCCGCAGCCATTGATGCCGCCGCCGATGATCAGCACGTCATAGTGCGGCGTCAGGCGCGCGTGCTGCGGCTGCCGGTTCATTCAGCCGCCTTTCCGCTCGTCATGTCTGCCTGCGCAACCTCGAGCCGGATCTTTGCGACATCGCATATTTTCCGGATGCTGCGGGGCGGATGTTCATCGGTGACGAAGATGTCGATGTCCTGCAACTGCCCGACCTGTACCGGTGCGCGGCGCTCGAACTTGCTGGTGTCGGCGGCCAGAATACTGGTGCGGGCCTGGCCAAGAATGGCCTGTGACACGCGCACCTCGCGATAGTCAAAATCAAGCAGGGTGCCTTCTTCATCGATGGCGGACGTGCCGATGACTGCAAAATCGACTTTGAACTGGCGGATCAGGTCAATGGCCGCGGCGCCGACAATGCCGCCGTCGCTCTTGCGCACCATGCCGCCAGACACCACCACTTCGACGCCCGGCGCGTCGGATAGTATGTAGGCGACATTGAGATTATTGGTGATCACCATCAACCCCTGGTGGCGGCGTAGGGCAAAGGCAACCTGTTCGGTTGTGGTGCCGATATTGAGGATCAGCGAGGAATTATCCGGGATCAGATCGGCGATGGCGCGTGCAATGCGGGCCTTGCCGTCGGCAGCAATTTCGCGGCGAGCCTGGTAGGCCATGTTGACCGTGTTGGACGGAAATACCGCACCGCCATGCACGCGGTTGAGTTTCTCAATATCACACAGGTCATTGAGATCCTTGCGGATTGTCTGTGGAGTGACGTCAAAATGGTGCGCAAGCGTCTCCACGTCCACACGGCCTTCACGGCGCGCGATCTCGAGAATGTCCATCTGTCTGGGCGGCAATGCCGTCACGACACACCTCTTCGGTTGCTTTCACAATAGTTGCGATTTTTTTCGAATAAATCAAATAGAAAACCATTGACTTTCGTTTTTATTCGTTATGTCCTAATGCCGTGACGCACCGCTGTCGGGAATGAGTGCGTACGCAATCAGTTGGAGGAGACATCATGAAAAAGCTGCTTTTGGCGTCAGTTGCGGTAGTTGCACTGGGCGCTGCGGCTCTTCCTGCGCAGGCCGACATGGCCGCGGCGGAGAAGTGGGTAAACGACGAATTCCAGCCATCGGCGCTTTCGAAGGAAGATCAGCTGAAGGAGATGGAATGGTTCATCAAGGCGGCTGAACCGTTCAAGGGGATGGAGATCAACGTGCTGTCGGAAACCATTCCGACGCATGAGTATGAATCCAAGACGCTGACCAAGGCGTTTGAGGAAATTACCGGCATCAAGGTCAATCACCAGCTTCTCGGCGAAGGTGAGGTGGTGCAGGCGGTGCAGACCCAGATGCAGACCAACCGCAATCTTTATGATGCCTACATCAATGACAGCGACCTGATCGGTACCCATTCGCGCCTGCAGCAGGCGGTCAACCTGACCGACTGGATGAACGGCGAGGGCAAGGGCGTCACCAATCCGGGCCTTGATGTGGATGACTTCATCGGCAAGTCGTTCACCACCGGCCCGGACGGCAAGCTTTACCAGTTGCCGGACCAGCAGTTCGCCAACCTGTACTGGTTCCGCAAGGACTGGTTCGACAAGCCGGAATTGAGGGCACAGTTCAAGGCCAAGTACGGCTATGAACTGGGCGTGCCGGTCAACTGGTCGGCCTACGAAGACATTGCACAGTTCTTCAGCGAAGACGTCAAGGAAATCGACGGGGTGCGCATCTACGGCCATATGGATTATGGCAAGCGCGCACCGGACCTCGGCTGGCGCATGACCGATGCCTGGCTGTCCATGGCCGGTTCCACGTCAGCGGGCCTGCCCAATGGCCGCCCGATCGACGAATGGGGCATCCGCATGGAAGCCGACAGCTGCAATCCGGCCGGTGCTTCGGTTTCCCGGGGCGGCGGAACCAATGCGCCCGCATCGGTGTTCGCCATCGCCAAGTGGGACGAGTGGCTGCGCAAATATGCGCCTCCCGGGGCGGCCGATTACGACTTCTACCAGTCGCTGCCGGCCCTGGCACAGGGCAATGTGGCCCAGCAGATATTCTGGTACACGGCGTTTACCGCCTCCATGGTGGCGCCGAAGTCAGAAGGCAACAACACCGTTGACGACGACGGCAATCCGCAGTGGCGGATGGCGCCGAGCCCGCACGGGCCGTACTGGAAAGACGGCATGAAGCTCGGCTATCAGGATGCAGGCTCGTGGACCATTCTCAAGTCCACACCGGTCGACCGGGCCAAGGCTGCATGGCTTTATGCCCAGTTCGTGGTGTCCAAGACGGTTGATGTGAAAAAGTCCGACGTTGGTCTGACCTTCATTCGCGACAGCACGGTGCGCCATGACCACTTCTCCAAGCGTGCGTCGAAACTGGGCGGCCTGATCGAGTTCTACCGCTCGCCGGACCGGGTCAACTGGACACCGACCGGTGTCAACGTGCCGGATTATCCGAAACTGGCCCAGTTGTGGTGGCAGAACATCGGTGACGTGAACTCCGGTGCGTTCACGCCGCAGCAGGCGATGGATCGCCTGGCCGGTGAAATGGACCAGGTCATGAGCCGCATGCAGGCGGCCGATGAACAGGCCAAGATCTATGGTGGGTGCGGTCCGCGCCTGAACGAAGCCAAGGATCCGGGCGAGTGGCTCGGCAAGGAAAACGGTCCGGCTGCCAAGCTGGAAAACGAGAAAGAGCCAGGCAAGACGATCGCATACGAAGAAATCGTCAAGCGCTGGGCGCAGTAGGGAAGCGCATTTTCTCCCGTGCGCGATGAGTGGTCCGGTATTCAGACACCGGGCCACTCCCCCCGTTTCCAGAAAATTCCATTTAACCTTGTGTCCGAACACTAAGCGGCGGCAGGATGCGCTATGGCGCTTGAACTGAAAAACGTGGGAAAAAAGGTGGGGGCGGACGTACATATCCACCCGACCGACCTGACGTTTGAGCCGGGCAGTTTCAACATGCTGCTAGGCACCACGCTGGCCGGCAAGACAACCCTGATGCAGATGATGGCCGGCCTGGAAAAACCCACATCGGGCGAGGTCTGGTTCGACGGCAAAAATGTCACCGGCACCGCGGTCCAGAAACGCAATGTGTCGATGGTCTACCAGCAGTTCATCAACTATCCCAACATGTCGGTGTTCGCCAACATCGCCTCGCCGCTGAGGGTTGCGGGTCTTGATGCGGCCGAGATAAAAAAACGGGTCGGCGACATGGCCGAGCTGATGCAGATTTCCGCGATGCTCGATCGCCGGCCGTCGGAGCTGTCCGGCGGCCAGCAGCAGCGCACCGCCATGGCGCGCGCGCTGGTCAAGGACAGCGACCTGATATTGCTGGATGAACCGCTTGCCAACCTGGATTTCAAACTGCGCGAGGAAATGCGCGACGAACTGCCCAGGATGTTTGCTGAGCGCAATTGCGTGGTGGTCTATGCGACCACTGAACCGACCGAAGCGCTGCTCCTGGGCGGTCACACCGCGGCCATGCACGAGGGCAGGGTGGTGGATTTCGGCCCGACCGGTGACATCTACCGGCATCCGTCCAGCCTGACGTCGGCGGAAGTGTTTTCAGAACCGCCGATCAACCTGGCCCATGCATCGGTGAAAGCCGGCTGGGTGCTGCTCGACGAAGGGGTGTCGTGGAAGGCGGACAAGGGCCTTGCCGAAGGCAACTACACCATCGGTATCCGCCCGCACCATGTCTCGCCGGTGCGTCAGTCATCCAGGTCGGTTGTCATCGAGGGCAAGGTCAAGGTGGCTGAACTCACCGGCTCTGAAAGCATCATTCACTTTCACGCCCACGACCACCCGTGGGTGTCCCTGTCGCACGGGGTGCATCCGTTCGAGACCGGCCGCTTCGCCCGGTTCTATGCCGACATGTCTAAGTGCTTCTACTTTGACTCAGACGGCAGCCTGGTCGACCTGGCCGGCGCCGGAAAGGCGGCGTGATATGGCCAGGATAACCCTGAAGAACCTGAAACATAGCTACATGCCGAACCCGAAACGGGACGAGGACTGGGCCCTGAAGGAGCTCAATCTTGACTGGGAGGACGGCGGCGCCTATGCGCTGCTCGGTCCCTCGGGCTGCGGCAAGACGACCCTGCTCAACCTGATCTCCGGCCTGCTGACACCGTCGCACGGCAGCGTCCTGTTCGACGACTATGACGTGACCGGCCTGCCGCCGGAGCAGCGCAAGATCGCTCAGGTTTTCCAGTTTCCCGTCGTTTACGACACCATGACCGTTTACGACAACCTGGCGTTTCCGCTGCGCAACCGCGGTGTCGACGAGGCCACCGTCAACAAGCGCGTTCTCGAGGTGGCGGAGATGAACGACCTGACTGCGACGCTCAACAACCGGGCATCGGGGCTGACCGCCGACGGCAAGCAGAAAATTTCCCTGGGCCGCGGACTGGTGCGCACCGATGTCAACGCCATCCTGTTCGATGAGCCGCTCACGGTGATAGATCCGCATCTGAAATTCCAGTTGCGCTCGAAACTGAAGGAACTGCACACCCGGGTGCCCAACACCATGATCTACGTGACCCACGACCAGACCGAGGCGATCACCTTTGCCGACAAGGTGGTGGTGATGAATGTCGGTGAGGTGGTGCAGGTGGGCACGCCGAAGGAACTGTTTGAAGAACCGCATCATACGTTTGTCGGCCACTTCATCGGCTCTCCCGGCATGAACGTGCTGGCCTGCGAGGTGAAGAACGGCGAGGCCTATATTGCGGGCAAGCGGATCGCCACGGCGAACGCGGCGGATGCGAAAGCCGGAGACTCTGAGATTGGCGTGCGCCCCGAGTTCGTAAAATTCTCACGCCAGGGGCTGGAGGCCCGCGTGGTGAAGGTCTCCGATGCCGGGCGGTTTTCCGTGGTGGAGGCAGACAGTGCCGGCGGCCGCGTCAGGCTGCTGGTCGAGGAAGGCGGAGCGATCCCTTCGGACTCAGCGCGTCTTGAATTCGACCCCGCCGCAACCCGCATCTACACCAATGGATGGCTGGCAGGCCGGGAGGGGCGGCCATGAACAAGACCGTCAACCAGAAAGCCTGGTTCTTCGTGGCTCCGGTGCTGATGCTGGTCGCCTTCAACGCCATCGTGCCGCTGATGACCGTGGTCAACTACTCGGTGCAGGAGACCTTCGGCGACAACGTGTTCTTCTGGGCCGGCCTGCGCTGGTTTGAGGAAATCCTGCGCTCGCCGAGGTTCCATGATGCGCTTGGCCGGCAATTGTTTTTCACCTTCACCATCCTGGCCATCGAGGTGCCGCTGGGTGTCATCATCGCGCTCGCCATGCCGCGCAAGGGCCCGTGGGTGTCGGTCTGCCTGGTGTTGATGGCCATGCCATTGCTGATCCCGTGGAACGTGGTCGGCGCCATGTGGAACATATTCGGCCTGCCGGAACTTGGCCTGCTGGGAAAGACGCTGAATAGCATCGGCTTTGACTACAACTATACCCGCCAACCCGGAGATGCCTGGTTCACGCTGATCCTGATGGATGTGTGGCACTGGACGTCGCTGGTGGTGCTTCTGGCCTATGCGGGCCTGGTGTCGATCCCCGACGCCTACTACCAGGCGGCGCGCATTGACGGGGCCAGTTCGTGGGCGATCTTCCGCTATATCCAGTTGCCGAAGATGAAGCGGGTGCTGACCATCGCGGTTCTGTTGCGCTTCATGGATTCGTTCAACATCTATACAGAGCCTTCGGTGTTGACCGGTGGCGGACCGGGCAATTCGACAACGCTTTTGTCCATTGACCTGGTAAAGATCGCGCTCGGGCAGTTTGACCTTGGACCGGCGGCGGCCATGTCGCTGATCTACTTCCTGGTGATCCTGCTGTTCAGCTGGATTTTCTACACCGTGATGACCAGAGGGGAGGAACAGTGATGGCACGCGCCAAATGGCTGATCCCGACGATCTACATCATCTTCCTGATGCTGCCGATTTACTGGCTGGTGTCGATGTCGTTCAAGACGACCAATGAAATCCTTGGCTCGTTTACCCTGTGGCCGCAGAATTTCACGCTGGAGAACTACCGGACGATCTTTACCGACCCGACCTGGTATAACGGCTATATCAACTCGATCATCTACGTGAGCATCAACACGGTGCTGTCGGTGACGGTGGCGCTGCCTGCGGCCTATGCGTTTTCACGCTACCGCTTCCTCGGCGACAAGCACCTGTTCTTCTGGCTGCTCACCAACCGCATGGCGCCGGCGGCGGTGTTCGCGCTGCCGTTCTTCCAGCTCTATTCGGCCATCGGCATTTTTGACACCCACCTGGCGGTGGCGCTGGCCCATACCCTGTTTAACATTCCGCTGGCGGTGTGGATCCTGGAAGGCTTCATGTCGGGCGTGCCCAAGCAGCTTGACGAGACGGCCTATGTGGACGGCTATTCGTTCCCGGCGTTCTTCGTGAAGATATTCGTGCCGACCATTGCCGCCGGTGTCGGCGTGGCGGCGTTCTTCAGCTTCATGTTCTCGTGGGTTGAGTTGCTGCTGGCCAAGACGCTGACGGCGGTCGCCGCCAAGCCGATTGCCGCCACCATGACCAAGACCGCTTCGTCGTCGGGCTATGAGCTCGGGCTGTTGGCGGCGGCCGGCACGCTGACCATCATCCCCGGTGCCATCGTGATCTACTTCGTGCGCAACTACATCGCCAAGGGCTTTGCCCTGGGCCGGGTCTAGAAGAGGAACTCGGGATACTATGGAAGAGGTTGTCATGTTTTCCGCCAAATGGTGGACCCTGCCGCTGGGCCGCAGCTGGATGGCCTGGACACCGGCCACGGCCAGCTTCTTCGCGTTCATCGTGGCCGCCATATCAGCCATGGGCGTGTGGGAATACTACCGGCCGGGTGGCGATCCGCGCCGCGGTGTGTTCGCCATAGACACGACCCGCGGTGACCGGCTGTTCATCTCGCTGTTAGGCTCTGCCTTCATCTTCATCGGCTGGCTGTTCTTCGTCGGCTCACCGCTATGGTGGCCGCTGGGCATCGCGCTGGCGTGGTTCGTGTTCGTGTTCCGCTACGTGTGACGCAGGATTTACCGCAGCGCCCGGTTGAGGTCGGCCTCGCGCAACCGGCTTTCGGTGCGTTCGCGCCAGGCTACGTAGCAACCGGAGGCGGCGATCATGGCCATGCCGGTGAATGACAACAGGTCGGGCACGTCACCCCACATCACTACGCCCCAGAAGGTTGCGAAGATCAGGTAGGAATAGTCGAACGGCGCCAGCCAGCTCGACTCCGCGCTCTGGTAGGCTTTGGCCAGCCCGATATTGGAGGCCAGATTGAGCATGGAACATACAAGGATGAGGCCGGCGATTTCCAGGCTCAACGGGTTCCAGCCGACGAACAGGTACGGCCAGCTTTCCGCCAGTGCCGCGGGCTGCACGGTTTCCAACACCGCTATGCCCAGGATACCGACGGTTACGAACGCCACCGAGACGCCCAGGGCCAGGGTCGCCGGGTTTTCCTCCCGGCACAGTTTGCGGGTGGTCAGCACGGTGGCGGCGTAACATAGGCCTGCGATGACCGGCACAAGCGACACCCATTGGAACGAGGCCGACGCCGGTTTGAGAATGAGCAGCGTGCCGGCAAACCCGGTGACGACCGCGATGGCGCGACGCGGGCCGACATGCTCACGCAGGATCAGCGCAGACAGTACCGCCACGAACAGTGGAAATACATAAAGGCCCGCTGCCACTTCCGATAAGGAGAGGAACGGAAGGGCGCCGAAAAAACTCAACATCGCGCCGATGAGAAACAGGCTGCGCAGGGCCACGGCCCAGAATCGTTTCGGCCAGGCAGACCCATTGCCCCAGATGAAACGGGCCAGGAGAAACAGCATTGTCAGGTTGCAGATGGCGCGCAGCGACTGGAACTGCCACAGGGAGACGTCAGCGCTGGCCAGCTTGACCAGCGAGTCCTGCAAGCTGAGCATGCACAGTGAGCCCACCATCAGGGTTGCTGCCAGCGCCGGGCGATCTTCGGACATGGGACGCCGTCTCCAATGCGACGTTGCGGAATCCTGTGACTAGATCAGGAGAGAGGCACCGTGATCAAGCGTTAAACTCTGCTGGCAGCGCACACCTTCCATGTGCGTTGTGCAGACTGCCTCCCGGCAGGGCTTGTGCGACTGCCAACCGTCAGGGCACGATGGGTCCATGACGAAACTGAAGATCAGCAACGCCGATGTCGTCGTCACCATGGATTCCGACCGCCGCGAAATCGCCGAGGTGGACATCCTGGTGGAAGACGGCGTGATTGCATCAATCGGGGCGTCCGGTGACGACGGTGACTTTGACGAGACCATCGACGCGCGCGGGTGCGTGGTGACGCCGGGCCTGGTCAACACCCATCATCACCTGTTCCAGACGCTGACCCGCGCCGTGCCGGCCGGCCAGGACGCGCTGCTGTTCGACTGGCTGCGTGCGCTGTATCCCATCTGGGCGCGGATGCAGCCGGAAGACATGTTTGTCTCGGCGCAATTGGGGCTGGCCGAGCTGGCGATATCCGGCTGCAGCATGAGTTCGGACCATCTCTACATCTTTCCCAACGGCGTCCGGCTGGAAGACACCATCGAAGCGGCGCGCACGGTGGGGGTGCGGTTCCACCCGACGCGCGGCGCAATGAGTGTCGGGGAGAGCGATGGCGGCCTGCCGCCGGACTCGCTGGTCGAGAAAGAGCCGGACATTGTGGAAGATTTTGTGCGCGTGGTAGACGCCCATCACGATGCGTCGGACGGCGCCATGGTGCGGGTCGGCCTGGCGCCGTGTTCGCCGTTTTCGGTCAGTACCGATCTGATGAAGGAGGCGGCCGCACTTGCCCGAGACAAGCGCGTCATGCTGCACACGCACCTGGCGGAAAACGACGAGGACATCGCCTATTCGCTGGAAAATTTCGGCTGCCGGCCGGGTCAGTATGCCGAGGATCTGGGCTGGACCGGCGACCATGTATGGCATGCCCACTGCGTCAAGCTGGATAATGAGGAAATAGATCTGTTTGCCCGCACCAGGACCGGAGTGGCCCATTGCCCGTGCTCCAACTGCCGGCTGGGCTCCGGCATCGCGCCGGTGCGCGAGATGCGCGATGCCGGGGTGTGCGTGGCGCTGGGCGTGGACGGGTCGGCCAGCAATGATTCAGGCCACCTGCTGTCGGAAGCGCGCCAGGCCATGCTGCTGCAGCGGGTCAAACACGGGGCCGATGCCTTTGCCGCGCGCGAGGCTCTTGAGATCGCCACGCTGGGCGGGGCAACAGTGCTGGGGCGGGCCAGCGAACTGGGCTCCATCGAGCCGGGCAAGCGGGCCGACATCGCCATCTGGGATGTGTCGGGGCTGGAGGCCGCAGGCGCCTGGGACCCGGTGGCGGCCCTGTTGCTGTGCGGTCCGCTCAACGTGCGCGACCTGCTGGTCGAGGGCAGGCGGGTGGTCAGCGGGGGTGAGTTGACCGGCGTTGATGCGCGGAAAATTGCCGAACAGGCGCAGAAGCGCGTTGCCCGGCTGTTGTCGTGATCATCGATAACAGGGTCATAAAGATGCCGTGAGTGGCATTACTTTGGCCTAACTAAACTGCTAGTAGCCACCTTCCGACTGGTTGAAATCGATGAGGAGAGCATCTCGTGCGAAGCTTGAAAACCCTGTTTGCCGTGCTGGCGTTGATCCTGGCCCAGTTCACCTTCACCCCGGCGTGGGCCGACAAGGCGCCTGTCTACCAGAGCGGCTCCGGCACGGCGATCGACGGCACCGACCCGATCAGCTATTTCACTGAAGGCCGCCCGGTCGCGGGCGACGCCAATATCACCCATGAGTGGAACGGCGCTAAGTGGCGCTTTACCAGCGCGGAAAACCGCGACCGCTTCGCCGCGGCGCCGGAAAAATACGCACCCCAGTATGGCGGGTATTGCGCCTGGGCCGTGTCGCAGGGCTACACCGCCTCGACCGATCCCGACTCCTGGTCCATCGTCGATGGCAAGCTGTATCTGAACTACAGCAAATCGGTGCAGAAAAACTGGGAAAAGGATGTGCCTGGTCACATTACCTCGGCCGACAAGAACTGGCCCAAGGTGTTGAAGTAGGTACGCCTGCTGGCATCTGCGGCCCCGTCGAGCCGGCGGGGTGGCAGGTAGTCAATTCACATTTCTCTAGGCGGCCTGACATATTCTTGACCTAACGTTATTTTACGTGCGTTACTTGTGCTTCCCCGGGACTACAGAATGCATGTTCGTGTTTTTCGTAATTCCGGGTCGAGTCACCAAGTATCGGAGCGAGCTAATGGCAACTGAGAATCCGAATGTCACCATTTTGCAAAACGCATATGCCGAATGGCACAAGACGAAGGGCGATCCGTCTGTTGTGTTCGACATTCTGGCGGATGAGGTCCGCTGGGGGTCGGCAGCAGACGGAAAGCCCGGAATGGACTTCGCAAAAAAGCGCGCCAGCAAGGAAGAAGTCGCCGGTTACTTCCGCGAACTGGTGAATGAGTGGTCGATGGAGTTTTTTCACGTCAATGAGATGGTGGCGCAGGGAGGCCGTGTCGTGGTTCTGTGCGAATGCTCCTGGACCAACAAGCGAACTGGAAAACGCATAACACTGCCGAAAGTGGATGTCTGGTATCTTGAAGACGGCAAGGCAACCGAATTCATGGAGTATTTCGACACACACGCCGCTGTGGAGG
>JBPCVV010000110.1:0-6269 GCA_051010195.1 Anderseniella sp. | reverse complement strand
GCCCAACTCGGTCTTAATGGAGAAAACCAGACGGAAAAACGGTCCTGTCACCCAGCATAGTGTTTACCAATCAACATCGCGTCTCGATTTCTTTCACAATAGCGACCTGCTTCGTCGTCATGGTGGTGGTACTTCTTGGAACCGTCGTTTGGACCAGCTACCAAACCAGCCGGGACACGGCCGTGAGCTTTGTTGCAAAACTGGCCCAGCAATCACTCTCGCATATGGAAGATGAACTGCGCGATCATCTGGATCCAGTCGTCAAGCAGACTGAATGGACTGCTGAACTCATCACCTCGCGCCGGCCACGGGGGCGCCGAAGCGAAGACATTGCACAGATCCTGACGGCGGCGATGGCAGCAACACCGCAAGTGACCGCGCTGGTCTTTTTCGGCCGCGATCTTGAGGCCACGCGCGCCTTTCGCGGCAGCTCGGGTGAACCTTGGCATATCGAGATAGGCCCAGCGCACAATAGTGACTTCGCAAAAAAGGCACTGCAACGGGCGATGCAGACTAAACGCGGGTTTTGGAATGAAATCCTGTATAGTGAGGAACGCCGACGGTCCTTCGTGAACTATATCAAGCCCGTGTGGCGCGGCGAGACTTTCGTTGGGGTTGTCCTGGCAGCGATTTCGCTTAACGAGCTGTCGGACCTGGTGATCGCGATAAGCTCTCAGTTCAACGGAACAGCATTCATCCTGGACAACAAGTCCCAGGTTATCGCTCACCCAAATCTAACGTCCAACCATCCTGATTTGTCCAAGCGGTCCCCGACAGTTGAGATCAACCGTGTCGGAGATTTGGTGTTGCCCCGATTTTTGTCTGCGGAAACTCGTCAGTTGCACGGGGACACGGTGAGCAGAAACTTGGAGGTTCGCGAGGCATCGGTCGCCGGGCAGCGATATGTTTTTGTCTTCACAAAGCTGAAAGGGTACGGCGCAGCGCCCTGGACTATCGGCGGTTATGTGGATGCGGAGACTATAGAAGCCCCGCTTCTGAGCGTTCGGAATTCGCTGCAGATCGGCCTTGTCATAATTGTGCTCGGGGCTCTGCTCGCCATATATTTGGGCCACTCAATCGCGCGGTTAGTCAAGACCGCTAGTGACGGCATTTCGCGCATTGCGGAGCTGGAAGTAAACGATGTGCAGGAATTGCCCCGCAGCCGAATTGCCGAACTAGATGCCCAGGCCCGCGCCTTCAACAACATGCTTCAAGCGCTGCGCTGGTTCTCGCTCTACGTTCCCAAATCCCTGGTCAACCGGCTCATACGCCGGGGCAGCCAGGTCGTCGCTTCCGAGCAAAAGAAAATCACCTTACTCTTTAGCGACCTTGCCGGCTTCACATCCATATCAGAACAAATGTCGGCTGAGGAGACGGCGGCATATCTGAACCATCACTTTGAGTTGCTTGCAGCCTGCGTGGAGGCGGAGGGCGGCACAATCGACAAGTTCATGGGTGATGCGCTCATGGCATTCTGGGGCGCGCCAGACGACCAACCGGATCAAGCCAAACGAGCCGCCAGGGCGGCATGCGCCATGGCGGCGGCCGTGCATGCAGACAATGCTGCGCGCATGGCGCGCGGAGATGCCCCGGTGCGCTTTCGCGTTGGCCTGCATTGTGGACCAGCAGTCGTGGGCAACATCGGTGCGCCCGAGCGGATGAATTACACCGTCGTCGGCGATACCGTGAACACCGCCCAGCGCATGGAACAACTCGGCAAGGAAGTTGCTCCGAACGCGGAAACAGTCATCTTGGCCACAGAGGATGTTGTTGCGGAGCTTGACAAGGACATTTCGGCTGAGGCCGTTGGTGCCTTGGCCGCCAAAGGCAAGTCAAAATCGATCGAAGCCTTCCGTCTGGGCAGCTAAAGCGCTCCGAAAAGCTGGCCGGTGCGCTCGATTGTCCAGTAGGCGGCGATGGCGATGCAGCCAGCTCCGATTGCCCATTTGACGATGTACGAGACCTGCTCGTTTAACCGGGTTATCAATCGAAACAGCGGCCAGGTGGCGAGCACGATCGTGAGCTGGCCAATCTCGACGCCGACATTGAAGGCGAGGAGGCTTTGCCAGATATCGGGTGAGGTGATCTGCAGAATCTTGTGCAAGACAAAGGAGAAGCCCAGGCCGTGCAGCCAGCCGATTGCGCAGGTGACGAAGAACGTGGCTTGCTCGTTCCCCACTCTCTTCGCGCGCACCGGCATGGCGATGACAGCGGCGTAGATAATGGAGAGAGCGATACCGGTCTCCACCGCAGGCACGAACCAGGCGCCGTCGGGCACGAAACCAAAGAAACCTGCGGTCAATGTGATGCTGTGGCCTATGGTGAAGCCGGTGACCCGCCACACTAGATCCTTCAGCGCTGCCGCGCCGAGCACCAGACAGAGCACGAATAGTACATGATCCAGGCCCTCCAGAATATGGCGGAAGCCTTCTTTGATGAAGGTGTAAATGGCGGAAATCGCCGAGCGCGATACTGCGACAGGCTCTGCCAGGAGGCCACGGGCTCGGAATACCTTGGTGCCGCCCGGCCTGTAATCGAGGATCAGATTCGCCGTGTTCTCCTGGCCTGACAGACCTGGATTGAGATTACTAGAGATCTCATAACTGGAAATGGCAGCGTCGCTCCCATAACGCAGAATGACATCGACCACCGCATCTCCGACATAGAGCGGCTTGGCGTCCGTTGGATAGGGCTTGCCGGCGGCAAGCGCAGCCTTGGCCTCTGCAAGGGTTGCGAAGGGCGGATGCTCGCCGACCCGGTGAACCTGTGTCTGTTCCACCGTCGCGTTGAGGCGCTTGCCGTCGCTCACCAGGCGAAACCCCTCGGCCGCCATGGTCCCCAGGCCATTAAGGTTTTGGCTCAGCTGTGCCGGATCGGCATAATGGACCAGCTTGCCGTCTTCCATCCGGTTGGTTGTATATGGCGCGGGCGCGGGCAGGCCATCGACATCGGTGGGACCCACCTTGTCCGCCACCAGATAGGGCATGGGCGTTCGCAGATAGACACGGACACCATCACTTAAATGCTCCACATGCAGGATGCGCACATTGAGATTGAGCAGGAAGTGCGCTCCGGCAGGCAAGGCCGCAAGACCCAGGAGAATGCAACACAGCAGGACGCGGAACCAGGGCTTCATGGTCAGCTCTGCTGCTTGGCGTCGACGACGGTGAGGCCGACAAGCTTCCATGCGCCCGCGATATTGGCAACTTCCATCAACGCTCGGAACGTTATCGTACGCCGGTGCGGATGGCCCCAATGACCGGCGCGGGCCGTGGCCGTCCATTCGGCCAGAGACCTGAAACCAGCGCGGTCCTGAAGCGCGCTGATCTCCGTCAAGCTCAGGTCCTCAATGGCGGCGACCTGCGCTATGCCACCGCCTGCAACCTTGATCGCCAGCGCCCGCCCCAGTTCCGCCTCGACGTCGGAGAGTACCGGGTCATCCACGATCACCGCCAGCGCCTTCTTCAGCTTTGCCGGGTCTCTCTCCAGGAAGGCGGTGTTCACATTATTGAGGAGCATGCTCACGATGCGACCTGAGGCTTCCTCGTCTGGAGCTGCGGGCAGGGGATTGGGCACGTCTACGACACCGATGCGCACCGCCAGAACAGCACCTACAAGGCACCCCGCGGATGCGGCACCCCAGAACAGCCGCGACAGCAATTTCGGGCACACAGCCAAAACAGCCGCAGCGAGTGCACAGATCAACAGCACAACGGACGGCAACGGAACGCCGATTGTCCGACCGGCTTCGAGCGTAACCGGCTCCACCTTTGGCTCTTTATACTGAAGCAGGAAGTTCTTCCATTCCAGCGTCGGGTCACGCGTATCGATAAAGCTCTTGAACGGGCCGGCCGGATCGGTGGACGTGGCCGGGATGCGCTGGATGCGCTCGTTGAAGAGTTCCCATTGCATCGTCACGATCTTTGGCAGACGGTCAACATGGTGTGACAGGATCACGCCAAGGATACCTGTGGAGCGGTCGAGGGGCATGTCATCCTCGATGACCTGCAGGCCGGAGAGAGATACTTTCAGGAATTCCGCACGGGAAGAATCGGGCTTAAGCCGGGTGCCGTCCGAGGTCACCGGGTTGCGTTGAGCCAGAAACTCCTGCGCCTTCTGCCTAATGCGCGCCCGGTCCTGCTTGCTGATCGTTTGTTCGCCGCCCAGACCGAGGTCTGTCCAGTCCTCCAGATCGCGCAAGCGGATCAGCATCTCGTGGCGCACCTCGCGGGGTTCCAGGTAGAGGAACGACATCATTGCCGACTTGTGATGGCGTTTGAGATTGCGGTTGGTGAATTGAGAATACCAGGGGTCCTGCCAGTCCAGCGTGACCGTGGCGTTTGCCCCGAGATAACGGAAATCAATGATGGGCACCGCCTTGTGGTAGGCGATGAAGCCGATCCCGACCTTTGCATTGCCATTCTCGTCCTGTGGCGGCGAGAACGTCAATGTTTCGGGCTTGCCCTCGAACGTGTAGTCCATCTCGACATAGAGCACGCGCTTGTCGGCGGGCGGTTCCGGCACGCGCCGGCGGGTTTGGGGGTTGATGAAGCCGGCAAATGGCGATTTTCGGTCAACGCGCATGCGCGGTTCCACCAGCACCAACCGCGCCGGCAAAGGGTTGCCGTCCGGTCCCAGCACCTTCAGGCCCTCCCGGGAAAACCGCGTGATCCTGTCTTCAAGCGGCGGGCGGCCCCTGCCGCCGTCTTTCAACATGCTGTCAGGAAGCAGGTCCGTGAACGTCTCAATATCGCCGACATACACCTCCAGCCGAACATTCACCCGGTCATCCAGAACCGTGATTTCCACGATATTAGGGGATGTCTCCGCACCGGTTAAATTGATCCAATCGGCACGCGCGGGACCAAGTGTGAGGATAACGAAGAGCACGCACAGGAAATGAATGACTGGAGTTTTTTCGCGCAGCAGATCTGGCATGGATGTCGTGACCGTGAGTGAATTGGGTTGGAGCACTGGGATTGTTCCGCGGTTG
The DNA here is from genome assembly GCA_051010195.1 of Anderseniella sp. Taxonomy (GTDB): domain Bacteria; phylum Pseudomonadota; class Alphaproteobacteria; order Rhizobiales; family Aestuariivirgaceae; genus Anderseniella. Next base: position 1,276 of record JBPCVV010000110.1, on the reverse strand, counting down.
GGTATCAAAAAACGCGTTCGGACGCCAGACAGCATACCGAGGCCATTGTCATAACCAGTCCAGGAAGCGCTGTAAAAGTATTCTGCCGATCGGAAGTTTAGTTGCGTCCGGGCAAAGAGCCTGCACTAATGTGCTTCGCCACGCTTGACACAAGACCCGTGCTGATGAACGCGCACTATCGAAGTGTCGACCATTTGGACATCGGCGTTTGTTACGTCTGAAAGGGCATCCAATTTGCGATTCCATACGCCTGCCGCGCTGTCAACTATGACATAAGGCGGTGTGAATTGGTCCAGCACTCGCTGATTGATGCCGGCCTGATCCTGTTCAATCACGCCAATCAGATTGCGCCTGTAATGCGAATCACTTCACAAAAGCAACGTGGATTTTCAGGCCATGGGTTGTAATGAGTTCGCAGTTCGGCAATCATTCTGCTATCGGCTATCATCAGGGGATGTCGGTACGAATATGATCAGCGACTATCTTTGGGGTAAAGCGATGAACAAAATTTCTTTTGGCCGCGCAATTATAGCAAGTCTGGTTTCTGTTTTCTCGTTGGCACAGATCGCAGATGTTGCAATTGCGGCGGAAAAAGGGATTGGAACCTACCTGTTAGGTCAGTCCGGACCTCAGGCGGGCATGCTACCACCTGTATCAGGCGTGTTCTCAACGAACACTGTTTATATCTACAGTGGCGGAGCAAATCCCAGCACGGTGTTTGAAAATGGCGGGCAACTTATAGCTGACGTGGACGTGGACCTTGTGTTGGGTGTACCGGGCGTTCTTTGGGTTCCCGACGCGGAAATTCTTGGCGGACGCCTTGGTATCTTTGGAGTATTGCCACTCGGCAGTGTCGGTGTTGATGCCGATGTGACTGCTTCATTACCAGGATCTCCACCGTTGCCCATTGGTAGTGTATCGCAGTCACGCGTCTCTGTAGGCGATCCGCAAGTGGGCGGACTAATCGGTTGGACGTCTGGGCCGTTCCATTGGAATATCGGCACATTGATCAATGTGCCTATTGGTGATTATCAAGATGGTGCCCTGGACAATTTGTCCTTCAACCATTGGTCGGTTGCTTTTTATAGTGGTTTGACCTGGTTGGATCCGGCTACGGGTTTTGAGTTATCAGGACGCGCCGGTATCACCATCAATGACAAAAATTCGGCCACCGATTACAAGACGGGGGAAGAGTTTCACTTGGAGTTTGCGGCATTGAAGCACTTCTCACCGCAATTTAACGCGGGTCTGGCCGGGTATTCTTACCATCAGATTT
>JBPCVV010000109.1:0-2571 GCA_051010195.1 Anderseniella sp. | reverse complement strand
CGAACCGGCTGCAACTGCGCCTCCAGTTCATCAAGCGTCAGTCGTTGGGGAATATGTTGCGGACAGTTCCAGTCGAGCGCTTCAATGGTGATGACAACGGCGCGTTCCGGCAGACCACGATAACCCTCGTCTTTCAGTTGGGTGATGAGTTCAGGGTCGTGCTTTGCGTCGACCAGCCGCGCCCTGCCCCAGACCTTGAGACGGCGGCGGTTGGGATAATCCACCAGAATCAGTGATACACGATCATTGTCGGCGAGATTTCCGGCACTCAGATATTGCCGATTGCCACGGAAATCCGCGTAGGCGACGGTGGTATCGTCCAGCACCTTGAGGAAGCCTGCAGGGCCGCCCCTGAACTGCACATAGGGCCATCCGGTTTCCGATACGGTTGCCTGGAAGAAGCCATCCATCCGGGAAATGAATTCGGATTCGGCCGGGCCTAAGCGGTCGCCGCGATCAGCATCAGGGTGCAAAAACTTCGCGTAACTGTCAGCTGAACCTTGTTGTTCCTGCACGGCCAGAACGGACGGCGTGAAACTGATTTCTGCAAATGCACGTGACATATGATGCGCCTTTCGATTTTCGATCATCTGATCGCTCGCTGTCTCCAGTGCTTGAAACGTAGTCTCTTTCAGAAAATGTTTGAATTAGTGAAATTTTGAATTTACTATTCTAAAAAACGGAATAATAAATGGACAAGTTTCGCGCCATCCAGGTGTTCATCGCCGTTGCTGACAAACGCGGGTTTGCCGCTGCTGCGCGCAGCTTAAACATCTCACCACCGGCGGTTACACGCACCGTTTCGATGCTTGAAGACGACCTTGGGACACCCTTGTTCGTGCGCACCACCCGCTCGGTTCGCCTGACCGAGAGCGGTGAGCGGTTCCTGGAAGATGCCAGGCGCATCCTGCTCGAACTGGAAGAGGCTCAGGATGCCGCTGTCGGCACCCATGCCGCCCCGCGTGGCCAACTGCATGTCACCGCGCCTGTACTGTTTGGGCGAATGTATGTCACTCCCGTTCTGAGCGATTTCTTGAACCTGCACCCGCAGCTGAGTGCACGCACGCTGTTCGTCGACCGGGTAGTCAATCTGGTTGACGAAGGACAGGATGTGGCAATCAGAATTGGCCCATTGCCTGATTCATCGCTGATCGCGGTTCGTTGCGGGACAGTGCGCCAGTTGACGGTCGCCTCACCTGACTATTTAGCCAAACATGGGCTACCGGGCATCCCGGAAAGCCTGACCGGTCACCAGATTATCCAGGCAACAGGCACCACGCCCGGCAATGACTGGCGGTTCCAGCATAAGGACAAGTCGATTTCGGTCCGGCTGGAGCCGCGCGTAAGCATGAACACCAATGACGCAGTAATCGAATTGCTGCTTCGCGGCGGCGGCATATCGCGCCTGCTGTCCTACCAGGTAGCACCCCACCTTGCAGACGGGCGACTGCAGGTGGTGCTTGAAGCATTTGAAAACCCGCCGCAACCGGTTCACGTCGTGCATCAGGAAGGTCGGTTGGTATCGTCCAAGGTCAGAGCATTTGTTGATTTCATGGTGCAGCATCTTCGAGAAAACATGGGAGAAAAGCAGACCTGACAGATGAAGCCACACCATCTACCGGCACCTGTTTCGGTCAGTTGAAACTAAAATGACCTGCACTGCAATTGTCGCAATCCGGAAACGGATGTTCTCCGTTCTTCTTGCCGGATATTGCTGATGCCGTTCAGGATACTGCATTCAGAGCGCAAGGCCATTTTTTCCAGATGTCCGGCAAACTGCATGTCGGCCGAGCCATGCTGACTATGCGCCTGCATACTGGTGGCACGGCCGTTGAGCAAGTTCCTTGATCGGCATCAAGAAGACCAGCTGAAACATTGCTTATGTTTCAGACAGGCATGCAAACACGCCGCTTTAGCCCGGCTTGACGAAGTTGCGGTGTTGCACGGCTAAAAATAAGATTTTCTAATAGCGATGATCAGTAAATACGATTTCAACTAATGATCAGCGTTTGCTATATGACTGATAACAAAGACAGGGAGGAGTAAGCGTCAAAAGCCCGGAAAACAGGCCGGCGAGTGTATGACGATCGTGACGGGAGGGACGGCCAACCGGCTGACCTGATTACGCCCCGGACAACAAGTCTGCCGCCATGCCGACGGGACAGCGCACGTTCCACACCCTTGCCCAGGACCAGGCTGCGAATGCCAAGGCAGCGTCCCTACCATCCGCAAGCAGATTTCAACGGAACAGATACAACACACCACGAACGGAGACAAAAATGAACGAGATTAGTGTCAGTAAGTGCCCCGTAATGAGCGGATCGAATGCCCAAAAGGCAACCGGCAGCACAGCCAACCAACACTGGTGGCCCAACCAGCTCAACTTGAAGATGCTTCACCAGAATTCCGAGATGATCGATCCCATGGGCAAGAGCTTCAACTATGCCGAGGAGTTCAAGAGCCTCGACCTGGCTGCCGCCAAGCAGGACCTGGTCGCCTTGATGACCGACTCCCAGGACTGGTGGCCGGCCGACTACGGCCACTACGGGCCGTTCTTTATCCGCATGGCAT